>NZ_CP134876.1:2419366-2721787 GCF_032108445.1 Micromonospora halotolerans | reverse complement strand
CGGAGCGGACCCTGCGCCGCGCCGACCAGGCCCTCTACGCAGTCAAGCGGGACGGCCGCGACGGCGTGCACCTCTCCGCCGCCTGACCGGCACGGGCACCCGCACCGGCCGGGCGCGGCGGACGCGGGCCGCGGATCAGCGGGTCAGCTCTTTGGCCAGCAGCTCGGCGATCTGGGCGGTGTTCAGGGCGGCGCCCTTGCGCAGGTTGTCGCCGGTGACGAAGAGGTCGAGGGCACGCGGGTCGTCGACGGCGCGGCGGATCCGGCCGACCCAGGACGGGTCGGTGCCCACCGCGTCGATCGGCATCGGGAACTCGCCGGCGGCCGGGTCGTCGACCAGGATCACGCCGGGCGCGTTGCGCAGCACCTCGCGGGCGCCCTCGGCGTCGACCTCGGTGGCGAAGACCGCGTGCACCGCGACCGAGTGGCCGGTCACCACGGGCACCCGGACGCAGGTCGCGGAGACCTTGAGGTCGGGCAGCCCGAGGATCTTGCGCGACTCGTTGCGCATCTTCAGCTCCTCGGACGACCAGCCGCCGTCCGCGAGTGAGCCGGCCCAGGGCACCACGTTGAGCGCGAGCGGCGCCGGGAACGGGCCCAGCTCGTCGCCGACCGCCTGCCGGACGTCGCCCGGCCGGGAGCCGAGCACCCGGTCCCCGGCGATCTTGCCGAGCTGGGCGTGCAGCGCGTCCACGCCGGCCTGCCCCGCCCCGGAGACCGCCTGGTACGACGCGAGCACAAGCTCGCGCAGCCCGTACTCGCGGTGCAGCGGGGCGATCGCCACGATCATCGCCAGGGTGGTGCAGTTGGCGTTGGCGATGATCCCCTTCGGCCGGTTCCGGACCTGCTCCGGGTTGATCTCGGGAACGACCAGCGGCACGTCACGGTCCATCCGGAACGCGCCGGAGTTGTCCACCGCGACCGCCCCGCGGCTGACCGCGACCGGTGCCCACTCGGCCGAGACCGCGTCCGGGACGTCGAACATCGCCACGTCGACGCCGTCGAACGCCTCCGGGGTGAGTGCCTGGACGGTCAGCGACTCGCCCCGGCACTGGACCTGGCGGCCGACCGAGCGCTCGGAGGCGAGCAACCGGATCTCGCCCCACACGTTGCGGCGGGAGGAGAGGATCTGGCACATCACCGTGCCGACGGCACCGGTCGCCCCGACCACGGCGAGGGTGGGCAGCGACGACATCCGCGCTACCGCCCGGTCCCGGCGTAGACGACGGCTTCGGTGTCACCGCCCAGCTCGAAGGCGTCGTGGATGGCCCGGACCGCCTTGTCGAGGTCGGTGTCCCGGCAGACCACGGAGACCCGGATCTCCGAGGTGGAGATCATTTCGATGTTGACCCCGGCCGCGCCGAGGGCGGCGAAGAAGCCGGCCGCGACACCCGGGTGCGAGCGCATGCCGGCACCGATCAGGGAGACCTTGCCGACGTGGTCGTCGTAGAGCAGGCCCTTGAACTTGACCTGCTCCTGGATCTTGCTGAGCGCGGCCATGGCGGTCGGGCCGTCGGTCTTGGGCAGCGTGAAGGAGATGTCCGTGCGGCCGGTGCCCTCGGTGGACACGTTCTGCACGATCATGTCGATGTTGATCTCGGCGCCGGCCACGGTGTCGAAGATCCGCGCGGCGGCACCCGGCTCGTCGGGCACCCCGACGATGGTGATCTTCGCCTCGCTGCGGTCGTGGGCGACCCCGGTGATCAGTGCCTGTTCCACAGGAAGGTCCTCCATCGATCCGGTGACCATCGTGCCGGTGTTGGTCGAGTATGACGAACGGACGTGGATCGGCAACCCCGCGCGCCGGGCGTACTCGACGCTGCGCAGGTGCAGCACCTTGGCGCCGCAGGCGGCCAGTTCCAGCATCTCCTCGTAGGTGATGTGCTTGATGTGCCGGGCGTTCGGCACGATCCGCGGGTCGGCCGTGAAGACGCCGTCCACGTCGGTGTAGATCTCGCAGACGTCCGCGTCGAGCGCGGCGGCGAGGGCCACGGCGGTGGTGTCCGACCCGCCCCGGCCCAGCGTGGTGACGTCCTTGGTGTCCTGCGAGACGCCCTGGAAGCCGGCCACGATGACCACGGCGCCCTCGTCCAGCGCGCCCTTGAGGCGGCCCGGGGTGACGTCGATGATCCGCGCCCGGCCGTGCACCGAGGTGGTGAGCACGCCGGCCTGCGAGCCGGTGAACGAGCGGGCCTCGTAGCCCAGGTTGTGGATGGCCATGGCCAGCAGCGCCATGGAGATCCGCTCCCCGGCGGTGAGCAGCATGTCCAGCTCGCGGCCCGGCGGCAGCGGGCTGACCTGGTTGGCCAGGTCGAGCAGCTCGTCGGTGGTGTCTCCCATGGCCGAGACCACCACGACCACGTCGTCGCCGGCCTTGCGGGCGGCCACGATGCGCTCGGCCACCCGCTTGATCCGCTCGGCGTTGGCGACGGAGGACCCGCCGTACTTCTGCACCACGAGTGCCACGACGGTGCACTCCCTCCCAGCGACGACCCTGAGCGTGCCGGCGCCGCCGGTTTCTTCGGTCCGGCGGCGCGTGTCAGACCTTCCCAGGGTATCGGGCGGCGCACGGGGCCGGGCCGGGTGATCCCACCATCCGGCCCCGGCGTGCGGCGGCTCACCGGACCCGACCGGCCGGACGACACGCCGGCCGGAACACCCGCACGGCGGGCTCGCCGGAGCGCGGCCGGCACCGCAGAATGTCCCGGTGCACGCACACCGACGCGCGGCCCGGCGACTGACCGGCGCCCTGGCGCTCACCCTGCCCGCGCTCCTGGTCGCCTGCACCGCCGACCCGCCGAGCCCGGCCCCGACCAGCACCGCCGACCCCGTCCCGGCCGGGGTGGACGCCGCCCGGGACGACCTCGCCGCGCTGGCCGCCGCGGCCCAGGACCGGCACCTCACCGCCACGTACACCTTCGAGCCGGCCGACGGCACGACCCGGACGGTCGCGGTGACCAGTGCGAACGACGGCACCTGGCGGGTGGACGTGCCCGGTTGGGGGCAGGGCGGCACGGTCGACGTCTCGCTCGCCGCCACCGCCGACGGGCTCTTCCAGTGCGCCCTGCCGTCGACCGGGTGGGCGCAGCCGGCGGGCTGCGTACGCCTCGGCGACGCCGACGACGCCGTGCCCCGCAAGCTGGACCCGCGGGTGCAGCACCCGTTCACCGACTGGCTGGACGTGCTCACCGACCGGCGTGCCCCGCTCGCCGTCTCGCCGGCCACCCCGCTGCCCGGGGTGAACGGCGAGTGCTACTCGGTCGAGTCGACCTCGGCGTCGCTGAACGCCCCGCTGGACGTGGGGATCTACTGCTACCTGCCGGACGGCACGCCGGCCGCGGTCCGGACCGCCTTCGGCACGCTGAAGCTGGCCGGCGAGCCGGGTGCGGCGCCGGCCACCGTGCCGCTGGCCGGGCCGGTCACCGAGGGCGAGCCGGTGAGCCGGGACGCGCCGTCGCCGACCGACAGCCCGAGCGCGGGAACGCCCTGACGCCGATGTCCGTTACGGGTGCTCTTGGCCACATCTGTCAGGGGCGGGCCGTCGGGGCAAAACGCTCATCAGGGATGCTTCACCCCATGCCCGACCTCACCCCGCTGCTCGCCTTCCGCTGGAGCCCCCGCGCCTTCGACCCGGCCGCCGAGCTGACCGGCGGCGAGGCCATCTCCCTGCTGGAGGCCGCCCGCTGGGCGCCCTCGGCCGGCAACACCCAGCCGTGGCGCTTCGCGCTCGGCCACCGGCAGGACGAGACGTGGAAGCGCATCCTGGTCAACCTGCCCGAGGGTGACCAACGCTGGGTGCGGCACGCCGCCGCCCTGGTCGTCGGCGCGCACACCGGCGGCGACCCGGAACGGGCCGCGTACGACCTGGGCCAGGCCGTCGCCCACCTGACCGTGCAGGCCACCGCGCTCGGCCTGCACGTGCACCAGCTCACCCGCTTCGACCGCGCCGGCCTCGCCACCGAGCTGGACCTGGCGCTCGACGTGCGGCCCCTGGTGGTGGCCGCGGTCGGCCGGCTCGGGGACCCGTTCGCGCTGCCCGAGGACCTCCGGGACCGGGAGACCGCACTGCGCCGCCGCCGGCCGCTCGCCGACCTGCTCCTGGCCTGACCCGCCCCCGCCGGCGTCACCCGCCGCGGCTGGCCCGGACCAGGACCGTCGCGGCGTCCGTGTTGCGGTAGAGGACGTGCCGGCCCTGCCGGGACCGGGACACCAGCCCGGCGGCGTGCAGCGCGGCCAGGTGCTGCGACACGTTCCCACCCGACATCCCGGTGCGCCGGGCCAGGTCGGTGGTCGTGGCCGCCGTGTCGAGCAGATGCAGCAGCGCGGCCCGGCCGGCGCCGACCACCCGCGCCAGGGCGTCACCGGGCGGCGCCTCGACCGTCTCCCAGAGCGTGCCCACCGCCCGGACCGGGTACGCCCCGGCCGGCAGCGAGTCCTCCAGCAGGTTCCACAGCACCCGCCGGTCGGTGAACACGCTCGGGTTCAGCGCCAGCCCGCGCCCACGGAGGTCGAAGTCCCGCTCGAACGGGTCGTCGCTGACCACCCGGTCGCCCAGCCAGCGCAGGCTCGGGTGCAGCTGCGCGAACAGCCGACCGGCGCCGCCCTCGGCGAGCTGGGCGGCCCGGTACGCGACGTCGGCGTCGAGCAGCGCCCGCATCCGCGTCCAGTCCGGGGCGATCGCCTCGTCGTACCAGATCCGCACCGCGTCGACGAGCTGCGGCAGCAACGCGCGGGGATCGGCGAGCAGCGCCTGCCCGAACGGGCTCAGCGGTCCTCGCGGGGTGGTCGCCAGCAGGTCCTGGACCACCACGTCCGGCGGCGTCACCGCGATCTGGTCGAGCTGCTCGGTGATCTCCGCGCCCGGCCGGGCGGCCGGGGTGAGGAAGTCGGGCAGCCAGCGGTGCGGCCGGGTCAGCTCCCTCAGCGGACGGACCCGGTCGGCCACCTCCGGCCGGCCCAGCGTCGCCCGGGCCCGGTCGATCCACGGCAGGTGCACGGCGTAGCGGACCGGGTCGGCCAGCGCCCACATGCTCATGACCGTCTCGTTGGCCGGTGAGACGGCGAACCGCACGCCCGCGACGTCGGCCAGGCTGAACCGCAACTCGGACACGCGCACCCCCCGGACGCAGGATTCGCCACAGACTAAAAGGCTCGACGGACTCCGTGGGGGCACGGTTCACTCACCGGCCATGGGGGCCAGAGACACCATCCGCACCGCCGTCCAACACGTCGTACCGCCCGCCGGGCTGACCCGCGCCCTGGCCGTGCAGGCCATGGTCTACGCCGTCGGCGGCGGGCTGTTCCAGGCGGGCAGCGCCGTCTTCTTCACCCGGGCGCTCGGGCTCAGCGCCGCCCAGGTGGGGCTGGGCCTGTCCATCGCGGCCGGGGTGTCGCTGCTGGGCACGGTGCCCCTGGGCGGGCTCACCGACCGGTACGGGCCGCAGCGGGTCTGGGTGGTCGCGCTGGTGCTGGACGGGGCGCTCTTCGCGACGTACCCGTTCGTGGGCGGGTTCGCCGGATTCCTCGCCGTGGTGGTGGCCCTGGCCGCAGTGGACGCCGCGGCCGGCGTGGCCCGGCAGGTCTACTCGATCAATGCGCTCCCCCCGGCCGAGCGGGTCACCGCGATGGCCTACCAGCGCTCGCTGCTGAACGTCGGGTTCGGGCTCGGCGCGGCGATCAGCGGCCTGGTGCTGGCGGTGGACACGATTGCGGCGTACCGGGGGATGGTCTGGTTCATCGCGGCGGTGTTCCTGGTGACGTCGCTGTTCGTGCGGCGGCTGCCCCGGCTGCCGCAGGCGTCCCGCCCGGTGGAGCCGATGAGCCGGCTCGCCGTGCTGCGGGACCGCCCGTTCATGACGGTGTCCCTGCTGTCGGGGCTGCTCACCGCGCACCAGACGCTCTACCTGACGGTGATGCCGCTCTGGATCCTCACCCGCACCGACGCGCCGAAGACGGTGATCGCCGGGCTGGTGGTGCTCAACACGGTCCTCATCGTGCTGCTCCAGGTGCGCGCCAGCCGGGGCGCCGACACCGCGCCGGGCGCCGCCCGGGCGTCGCGCCGCGGTGCCCTGCTGATCGCCCTGTTCTGCCTGGTCCTGCCGATCTCCGGGGTGACCCGGGGCGCGCTCACCGTGGTGGTGCTGGTGGCCGCCGCGATGCTGCTGATCGTCGCCGAGCTGGTCGAGTCGGCGGGCACCTGGGGGCTCACCGCCGCCCTGCCGCCGGCCACCCAGCGCGGCGCGTACGTGGGGGCGTTCCGGCTCGGCACGCAGCTGCAGTACCTGATCGCCCCGGCCGGGCTCACCGCCCTGGGGGTGACCACCGGCGGCTGGGGCTGGTACCCGACGGCGGCCGTCTTCGCGCTGGTGGGGCTGGCGATCGTGCCCGCGGTGGCCTGGGCCGGGCGGACGCCGCGCCTGGGCGCCGTGGCACCGGAAGAGGTCGTGACACCGGTCCCATAGTCCGGACCTGGCTTCCCACCGACGATCTCACCACGTAGGGTGACCTTGTCATGTGGCGGGCGTACCTTCTCCTTCGCTGCCGCGACGAGGCCTGACCGGCCGGCACCTCGTCGCGGAGTTGAACCGCGCCGTCCAGCACATCCGAACTTCTTCTCGGCACCGCCGCGGCACCGTCGCCCGGCATCTCGCCGACACCTTCCGATCTGCTGACGCCACATGTTCCCAGGGAGCACTCCGAGATGGCTCAACCTGTCACCGATGCCGAGACCGATCCGATCGCCCGGCAGCGCCCCAGCCGGATGCCGTTCCAGCGTTACCTGCCCTACCACCAGCAGTTCCGGTTCGACCTGCCGGACCGCGCCTGGCCCACCCGCCGCGTCGAGGCCGCGCCCCGCTGGTGCGCTGTGGACCTCCGCGACGGCAACCAGGCCCTGATCGACCCCATGTCGCCGGAGCGCAAGCGCCGGATGTTCCAGCTCCTGGTGCAGATGGGCTACAAGGAGATCGAGGTCGGCTTCCCCTCGGCCAGCCAGACCGACTTCGACTTCGTCCGGCAGCTGATCGAGCAGGACCTGATCCCGGAGGACGTCACCATCCAGGTGCTGACCCAGTGCCGGGAGCACCTGATCGACCGGACCTTCGAGTCGCTGCGCGGCGCGCGCCGGGCCATCGTGCACTTCTACAACTCGACCTCGACGCTCCAGCGCCGGGTGGTCTTCGGCCTGGACCGGGACGGCATCACCGACATCGCCACGACGGGCGCGCGGCTCTGCCAGAAGTACGCGGAGACCCACACCCCGGACACCGACATCCACTACGAGTACTCGCCGGAGTCCTACACGGGCACCGAGCTGGAGTACGCGCTGGAGGTCTGCGCCAAGGTCATCGAGGTGGTCGACCCCACCCCGGACCGGAAGCTGATCGTCAACCTGCCGGCCACCGTCGAGATGGCCATGCCGAACGTCTACGCCGACTCGATCGAGTGGATGCACCGGCACCTGCCCCGGCGGGACAGCCTGGTGCTGAGCCTGCATCCGCACAACGACCGGGGCACCGGGGTGGCCGCCGCCGAGCTGGGCCTGCTGGCCGGCGCCGACCGGATCGAGGGCTGCCTGTTCGGCAACGGCGAGCGCACCGGCAACGTCGACCTGGTCACCCTGGGGCTGAACCTGTTCTCGCAGGGCATCGACCCGATGATCGACTTCTCGAACATCGACGAGGTCAAGCGCGCCGTCGAGTACTGCAACCAGCTGCCGGTGCACGAGCGCCACCCGTACGCGGGCGACCTGGTCTACACCGCCTTCTCCGGCTCGCACCAGGACGCGATCAAGAAGGGCTTCGACGCGCTGCACGTCGACGCGGCGGCGGCCGGGGTGCCGGTCGACGAGTTCACCTGGGCCGTGCCCTACCTGCCGATCGACCCGAAGGACCTGGGCCGCACCTACGAGGCGGTCATCCGGGTCAACTCGCAGTCCGGCAAGGGCGGCGTCGCGTACATCATGAAGTCGGAGCACCAGCTCGACCTGCCGCGCCGCCTCCAGATCGAGTTTTCCGGCGTGGTCCAGCAGGTCACCGACCACGACGGCGGCGAGGTCGAGCCGGGCACCATGTGGGAGATCTTCGCCCGCAACTATCTGGTCGACCACCAGGTCGACCCGGCCGTCACCCTGGCCGGCTACGCCATCGGCACCGTCGAGGGCAAGGTCGAGATCGAGGCCCGGGTCGGCTACGACGGCGCGGTCCAGCCGCTCACCGCGGTCGGCAACGGCCCGATCGACGCGTACGTCAACGCGCTGCAGTCGCTGGGCGTGGCCGTACGGGTGCTCGACTACCACGAGCACGCGCTCTCCTCCGGCGGGGACGCGCAGGCCGCCGCGTACGTGGAGTGCGAAGTGGACGGCCGGACCGTCTGGGGCGTCGGGGTCGACGCCAACATCGTGACCGCCTCGATCAAGGCGGTCACCAGCGCGGTCAACCGCGCCCGCGCCTGAGTCGAAAGGAAGGGCCCCCTGTTAACGCCTCGTGCATAGCAGGGGGCCCCTCCTAACGCCCGGTCGGTTGGCGGGGGCGGTGGATCAGCAGCCCGGCCAGCACCGCCCCGACCAGCAGCAGGCCGGCGCACCAGAGCAGCGCACCGCGGAACGCGCCGGCCAGCGCGGTCTTCTGCTCGTAGCCGCTGCCGGAGAGGCCGACCAGCAGCGGCAGCGCGGCCACCGCGAGCAGGCCGCCGGCCCGGGCGGCGGCGTTGTTGAAGCCGCTCGCCACTCCGGCGAACCGGTCCGCCACCGCGGCCAGCACGGACGCGGTCAGCGGGGCGACCACCAGGGTGAGCCCCGCCCCGAACAGGAGCACCCCGGGCAGCACGTCCACCCAGTACGACGCCCCGGGCCCGACCCGGCGCAGCAGCAGCAGGCCGGCCGCGGCGACCACCGGGCCGACGGTGAGCGGCAGCCGGGGGCCGATCCGGGCGGCGAGCGCACCGGCCCGCGCCGAGCCGACCAGCAGCAGCAGGGTCATGGGCACGGTGGCCAGGCCGGTGAGCAGCGCCGACCAGCCGACCACGTTCTGCAGGTAGACGGCCAGGAAGAACGTGAAGCCGCCGAGCGCCGCGTAGACGATCACGGTGAAGATGTTCAGCACCGAGAAGAGCCGGCTGCTGAACAGCCCGGTGGGCAGCATGGCGGTGTCACCGCGGCGCCGCTCGACCAGCACGAAGACCACCGCGCCGAGCACTCCGACCACCGCCGCGGCCAGCACCGCCGGAGAGCCGGCGCCCCGCGCCGGCGCGTCGATCAGGGCGTACGTGACGCCGCCGAGGGCCAGCGCGCCGAGCAGCGCGCCGGCCACGTCGAACCGCCGGTCGGCTCCGGTACGCGAGACCGCCTCGTCGCAGCTCTCCGGCACCCAGCGCAGCGCGGCGAGCACCACCCCGACGGCCAGCGGCAGGTTGACGAAGAAGATCCACCGCCAGGAGAGCGCGTCGATCAGCCAGCCGCCGAGCAGCGGGCCGAGCGCCGTCGACACCCCGGAGAGCCCGGACCAGGTGCCGATGGCCCGGGCCCGGTCGTCCGGGTCGAAGCTGGCCTGGAGCACCGAGAGCGAGCCGGGGGTGAGCAGCGCCCCACCGGCGCCCTGGAGGAACCGGGCGGCGATCAGCCAGCCGGTGCCCTGGGCGAGCCCGCAGAGCATCGAGGCCACGGCGAACCACACCACCCCGACCAGGAAGACCCGGCGCCGCCCGAACCGGTCGCCGAGCGCGCCGCCGAGCAGCACGAACGCGGCCAGCATCAGCAGGTACCCGTTGACCGTCCACTGCAGACCGGCCACGGTGGCGTCGAGTTCGGCGCCGAGCCGGGGCAGCGCCACGTTGACCACGGTGCTGTCCAGGAAGACCATGCCGGAGGCGAGGATCGCCGCGAGCAGGGTGCCGCGACCGGCGGCGGTGCCGATACGCAGCGCGGGAGCGGGTGCGGTCATGGGTAACCACTCTGCCCGGCCCTCCACTCCGACGCCACGAATCACGGAAACCGTCGCCGGGTACTGTGCGGACTCGCCCGGAGCGCTCAAGCTGGAGAGGTGTCGTCTGTGCGTACGAGATCAGGAGCCCGCGCCGGGATGGCCGCGGCGTTCACCGCGGTGCTCGCCCTCGGCGTCACCGGATGCGTGCCGGTCGACGAGCCGGACACGCCGCCCAGCGCCGCCGGCAACGTCGACCAGCAGCTCGGTGAGCTGACCGTCGCCGCCGCCGGGTCGATGAAGGGCTACAGCCGGACCCGCTTCCCGCACTGGCGGGACACCGGCAAGAACTGCGACGTGCGGGACACCGTGCTGCAACGGGACGGCGAGGGCATCAAGCTCTCCGGCTGCAACGTGGTGGGCGGCCGCTGGGAGAGCGCGTACGACGGGCTGGCGCTGACCGATCCGGCCGACGTGGACATCGACCACATGGTGCCGCTGGCCAACGCCTGGCGCTCCGGTGCCGACGAGTGGGACGACTCGAAGCGCGGCGACTTCGCCAACGACCTGACCCGGCCGCAGCTCATCGCGGTTTCCCTCCGCTCCAACCGGGCAAAGGGTGACCAGGACCCGTCCCAGTGGAAGCCGGCGAACCGCTCGTACTGGTGCCAGTACGCCGCGGACTGGGTGACGGTCAAGCACTACTGGCGGCTGACGGTGACCAGTGCCGAGAAGGCCGCCCTCACCGACATGTTGGAGGGCTGCACATGGGCGAACAAGCCGTGACCGGCGCCGGTGGCGCGCCGGCGCCGGAGGGAACGCCGGACACCACGGGCGGGGACGCCGCGGCGTCCGCCGGTGGCGCGACCGCGCCGGGGCCGACCTCGGCCGGGATGATGGCCGACGGCACGCCGTCCGCCCCCGCCGACGTCTCCGGCGCCGGGATGTCCGCAGACGCCACGCCGGCCGCGCCCGCGCCCGCGGCCGCCCCGCCGGCGCCCGGAGCCCCGGAACGGACCAGCGACATCACCGCCGGCCCGGGCGGGGTGATGACCGACGAGGTCGGCGTGGTGACCGGCGACCTGACGCTGCGCACCGAGTACGCCGATGGCCAGGTCACCCTGCGGGTGCAGTACAAGGACGCCGACGAGTGGTACGCGGTGACCGGCGCCCGGGTGCCGCTGGCCGATCCGGCCGCGCTGGACGCCGTGCACACCGTCGCGGTGGCCCTGCTCCACCGCCCCGAGGGCTGACCCCGGTCGGAACGCGACGAGGCCCCTTCCCCGCCCGGGGAAGGGGCCTCGCGTCGTCACGTCACGGGGTCGGGATCAGCTCCCCGGTGTCGCCCGGCGCCGCGCCGTCGTCCGGCCGGACCAGCTCCGGCTTCACCTCGTGCGGCCGGATCCGGCCGGCGGCGATGTCCTCCGCGTAGTGGCAGGCCACCCGGTGCCCGCCCAGCACCTCGCGCAGCGCCGGCCGTTCCTCGGCGCACCGGGTCGGCTGGGCCCACGGGCACCGGGTGTGGAACCGGCAGCCGGGCGGCGGGTTCGTCGGGGAGGGCAGGTCGCCCGCGAGCAGGATCCGCTCCCGCCGGTCCTCCACCTGCGGGTCCGGCACCGGCACCGCGGACATGAGCGCCTTGGTGTACGGGTGCATCGGCTCCCGGTAGAGGTCGTCGCTGGACGCCTCCTCCACCAGGCCGCCGAGGTACATCACCCCGACCGTGTCGGCGATGTGCCGGACCACCGCCAGGTCGTGGGCGATGATCAGGTATGTCAGGCCGTGCTCGTTCTGCAGCTCCTCCAGCAGGTTGATCACCTGCGCCTGGATCGACACGTCCAGCGCGGAGACCGGCTCGTCGGCGACGATCAGGTCCGGGTCGAGCACCAGGGCGCGGGCGATGCCGATGCGCTGGCGCTGGCCGCCGGAGAACTCGTGCGGGTACTTGCTCAGCGCCGAGGCGGGCAGGCCGACCGCGGCGAGCGTCTCCCGGAGCCGCCTGTCGGTGGCCGCCTTGTCCTTGGCCAGGCCGTGCGCCTTGAGGCCCTCGACCAGCAGCGACTCCACCGATTGGCGGGGGTCGAGGCTGGACAGCGGGTCCTGGAAGATCATCTGGATGCGGCGACGCATCCGGCGCATCGACTCGCCCTTGAGCGCGCGGATGTCGGTGCCGTCGAAGACGATCTCACCGTCGGTCGGCTCGACCAGCCGCAGCAGGCCCCGCCCGAGGGTGGACTTGCCGCACCCCGACTCGCCCACCAGCCCGTACGTCTCGCCCTTGTTGATGGTGAGCGAGACGCCGTCCACGGCGTAGACGTGGCCGACGGTGCGGTCGAAGAGCACGCCGCTCTTGATCGGAAAGTGGACCTTGACGTCGCGCAGTTCGACAAGTGGTTCGGTCCGCTCGGTCGACTCGGTCACGGCACCGCCACCTCCTCGGAAACGGGGTTGTTGCAGCGCAGGTCGCCGCCGGTCGCGGTGGGTTCGAGCGGAGGCGCGCCCTCCAGGCAGGCGTCCACCACGTTGTCGCAGCGGGGGGCGAACGCGCACCCCTCGACCCACGGGATGTTGTCGGCCACCGAGCCGCGGATGGCGTGCAGCCGCTCGCCCCGCGGCGAGTCCAGCCGCGGCACCGAGCTCAACAGCCCGTGCGTGTACGGGTGCCGCGGCCGGGCGAACAGCTCGTGCCGGGCGGCCCGCTCGACCACCTTGCCGCCGTAGAGCACGTTGACCGTGTCGCAGAGGCCGGCCACCACGCCCAGGTCGTGCGTGATCATGATCAGCGCGGTGCCGGTCTCGTCGACGAGCTGCTTGAGCAGGGTGAGGATCTGCGCCTGGATGGTCACGTCCAGCGCCGTGGTCGGCTCGTCCGCGATGAGCAGCCGCGGCTTGCAGGCCAGCGCCATGGCGATCAACGCGCGCTGCCGCATGCCGCCGGAGATCTGGTGCGGGTACTCCTTGAGCCGCCGCATCGGGTCCGGGATGCCGACCGCGTCGAGCAGCTCGCGGGCCTCCTTCATGGCCGCCTTGCGGTCCATCCCGCGGTGCCGCTCCAGCACCTCCGTCACCTGGACGCCGATCGGCACGACCGGGTTCAGCGAGGACAGCGGGTCCTGGAAGATCATGCCGATGTCCCGGCCGCGCCGGTCCCGCATGTCGTCCGGGCGCAGCTTCAGCAGGTCGGCGCCGTCGAAGTTGACCTCGCCGGTGACCTTGTTGCCCCGCCGGGGCAGCAGGCCCATGATCGCCAGGCTGGTCACGCTCTTGCCGCAGCCGGACTCGCCGACCAGGCCCACGGTCTGCCCCGGCTCCACGCTGAAGCTGACCTTGTCGACCGCGGTGAACGGCCGCTCACCGCGACGCTGGAACACCACGCTCAGATCGCGTACGTCGAGCAGGCTCATCGGGTCACTTCCTCATCGTGCTGGTCCGTTGTCGCCATCGCCGTCACCGCCGGCTCTTCGGGTCGATCGCCTCGCGCATGCCCTCACCCAGCAGGGTGAAGCCCAGCGCGACCACGATGATCGCGATGGCCGGGTAGTAGGCCAGTTCCGGCCGGACCTCGAAGTAGCGCTGACCGTCCACACCGAGCATCTGGCCCCATTCGGCGCGGTTGAAGTCCGGGTCACCGAGGCCGAGGAAGGAGAGCGACGCCGCCTCCAGGATCGCGGTCGAGAGGGTCAGCGTGGCCTGCACGATCACGGCGGTCATCGCGTTGGGCAGCATGTGCCGCAGCACGATCGACCCCTGCTTGACACCGAGCGCCCGGGCGGCGAGCACGTGGTCGCTCTCCCGCTGGGCGAGCATCGATCCGCGCAGCAGCCGGGCGAAGATCGGCACGTTGACGATGGCCACCGCCAGGATCACCGTCCACTGGCTGGACCGGCTGGCCATGGCCACCAGGCTGATGGCCAGCAGCAGCGCCGGCAGGGCCAGCATCACGTCGGTGAAGCGCATCAGGATGTTGTCGACCCAGCCGCCGAAGGCGCCGGCGATCGCGCCGACCAGCACGCCCAGGGCCAACCCGATGAGCGTGGCGAGCACACCGACGAACAGCGTCTGCCGGCTGCCATGGATCATGCGGGACAGGAAGTCCCGGCCGAGCGGGTCGGAGCCGAGCGGGAACTCGCTGCTGGCCCCGGGGATGTTCTCCACGGTGAGGTTCTTGGTCAGCTCGTCGAAGCGCTGCGCCGGGTCGTGCGGCGCGAGCAGCGGCGCGAAGATCGCGACCAGGATGAACAGCGCCACGATGGACGCGCCGATGATCGCCGTCGGGTTGCGCCGCAGCCGGCGGAACGCGTCCCGGACCAGACTGACGCCGCCCTTCTCGGCGGTGGCCTGGGTCAACTGCTCCAGCCGGGCGCGCTTGCGCTCGCCGAGCCGGTCGATGCCGCGCGGCAGGGTGCCCTCGCGCTTCTCCTCGACGGCGGCGGGGTCCACGCTCTCGCGCGGGGTGCCCACGGTGGGCCGGGTGATCGGGTCACTCATCGCACACGCACCCTCGGGTCGATGAAGGCGTAGGAGAGGTCGACCAGGAGGTTGACCAGCACGAAGACCAGCGCGGCCAGCAGGATCAGCGCCTGGAGCACCGGGTAGTCGCGACCGCCGCTGATCGAGTTGTAGATCAGCGTGCCGAGCCCGCCCCAGTTGTAGACCCGCTCGGTGAGCACCGCGCCGGAGAGCAGCGCGCCGGTCTGCAGGCCGATGGTGGTGACCACCGGCAGCAGGGCGTTGCGCAGGATGTGCCGGCCCCGGATGGTCTTGTGCCGCAGGCCCTTCGCCTCGGCCGTGCGGACGTAGTCCTCGTTGAGCACGTCCAGCACGCTGGCCCGGGTGATCCGCACGATCACCGCCAGCGGGATGGTGGCCAGGGTGAGCGCCGGCAGGATCAGGTGCCACAGCGCGTCGGCGGTGGCATCGAACTCCCGCGTGAGCAGGCCGTCGAGGACGAAGAACCCGGTCACGTTGGTGTTGTCGACACCCGTGCTGATCCGGCCCGAGGGGGGGAACCAGTGGATGTTCTGGGTGAAGACGTCCTTGAGCAGGTAGCCCAGGAAGAAGATCGGGATCGAGATGCCGAGCAGCGTGCCGGCGATGCTCAGGTTGTCGAGCAGCCGGGCGCGGTGCCGGGCGGCGAGGTAGCCGAGCGGCACGCCGAGCCCGATAGCGATGATCATGGCAGCCGCGGCCAGCTCGATCGTGGCCGGGAAGGCGCGGCCGATCACCTCGGTGACCGGGTCGCCGCTCCGGATCGAGTTGCCGAAGTCGCCGGTCAGCAGCCGCTGCATGAACTTGCCGTACTGCACCAGGATCGGCTGGTCGTAGCCGAGGGCCTTGACCAGCAGGGCGCGCCGCTCCGGCGTGGCCCGCTCACCGAGCAGCGCCTCGATGGGGCCGCCGGGAAGGTTCCGCAGCCAGATGAAGACCAGCGCGGACAGCCCTATGAGGGTCACCACCAGCTGCAGCAGGCGGCGGACTATGACTCGCAACATCTCTCACACACCAGATTCTCGGTAACAGCGGGTCGGCCCGGGCCGGGAGAGAGAGCCCGGCCCGGGCCGATTCCGCGTACGGCGTCAGCGGTCAGTGGCGCTTCAGCCGACGCTGACGGTGTTGAATCGCTCGTCGGTCAGGGGGCTGGCGACCAGACCCTTGACGTCCTTGGTGACCACGATGGCCGGCGGGGCGTGCCAGACCGGCACGGCCGGCAGCCACTTGGCGGCGATGTCGCGGTTGACCTGCTCCCACGCGGCCTTCTTGCCGGCCTCGTCGACCGTGCCGTCGGCCTTGGTGATGGCGTCGAACATCTCGGTCATCGCCTGGTCGCCGAACTCGACCTTGGCGCGGCCGAAGAAGGTGCCGACGAAGTTGCCCGGGTCGTTGTAGTCACCGGTCCAGCCGAGGATGTGCAGGTCCTGCTTGCCGAACTGCTGCACGTCGTCCTTGAAGCCACCGTTCCACGGGCGGGCCACACCGTTGACCTTGATGCCGACGGCCTGCAGGTCGTTGGCCAGGACGGTGAAGATCTCCTGCGGGTTCGGCATGTACGGCCGGGAGACATCGGTCGGGTAGTAGAAGTTGAGCGTCAGGTTCTCGGCGCCCGCCTCCTTGAGCAGCTGCTTGGCCTTGTCGACGTTGTACTCGTACTTCTGCACGTCAGGGGCGTAGCCGAGCACGGTGTCCGGCATGAACTCGTCGGCGACCTTGGTGCCACCCGGGCCCTTGGTCTGGACGAGCTGCTGGCGGTTGAGGGCGTAGGCGATCGCCTGGCGCACCCGCAGGTCCTTCAGCTTCGGGTTCTTCTGGTTGAAGCCGAGGTAGAGGATGTTGAACGCCGGGCGGTCGAGGACCTGGAAGCCCTCGCCCGAGAGCGCCTTCCGGTCGGCCGGGGCCGGGAAGTCGATGCCCTGGACGGTGCCCGCGCGCAGCTCCTGCTTGCGGGTGTTCTCGTCCTCGATGACCTTGATGACGAGCTTGTCGACCTTGGCCTTCTCGCCCCAGTAGTCGGGGTTCCGGTTCAGGGTGATCTCACCCTTGGCCTTGTCCCAGCCACCGAAGGTGAAGGGGCCGGTGCCCACCGGGTGCTCGTTGGCGAACGCGCTGTACTCGAACGAGTCGCCGTTCTGCTTCACCGTGTCGGCGTCGTACTTCTTGAGCGCCTCGGGGCTGGCGATCGAGAGCGCGGTCAGCGCGAAGGCACCCGGGAAGGCGCCCTTGTACCGGTTCATCGTGACGACGGCGGTGCCGTCGTCCTTCGCCTCGCACTTGTTGTAGACCGGCTCGCCCGCGCCCTCGGCCTCGTTCTTGGCGAAGCCGCCGAAGACGTCCGAGTAGTAGATCATCTGCGACTGGGCGGCGGCGCCCTTCATGTTGAACCAGCGGTCGAAGTTGAAGCAGACCGCGGCGGCGTTGAACGGGGTGCCGTCGTGGAACTTCACGTTCTTGCGCAGGTGGAAGGTCCAGACCTTGCCCTCGGGGTCGTGCTCCCAGCTCTCCGCCAGGGCGCCCTGCAGATCGGCCGTACCCGGCTTGTTCTGCACGAGGGTGTCGTACATCTGGCGGATCGGCCGGAACGACTCGCCGTCGTCGTTGAAGATCGGGTCGAAGTTCTTGGGGTTACCGGCGCCCGCGAAGACGAAGGTGCCGCCGGTCTTGGCCCCACCGCTGTCCTCGTCGCGCTCGCTCTTGGCGCAGCCGGACGCTCCGACCGCCAGAGCGGCAGCGGCCGCGAGGGCCACGGCCGCTTTAAGCCTGCTCGCCTGCATCTCTCACCTCTGTCATGCGCATGTGCCACGCCGAGTTGTGACTCAGTCCGTGTGCGGGAGGCTATGACACGACACACAGAATGCGGAACGCCCGTGAGGCAATCGCTATCAAGCCGACACCAAGTGGCCGGGTCTGACAGCTTCTGATCTCCCGACAAACAGCCCTGTCACAGCCCGGAACAGATAGTGGGATCGGACGCAGCACCCCAAAACCGGGCAGCCGCCGGCCGGGTGGCGCGCGCGTGGCGAATCCCACCCGTCCCACATTCCGGATGGGCGGACGACTCCGGCCGGCCCCGCGCACGGGACCGGCCGGCCTGGTCGTCGCTCCGGGTCAGATCGCCCGGCGGCCCTCGAACGCGCGACCCAGGGTGATCTCGTCGGCGTACTCCAGGTCGCCGCCGACCGGCAGGCCACTGGCCAGCCGGGTCACCGCGATGCCCATCGGCTTCACCATGAGCGCCAGGTAGGTGGCGGTCGCCTCACCCTCGGTGTTCGGGTCCGTGGCGAGGATCAGCTCACGGACCGCGCCCCCGCCCAGCCGGGTCATCAGCTCCCGGATCCGCAGGTTGTCCGGGCCGATGCCCTCCAGCGGGTTGATGGCGCCGCCGAGCACGTGGTAGCGGCCGCGGAACTCGCCGGTGCGCTCGATCGCCACGACGTCCTTCGGCTCCTCGACCACGCAGAGCACCTCGTCCGTGCGCCGCGGGTCACGGCAGATCCGGCACTGCTCCGACTCGGCCACGTTGTAGCAGGTCGTGCAGAACCGCACCAGCTCCTTGACCTTGCGCAGCGCGCCGGCCAGCCGGTTCACGTCGGCGGGATCCGCGGACAGGACGTGGAAGGCGATCCGCTGGGCGCTCTTCGGGCCCACGCCCGGCAGCCGGCCCAGCTCGTCGATCAGATCCTGGATGGCACCCTCGTACATCTGCCGGCTCAGAACCCGGGCAGGCCGAGGCCGCCCATCCCACCCGCGACCGGGCCCATCTTCTTCTCGGTCATTTCCCGGGCCGCCTCGGCGGCGTTGTGCACGGCGGCGACGACCAGGTCCTCCAGCGTCTCCACGTCCTCCGGGTCGACTGCCTTCGGGTCGATCTTGATCGCCTTCAGCTCACCGGTGCCGGCGACGGTGGCGGTGACCAGGCCCCCACCGGCGGTGCCGGTCAGCTCCGCCTCGGCCAGCTCGGCCTGCGCCTTGGCGATCTGCTGCTGCATCTTCTGCGCCTGCTTCAGCATCTGCTGCATGTTCGGCTGTCCACCTGGGCGCACGGAGGGCTCCTTCTCGCACTCGTCTGATCGGCCGCGCCCAGCCTAGTCGGGCGACGGCACTGCTCCTCGGCGGTCGACGCGCGCTCAGCGCGCGTCCACCTCGTCGATCTTCTCGGCCCCGAACGCCTCGCGGAGCAACTGCACCGCCTGCTCCTCGCTGGACTGCCGGGCGGTCCGCTCGTCGATCACGTCGTCCAGCGGCTCGTCGCCCGGGTCGAAGCCCTCGTAGGCGGGCGCCGCCGGGGCCGCGGCCGCCGACCGGCCGGCGACCGGCCCGTCGTAGTCGGGATCGTAGGGCGGCTCACCGGCCCACTCGGCGTCCGCGGTCTTGCGGGTCGCCTGGGCCGCCCGCGGGCCCTTGCTCGGGCCACCACCAGCGGCGGCCGCCGCGGCCGCCCGGGCCGCCGCGATCGCGCTGTTCTTCGGCGCGCCACCGCCCGACGGCGAGGGCGCTGTGACCGCTGGTCCGGCCGGCTTCGGTACGGCGGGCGCGGTGGCGGCCGTCGAGACGGCGGCCGGCGCGGGGGCCGTGGCCACGGCTGCCGCACCACCCGGACGGGCGGCCTCGGGCCAGTCGTCCTCGCCCGTGCCGGCCGCCGAGGAAGCGTCGGTCCCCGCGCCACCCGGTCGGGCCGGCTCCGGCCAGTCCTCCTCGTCGTCGTCCCCGCCGGCGCCCGTCCCCTGCGCTGCCGGGCCGGCCGGCCGCCGCGCCGGATCACCGGACGGCTCCGACGCGCGGGCGGCCCCGCCCGACGGGCCGGCGGCGTTGCCGGGCCGCGCCCCGGCTGAGCCACCGGCACGGTTCGCCGAGGAGCCGGGCTGGGCAGCGGTGGCCCCGGGTGAACCGCCGGTCCCCGGCGCGTCGGACGGGCCGGACGCACGGGTCGGCGCGTCGGACGGGCCGGACGCACGGGCCGGCGCGGCGTCCGGGCCGGATGCCGGGCGGGCCGGGGCCGGGTCGGCGGAAGCCACGCGGGACGAACCGGAGGGGCGGGCCGGGCCGCCGAGCGACGCCGCGCCCCGCTCGCCGGCCACCTCGCAGCGGATCTGCCAGCGGCCACCCAACTCCTCGTAGAGGGCGTCGGTGAGCACCGCGGCGTGGTCGGCCATCATCTTCGCCAGCACCGTCGACTTCACGGTCAGCACCAGCGTGTCGCCGTCCAGGTCGCGGACCACCGCATCGCGCATCAGCGCCGCGATCCGCTTGTTGCTCCGGTTGACCTTGCCGACGACCTCGGCCCAGACCCGGCGCACCGCGACGGCGTCCAGCGCGCCGGCCGGGGCCGCGCCGGGGCGCGGCGGCTCCGGGGTGGCCGGATCGGGCAGCACCGCCGAGGCCGGGACGGGACGCCGGACGGGACCGCCGGACGCCGGACCGTCGGCCACCGGACCGCCGGACGCCCGGTCGGCCGGGGAGCCACCGGAGGCCGGCTGGGCCGAGCCCGACCGATCAGCGGGGCGGGCGCCCGGACCGGGCTGGGCGGCCGCACCGGGCACCGGGTCGACCGGGCGACCCTGCCCACCGGCACCGGGGCCGCTCGCGGCCGGGTCGCCCGGGCGGACGGCCGGGGTCGGGCGGGCACCGGCCGCCGCGGCGGCGGCACGGGCGGCGGCCGCCCCGGTCGGGGCGCCGGCAGCCGCCGGCGTGCCGGCGGTCTGCGGGTCGGGCGCGGCGGCAGCCGCGGTCGGGGCGGGAGGCGCCGGGCGTACCTCCGGGGCGGGGGTGGCCGGCGCGGAGCCGGCGGCGGCCGGCGGCGGCGCGGCGCCACCCAGGGTGAGCCGGCGCTCCATGCGCTCCAGGCGCTGGAGCAGGGCGCCGGACGAGTCGTCCACGCCGGGCAGCAGCATCCGGGCGCAGATCAGCTCCAGCAGCAGCCGGGGCGCGGTGGTGCCGCGCATCTCGACCAGACCGTTGTGCACGATGTCGGCACAGCGGGACAGGGTCGCCGGGCCGAGCCGCTGGGCCTGGGCGGCCATCCGCTCGATCTGGTCGTCGGGGCCGTCGATCAGGCCCTTGGCGGCGGCGTCCGGCACCTGCTGGATGACGATCAGGTCGCGCAGCCGCTCCAGCAGGTCGGAGGCGAACCGGCGCGGGTCGTGCCCGGCCTCCGCGACCCGGTCGACGGTCGCGTACGCGGCCGCGCCGTCCCCGGCGGCGAGCGCGTCGCACATCTCGTCGATCAGGGCGGAGTCGGTGACGCCGAGCAGCGCGGCGGCCCGGGCGTAGCTGACCCCCTCCGGGCCGGCGCCGGCCATGAGCTGGTCGAGCACGGAGAGGCTGTCCCGGGCGCTGCCGCCACCGGCGCGCACCACCAGCGGGAAGACCGCCGGCTCGACCTTGACCCCTTCGGCCTCGGTCAGCTGCTCCAGGTAGGGCCGGAGCACCTTCGGCGGGATCAGCCGGAACGGGTAGTGGTGGGTCCGCGACTTGATCGTGCCGAGGACCTTCTCCGGCTCGGTGGTGGCGAAGATGAACTTGACGTACTCCGGGGGCTCCTCGACCAGCTTGAGCAGGGCGTTGAAGCCGGCCGACGAGACCATGTGCGCCTCGTCGATGACATAGATCTTGAAGCGGCTGCGGGCCGGCGCGAAGAACGCCTTCTCGCGCAGCTCACGGGCGTCGTCGACGCCGCCGTGGCTGGCCGCGTCGATCTCGATGACGTCGATCGAGCCGCCGTCGGTGGCCAACGAGCGGCAGGAGTCGCACTGCCCGCACGGCTCGGGGGTGGGCCCCTGCTCGCAGTTGAGCGAGCGGGCCAGGATCCGGGCGCTGGAGGTCTTGCCGCAGCCCCGGGGGCCGGAGAAGAGGTAGGCGTGGTTCAGCCGCCCGCTGCGCAGCGCCTGCGACAGCGGCTCGGTGACGTGCTCCTGTCCGATGACCTCGGCGAACGTACGGGGCCGGTACTTGCGGTAAAGGGCCAGTGCCACCCGTCCCGCCTCCTCTCGACCGAGCCATTCTGCGCCGGTCGGCCGCGGGTGACCACCCACCACCCCGTGACCTGACCCGCAGGGACGTTACCGGCACCCGGAGACAGAAAGGCCCCCCGTGCACCCGTCAGAGCCCGCTTATCCTTGCTGCCTTCCGGCCCTGGGGAGGTTCACGAGATGCACGCCGCACGGGGGGTGCCGCCAAGCCTACCCGACCCGGGGTGGATCTTCATGGGGTGGTGGGGTGGCTCGCCCGCCGGGGACCTGTATCCTGGCTCGCGGAGGATTCGCCTAGAGGCCTAGGGCGCACGCTTGGAAAGCGTGTTGGGTTAACACCCTCACGAGTTCGAATCTCGTATCCTCCGCCGTCGACGCAAGGGCCGGCCCCGCTCGGGGCCGGCCCTTCGTCGTTCCCCGGCCGCTCAACGCGCCGTCCGATCACCGCCAGACTCTCCGCCCGCCGCCGACCAGGCTGGTGGCATGAACGGAGTTCTGGACGGAAAAGTGGCATTGGTGACCGGCGGCAGCCGGGGTATCGGGGCGGCGGTGGCGCTGCGGCTGGCCGGGGAGGGCGCCGACGTGGCGCTGACCTACGAGCGGCGCGCCGACCGGGCGGCCGAGCTGGTGGAGCAGATCAAGGCGGTGGGGCGGCGCGCCCTGGCGGTGCCGGCCGACAGCGCCGACCCGGAGGCGGTGCGCGCGGCGGTCGACCGGGTCGCCGGGGAGTTCGGCCGGCTGGACGTGCTGGTCAACAACGCCGGCGTGTTCCTGACCGGCCCGGTGGGCGAACTGGGCCCGGACGAGGTCGAGCGGACGATCGCGGTGAACGTGCGGGCGCCGTTCGTGTTCGCCCAGGCGGCGGTCCGGCACATGACCGAGGGCGGCCGGATCGTGAGCATCGGCAGCAACGTGGCCGAGCGGGCGGTCTTCCCCGGTCTCGCCCTGTACTCGATGAGCAAGACCGCCCTGCTCGGGCTGACCCGGGGCCTCGCCCGGGAGCTGGGCGGCCGGGGGATCACCGCGAATCTGGTGAACCCCGGCCCGACCGACACCGACGCGAACCCGGCGGACGGGCCGAACGCGGAGGCCATCCGGGGCTTCACGGCCCTGGGCCGCTACGCCGACCCGGCGGAGATCGCCGCCGTGGTGGCCTTCCTGGCCGGACCGGACGGCGGGTACGTGACCGGCGCGACGATCAACGCGGACGGCGGCTTCACGAGCTGAACGCGGCGGGGGCCGGCTCCGTCCCAGGCCGGCCCCCGCCGGGGTACGCCGTCAGCCCCGCCCCGGCGGACCGGCAGGCGGGCCGGCCGGGGCGGCGGTCGGCGGCTCGCCCGGCACCGGCGCGGTCCCCGCCACGGTGGCCGGCGACGCGGTTTCCGCCGGCTGGGCGATCTGCGGCCCGACCGGTGCACCGGGGCGCGGGCCGCCGCGCAGCGCCCAGGCGGCGAGCAGTGCCGCGCCGGCCGCCGCGACCGACAGGACCACCCGGTGGTCGACAAGCTCCAGCAGGCCGGCGCCGGCCAGGACGGCGAGCGTGCCGGGGCCGAAGGTCAGCGTGTTCACCGTCGCGGAGACCCGTCCGACCAGCGCGTTCGGCGTCTCCCGTTGCACGGCGGTCCAGACGGTGATGAGCACGAGCGGCACCCCGAACCCGACGGCCAGGGTGCCGACCGCCACCGGGGCGAGGGCGGGCACCGCGCGCAGGGTCAGCCCGGCGGCGAGGGCCGCGACCGCCACCGCGGTCAGCCGCCGGTCGCCGAGCCGGCGCAGCAACGTTCCCGCGGCCAGGCCACCGGCCAGGGCCCCGACGCCCTGCACGGTGGCGAGCACCCCGTTGAACTCGGGTGGCCGGTGCAGGCCGTCGTCCACCACGGCGTACGCGACGGCGCCGTTGATCCCGGCCAGCAGCAGCGTGGCGCCGGTGCAGGCGACGAGGTGACGCAGGGCCGCGTGCCGGCGCAGGTGGCCCAGCCCCTCGGCGAGCTGGCGGGTCCACGGTTCGGGCGGCGGTGGGCGCTCCTCGCGTACCCGGATCAGGGTGAGCAGCGCGGCGGCGAGGGCGAAGGTGGCCGCGTCGAGCAGGACCACCGGGTGCCCGCCGTACGCGGCGAAGAGTCCGGCGCCGGCCAGCGGCGCGACCAGCTTCATGCCCTCGTTGACCGTCGTCCGCAGCCCGTTGAAGTCGCCGAGCAGCTCCCCGGGGACCACGGTCGGCACCAGCGCCGCCTCGGCCGAGTCGATCAGCACGAAGCTGACCCCGTACGCGGCCATCACCGCGAAGATCAGCCAGACCCGGGCGGCGGAGTCGACCAGCAGCAGCACCGGGAGCAGGGCGGCCATGGCCAGGTGCAGGGCGATCAGCAGCGGCCGGCGGCGGAACCGGTCGGCCAGCACCCCGATGAGCGGGGCCACCAGGGTGGGCCCCCAGATGCCGAGGGTGACCAGCCCGGCCAGGCTGCTCGACCCGGTCAGGTCCTTCACCCAGATCCCGGCCACCAGGAGCATGGCGGCCGTGCCGAAGCCGGACACCAGCACGCCGGCCAGGTAGCGGCCGGCGTCGCGGTTGCCCAGCACCCTGGTCGTACCCCAGCTCATGGCACCTCCCCCGTGCCGTGCGATTCTGTCCACACCCCACCCCCAAGTCAATGCTTGGGGGTGGGTGCGCCGGGCCGGTGCGGTTCAATGGCGGCCGTGAGCACCGCCGATCCGCGCCTGCGCGCGATGGCCCATCCGGTACGACTGCGCATGCTCTCGCTGCTGTGGAGCGCGCCGCTCTCCGCCGCCGCGCTGGCCCGGGAGCTGTCCATCTCACACGCCCTGGCCAGCCAGCACCTGCGCCGGCTGGACGCCGCCGGCCTGGTCGAGCTGGCCGACGTGCGCGCGCGGCGTGGCGGCCGGGAGCGCCGCTACCGCGCGGTGCGCGGCCCCTGGCTCACCGAGCAGCAGGAGGGGCAGCCGCTGCTCGCCGAGTCGCTCGCCCGCAACCTGCTCGACCGGGTGGCCGGTCGCGCCCCGGGGACGTCCGGCGTCACCACCGACGCCGAGCTCTGGGTGTCCCCCGACGCCTGGGCGGCGGCACGCCGGCGGCTGCACGCGATCATGACCGAGCTGCACGACGCCGCCCAGCCGCCGCACGCCCCCGGTACGGTCCGGGTGGGCGCCACCCTCATGGCCTTCGAGATGACCGACCCGACACCGGCCGGCGAGGACTGAGCAGCCGTCGTACACATGTTCCATCCACAGCCTGTGGACACCGAGGGGATCGGATGAGTTACCAGCTCAGCGCGGTGGTCGCCGACGTCGAGCTGCTGCGTGAGCAGACCGCCGAGCTGGACCACGCGGTGCTCGCCGCGCTGCGCCAGGACTTCGCGCTGCTGCCGGTCACCCCGCAACTGGTCGAGGAGCTGACCGGCGGGCTGCCCGACTTCGCCACCGGGGAACCGTCGGCGGGGCACCCGTTCCAGCTCGTCCTGTCACCACCGCTGCTCGAGCTGCTGGCCCGCTGGTCCCGGCGGGGGCCGGTGGCCTACCTGGAGGCGGAGTTCGCCGGCGGGCTGGGCCACCAGGCCGCGGCGGTCTGGCTGGGCGGCGAGCCGAGCTGGGGGCCCTGCTTCGACGACCGGCTCGACCGGCCGCGCGCCGAATGGCCGATCAACGCGGCACTGGCCCGGCTGGGGGCCGAGCCGGGGCCGTGGATCGACCCGTTCGCCGAACTGGGCCTGCACCTGGAGCGGGACACGGCCGGCTGGCTGGCGCACGGCCGCCGTGGGCTCTCCGCCGACTACTGGGACGAGCTGGCGGAGGAGTGGGAACTGCGCCAATCCGACCAGCACCAGCAACTCAATCGCCCCGGTCCCGTTGGGGACTGGGGGATTGCATGAAACTGCGACAATTCGGATTCATCGCCGTACTGCTGACGGCTGCCTCGATCGCCGGCAGCGGCGTCCGTCCACAGGGGTTGGACGTGCCGGCCCGGCCGGTCGGGGCCGCCGAGGTGGTCAGCCTCCACGGGCTGGGCAACGCCGAGTTCGGCGCCACCGAGGAGGACCTGACCCGGCGCGGTGTGCTGCGCACCGACGAGGACGCGTGCGGGCCGACACTGGCCGGGCACGGCTCGGTCAGCCCGATCTTCGTCGACGACCGGCTCGTCCTGCTCTGGCTCGACGACCCGATGAGCACTCCGGAGGGGATCACCGTCGGCACGCGGGTCGACGCGGTGCACGCCGCGTACCCGCGGGTGGTCCGGCTCGACGCTCCACAGGAGATGCACCGGTTCGACGGGCTGCTCGCCCGCAGCGGCGACCGCGCGTACCTCTTCCTGCACGACGGCACCACGGTCCGGAAGATCATCGCCGGGTACGCGGACTGGGCCCGCCGCCTCTTCGACGAGGGCTACGGCCCCTGCTGACCCGCCCGCTCAGGGGTGGCGGGTTGTGCGGCCGGCCGGTGGGACGGTAGAGACGACGCATGCGTCGGGTGGTCATGGTCGGCCTGTCGGTGATCGTCGTGGCCCTCCTCGGCGTGGCCACGAACGTCGCCACCGGGGCGCTGCCCGCACGCTGGAGCCCGTACCTCTGGCTGGCCTGGCCGCTGGTGCTGCTGCTGGTGGCGGTCCTCGTGGCCATCGAGGTGCAGCGCGGGCGGGAGCCGCGGCGGACCGGAACCGCCGGCGCGGCGCGGGCCCGGAAGGTGCTGCTGGAGCGCGTCCGCCGCTACTGGGTGACCAGCGTCCTGGACCGGTCCCTGTACGAGGAGGCCCGGATCGAGCTGGGCATCGCCGCGACCGCCGACGACCGCCGGCACCCGTGGAGCCTGCGGGCCAGCCACCGGGACGGCTTCAGCGGCTCGCTGGACGACCGTACCTCGATGTCGGCCCTGTTCGACCAACTCGACCAGGCGGTGGTCATCGTCGGCGCACCCGGCGCCGGCAAGACGACCACGCTGCTGGAACTCGCCCGGGACCTGCTCGATCGCGCCGACCACGACCCGGACGCCCCGATCCCCGCCGTCGTCAACCTCTCCTCCTGGGCGACCCTCCGCCGGCCCCTCGACCGGTGGCTCGTCGAGCAGCTCACCGAGCGGTACGGCATCCCGGCCGAGCAGGCGACCGCGTGGGTGGCGGCCGGGGAGATCCTGCCGTTGCTGGACGGCCTCGACGAGGTCGGCGAGCAGCACCGCGACGAGTGCGCCGAGGCGATCGCCGCGTTCCACCAACGGCAGCCGCTCACCCCGATCGCCGTCTGCTGCCGCCAGGCCGAGTACGCACGACTCCGGTCGGAGCTGCCCCTCTACGGCACGGTCGCCATCCAGCCACTGGACCGGTCCCAGATCGAGCGGTACGTCGACCGGCCGGGGCTGGGCGGGCTGCGGGCGGGGCTCGACGCCGACCCGGAGCTGTGGCAGCTCGCCGACTCGCCGCTGATGCTCAGCATCATGGCCCTGGCGTACGCGGAACCGGGCGACGCCGGTGCCACCGCGGCCCCCGCCGGCTCCGGGCGCGAACGGCTTTTCACCCGGTACGTCGACACGATGCTGCGGCGCCGGCCGCATCCCCGGTACCGCCCCGAGCGGACCGCCGGCCACCTCGCCACCCTCGCCCGGGTGCTGCGCCTGCGCAACCAGACGGTCTTCGTGCTGGACATGATCGACGAGTCCTGGTCGGCCCGGCGTCCGGCCGCGCCGTGGACCTCGGCGGCGCTCGCCCGGCTGCTCGGCTGCGCCGCGCTCGCCGCGCTGCTCGGCACGGCGGGCTGGGCGCTGGGCTCGGTGGTCGGCCTGGTGGTCGCCGGCGGCCTGCTGGGGCTGGCCGTGCTCATGCACGTGGTCAACTACGCCGACCTGTTCGAGCTGACCTCGACCATCCGCGACCGCGACGACCGGCCACCGGAGAGCTGGGTGGAGGCGGTCTGGACCAGGAGCGTCGCCGAGCTGGAGCGGCTCATCCAGGTCTCAGCGCTCGTCGCCGGCGCGGCCGTCGGCGGGCTCACCGGCTGGCTGACCCCAGGCGGGCCGAGCTGGACCGCAGGCCTCGGTTACGGCGGCGGGTTCTTCCTCGCCACGGTGGTCGCCCTGATCGCCCTCGACAGCATCCAGGTGCGGCTCCACTTCCGGCCGCCGCCGCCCCGCATGGACCGCCGCGAGCTGCCCAGCCCGCTGCTGCGGCAACGGCTGACCGCCGTAGCGGCCGATCTCGTCACGCTCGGCGTGGTGGTCGGCGCGCTCGGCTTCGTGCCGGTCGCGCTGGCCCGGGGCGCGGCCGAGGCGCTCCGCTTCGCGGTACTGCTCGGTGGCGGCACCGCACTCGTGGTGTTCACCGTGGTCGCGTTCGCCCCGATGATCGAGCAGGCCCTGGTCCGGCGCCGGCTCGCCCGGGAGGGCCTGGTGCCCCACCCGCTGCTGCCGTTCCTCGACCACGCCGTGCAGTGCCTCTTCCTGCGCCAGGTCGGTGACGGCTACATCTTCGTGCACCGGGAACTGCTCGACCACTTCGCCGAGCGCGCGGCGGCCGATCTGCCGCTGCTACGGTTCCGCGCCGCCGCACCGGCCCGGCGGGAGGAATACGACCCGAGCGGAAACGCCTGACCTCCCTGCCCCGCTCTTAACCAAAACCCAGCATTCTCTTAGCGAAGCCGCTCGATACGAGGCCTTACCGTCAACCGGTCATATCCACAAGGGATACGGGGCCCGGGAGGACATCCAGTGGTCAGACGCCATGCCGCACGACTCGTCGTCGCCTTCGGAGGAGTGATCGCCCTGCTCGCCGCGGGTCAGACCGCGGCCTTCGCCGCGCCGACGAACGACGACTACTCCGCCGCCATCGCGGTGGAGACCCTTCCCTTCACCACCACCATCGACACCAGCGGCGCAACGACGGGCCCGACCGACCCGACCACCTGCGCCAACAAGGGGTCCGTCTGGTTCACCGTCACGCCCGAGCGGGACGGCCGCCTGCAGGCCGACACGATCGGCAGCGACTACGACACCGTGCTCTCCGCCTTCACCGGCGAGCCGGGGGCCTTCACCCATCTGGCCTGCAACGACGACTACCAGGCCCAGCAGTCGAGGGTCGCCTTCCCGGTCACCGCCGGGACCACCTACCGCCTCATGGTCGCCGTCTGCTGCGGCAACGGCGGGGCCGGCGGCGGTTCGCTCCGGCTCTCGGTCAGCTACGTCCCGCCGCCGCCGAACGACAACTTCGCCGACGCGATCGCGGTCACCGGGCTGCCCTACTCGAACACCCAGCCCTACGAGGCCGCCACCCGGGAGGCGGGCGAGAGGTCCGTCTGCGCCTCCTCGCAGCACACCACCTGGTACTCGTACACGCCGACGACCACCACGTCGGTCGTCGCCCAGACGAACCCGGCGTACGCCGGCATCAACGTGTACCTCGGCTCCTCGCTCGGCGGCCTGTCCTACGTCCGGTGCACCGGCCTCTACGACTACGGCTCGCTCACCTTCGTGGCGGAAGCCGGCCGGACGTACCTGTTCCAGGTCAGCGGGGACGGCACCGCCTCGCACGCCTTCCAGCTGGTGGAGGCACCCGATCCCGTCGCCAACTTCGCCTACTCCCGGAGCGACCCCAACTCGTTCGAACTCACCGCGTTCTCCCAGACCGCCCACGACCCGGCCGGAGCGGGTATCGAGTCCTACACCTGGGACTTCGGGGACGGCTCGACCTCGACGGAGGCGAACCCGGTCCACCGCTTCCCCCGGGACGGTGACTACCCGGTCCGGCTGGCGGTGGAGACGCCGGACGGGCGCACCGACTCGATCACCCGGGTGGTCGAGGTGCGTACCCATGACGTGGCAATCGTGCGGGTGAAGGTGCCGACGAGCGCCCGGGTGGGGCAGACCGTCACGGTCGAGGTCCACGTCCAGAACACCCGGTACGAGGAGAACGTCCAGGTGGACCTCTACAAGAGCCTCGCGGGGGACTACGCCCATCTCGGGGCGGTGAAACAGCTGGTTCCGGTCCGGGAGGCGGGCAGGACCACCCGCTTCGCGTTCACCTACACGGTGACCGCCGACGACCTGGCCCTCGGGAAGCTCACCTTCCGGGCGGCCGCGGACCTGAGCCCGAACCGGGACGCGATCCCGGCGGACAACGAGCTGCTTTCCACTCCCGTCAAGATCATCCGATGACAAGCGGAACGCCCGGCCGATCCGTCAGGACCGACCGGGCGTTCTCGCATCTGACGAGCGGTGGCGGCGGGATTTGAACCCGCGGAGGGCGTAAACCCTCACACGCTTTCCAGGTCTGCGACCACCCGTCCACCGCCGTCCGGCAAGGCCTGTGACCAGGCATCGGACTACTCGGCGAGCGCCAGCGGACGACTGCTTACCACAGCGAACGAGACCGCAACCGAGACCGTCAGACTCTGCCGGGAGACGACTCGTCCGAAACTCAACGAAAGTCAGGGCTGGCTGGTGTCCTTCGGGTCCTGCCCCTCGGCTGTCGCGATACCTAGCGTGGCCGGTGACAACCGAGGCGTTGGGAGCACGTTGTGTGGCAGGGCAAAGACTCGCGGTGGGCTGTGGTAGCACCATTGACCGTCGGTTTGGTGGTTCTGATGGTGCCAGGCACCGCGAGCGCCAAGCAGGAACCTGACGGGGCGGCGATCGAGCGAGTGGTATCCGCATACGCGGAAAAGGTGGGCTATCCGGGAATCGCCGTGACGATCACCAAAGGCAACAAGGTGTTGTACGCGGGCGGATACGGCCATGACTCCGCTGGCGCCGCGGTGACCGTGACGACGCCCATGCCGATCGCCTCCGCCAGCAAGTCGTTCACCGCGCTCGCCGTGATGCAACTGGTCGAGGCGGGCGAGGTGACGTTGGAGTCGCCGGTGCGCGACTACCTGCCTGATTTCCGGATCGCCGACCCCCGAGGAGCGCAGATCACGGTACGTGAACTGTTGAACCAGACCTCAGGGATCACCGATGGCACGTTCCCGGAGAAGAGCCTGCCTCAGCCCGATTCGCTCGCCGACGCCGTGACCCGAGCGCGGAGCGCGAATTTGTCCGCCGAACCGGGCACGGAGCACAGGTACACGAACACCAACTATCACCTTGCCGCTCGGCTTGTGGAGGTCGTCGCGGGCGAGCCGTTCGCGGACTATCTGCGCCGTCACATCTTCGAGCCGATCGGCATGGGGGCGACCACCACAATCAACCAGACCCCGCGTGATCTGCCAGCCGCCGTCCGAAAGGGTTACGTCTACGCCTACGGCGCGTCGATCCCCGCCGTCGAGCCGAAGCGGTTCGTCAACGGTTCCGACGGCGTGGTCACCTCGGCGTCGGACATGGCGAAATGGCTGATCATGCAAAGCAACGCCGGCGTGGCCGCAAATGGGACCCGACTGGTTTCGGCCACGAGCATCACCGCCATGCACACCTCGTCGGACCCACGCTGGACGTACGGGATGGGCTGGGACACCGACCAGAAAGGCCGGGTCAACCACAACGGCGTTTGGTTCACCTACACCGCCGACGCACTTCTGCTCCCGGGCGGCTACGGCATCGCGGTGATCGGCAACAGCGGAATCGGACTCGCCAACGAAGGCATCACCCCGCTCGCGGACGAGCTGGCCACCCTCGTGACCGGGGGCGAGCCGTCATCCGGCGCACCGGTACGGCTGATCGTCGACCTGACGCTGGCCGGCCTCACCCTGCTCAGCCTTCTGCTCGGCATTCGCAACCTGCGACGCGCTCGGATCTGGGCAGATCGTTTCGCCACCCGGCCGTCGTGGCGGCTGGCCCTGCGGCTGCTGCCCCGGCTCACCCCCCTCGCCCTGCTGGTGGCCCTTCCGGACCTCCTCGGTCGGCTCGTCGGCGGCGGGCGGGACATCACCTTCATCCAGCTTTGTTACTACTCAATTGCCCTGGTCAGCTGGACGGCCGTCGCGGCCGTGATGAACGCCAGCGTGCTGACCACCCGCGTCGTCGCCCTGTCACAGCTGCGCCGGCTGGCCGGAGACGCGCCGGCAACGGACGCATCGCCCCAGCCGGTCGCGGGCTGAGGGCGGAAACCAACTGAGACCACAAGGCAGAACGCCTGGCAGGTCCGTTCGGACCGGCCAGGCGTTTCGCCTGTCAACCGGCGGTGGCGGCGGCATTTGAGCCCGCGGAGGGCGTAAACCCTCACACGCTTTCGAGTTCTGCGATCATGCGTCCAGACCGGTCCGACAGTGCACAGGACCAGCGGTTCCGCTGCCCGTTGGACTGCGGTGGACGACCGCGTATCGCAGCGAATGAGACCGCAGTTGAGACCGCCCTTCCCCCTTGAAGCAGGCCGCAGATGGCCCAACGCTCCCGTCCGATCGCTTGTTGACGGGCAGGATAGCGTCGTCCTGCCACAACAGCACGGAACCTTGGAGCGGCCATGGCCAGGCAAGTGCGGGTGCCGGACGAGGATGCGGACAGTCAAGACTTCATCAACTTCGCGCACTCCTACAACGGCTACGAACTCCGTGGCGGCTTGGAGGCCCTAGCCGCCATGGTGCAGTCCGCGCGGGGCCGCTGGCACCGGACCGGAGAGCTAGGCGAGGACGTCGATGTGCTGCGAGCTTGCCTGTTCTACGAAGTGCGGGCGCATCGTCACAGCGGGGGCTACGGCGTGTTCGAACAGGAGCCGTTCGTCGCTGCCCTGGTGACGCGCATCCGGTCTCTGTCTGGGGGGCTCGTGCAAACCAAGGGCAGGGTCGCCTGAGCGACCCTTGCGATCGATCGGGACCATCAGCGAGCCTTACCCTTGTCAGATCCCGAGAGCTGCCGCCCTGACGGCAACGCAAGGTCGCCCTACTTTCTACGTACGTGGCTCATACATCCCCGAATAGGTGCAGACGTGGAACAGACCGCTGGCGTGCCCCTCCCCGGCCTGCTGCATAACATCAAACATCGCGCACAAGGCCCCGGGTTCAAGGTGAAAACGAACGGCGACGGAACCCACTTAACTGTGCAGATACCAGCCACCGGCGGGGGCCATCGCCAAGTACTTATCGATAGAGACAACGCCCAGTTTTTCTTAGACGCAGAATTCGAATATTGGACGTTCATCGGCGAGTACGTCGCCGTCCACCATGCATCGCGTGGCGAGATTGAGGTGGTCCTTCTTCCGCCGTCACCAATTGAGATTCGGCGACTGAATACCCTTGGCGGGGTTGAGCGCGGCGTCCTCAACCGCCTGTTTGGGTCGAGGGCTCTGCATGCAAACTTCAATCTTGAATTCGAACCGAACCCCAAGTCGTCGCTCCGGCTGAGGATTGCGGCCACGAGCCATGCACTGATGTCTACCATGGGCCTGACCTCCAGGGCGGCATTGACAAATGGCATCGCCCGGTTGCCGAGTCTTTATATCTCCGGATTGAGCAACAAGGACCTAGCCGGCGAGAAAGTAATCGCCTCGGTTGCAGAAATCGTTGATGCTGTCTTCGTTGAATTTGATATGAACTACGGCATCAAGTTGGAACCTAGAAGATTTCCTGGGCAAGGAGAAGCACGCGCCGCAGACAGCTTCGACCCGACTTCGTTGCCTCGCATACCCCGATTGCGCTACTCCCACGAAGCGACGACGCTTTATCGCTACGCTGCTTCAGCATCGGGGATGCCATTGCTTAGCTTCCTGGCCTACTACCAGGTTATCGAGCATTCTTTTCCCTCATACGCGGAGCGCGAGACCCTCCGACGACTTCGACACATTGTCGTAGACCCAACATTCAACCCCCATCGCGACGCCGATTTAGCACGCCTCTCTTTGGCGATTAAGGGTAAGTCCTTCCAGAGTGAGCGTGAACAGCTAAAGTCAACCTTGCACTATTGTGTGACGGCCGAGGACTTGCGATCCTTCATCGAGTCAGATGAGTTGAGGCAGAACTTTCTTGGAGCACGGAAAGGTCTAAATGGCATCCCGCAGATCGCGCTGAAAGACGATAAGCAGCCGCTACAGGATCAAGTAGCTGCCCGAATATATGAGATCCGCTGTCGGATCGTCCACAGCAAGGACGGTGGCGGACCGAACGATGCACCGTTGCTGCTTCCTTTCAGCACGGAAGCGCGTCAGCTAACACATGACATCGACTTGATCCGGTTCTTGGCACAAAAGGTTCTTATCGCCGGCGCAGATAAGAGTACATGGATCTAGAGGGTCTCAAGGCGGCGGAGGCGATCAAGGGAAGATGGAAGTAGCACGATGGTTTGGCTTGAATAAGAGCGGAGGCGTTTGGGCGGGCGCGCACCGGTGATTCGCCGGCCTCAACCGCTCGGTCGTCGGAACCCGGTTGCGGTGCCTCATCTGCTGGCATCTGTCGTCCTGTGCCTCGCAGCTCGTGTACGACCTCGCCTGCTGCCGTGACGAGTCGACTTAGGCGGCATTTTCGCAGCTACCTTGCTGCTCCGTGCATGGGCGGAGCCAGAGCCTAATCGACGCCTCGCTTACAAGGCGCTTTCGGCAAAGATCGCTGCGTCCGCTGACGTCCACCGCGTTCGGCTTGGAGGCGATACCCGTCCGCGCTCGTCCAGCCTCGGCCGCCACCGTTGATGTCAACGACTGATGTCAAACCTCCTTGACGTCGGGACCTAGCATCGCGACGTGGACGAAGGTTGGGAACAACTTCACCCGCGACGACGCAACCTGATCGGCGCGCTGATCGCCCTGGCCGTGGGTGCCACCTTCATGTGCTGCACTGCCCTCTACAACGGCACGACCGCGATCGGCCTCGCAAACCGCGGCCTCACCACAGACGCCACCGTCGTCCAAGTCGACCGTTTTCAACGCGGCACCAAGGTCACCGTCGAGTTCACCGCCCAGAGCGGCGACACCCTGAGCGCGGAGTGTACGAGCTGCAGCCCCAACCTCGACGAGGGCGACCGGGTACGCATCCGCTACAACCCCGACGACCTTGCCCCAGGGGTGGAGGACGCTGAAAATCATGGCGCGCGACGCGTCGCCGTGTTCACACTCGTGGCCGCCGCCGTCCTGCTGTCGGCGGCTGGGTTCGTCGGATGGCGCCTTTCCCGGGACCGCCCACCCGTTTGATTCTGACGGTCGCTCGGCATGCCGTAGACCAGGAACTTGGCCGGCTACGACGAGAGGGCGGGACCCCGTCGGGGGGATGCGGTTTCAAGGTGTCGGCTACTGCCAGCTGGTGCCGAGGCGTGTCGACAAGCAGGTATCGGACATCGTCGGTCGGCGTTTAGGTCTGGCGCGAATCAAGGCTCACGCTGCCTTCTTGCTGCCCCGCTGCCCCGCTGCCCCTACCGTCCGCCTTGGTTCTAGATGCTGTTGTCAACAGGGGTCATGGCTCTGCCAACAATCAAGCGGGTAACCGTGTCAGCCATAACAGCCACAGCCACCAGGAATGCGCCGAAAACGGCGAGCGGTATTGCAAACCCGAGGCGGGGAGTTGAGGCGATCGGCAAGGCGACTGAGACTGCGGCAACCATCAGGGCCAGCGCTCTCAACACTTTAGCAAACCGCCTCTGTTTTTCGAGTACCACCCGGTTGTTTAAGACTCGAACATCGACTGGTGGATTCGAGATCGACACGCGAGGCTGCCCATCGATCAGCAGGGATAGCATGATTATCTGCCGCGACGCCATGAGTGACGGGCCAATACGGAGCGTTGTGCCTGACACCTCAATCTTCGCTTCTGCTGCGGCGACTGGCTGCGCTAGGTGCGCAGTCATCTCGCTGAGTGGCACGCCGTCTGGCTTCGTCGCTTGGTGGGATATCTCGACGATCGGCGCCTCGAAGTCGAAGATTATTGGCTTGCCCGAGTCGAATGCGGTAGATGGGATGTCTCTTCTGCCGTCATTTCCCACCCCGAGGAAAATGGCGTGCGGCTCCGCCAACTTCTGACCATTGTGATGAATTGTCACGCCGGTGGTGTACTTTTCGGACTCTACGAACAACTGCTCTGCCTCGAGTCGATATACGATGCGACGCTTCGGCACAGCGACCCGATACGTCACGAGAAGGGTTAGGCAACCTATGAGCAAGGTAACCCCCACCCCTGTCAATGCTGTCCAAAAACTGCCTACCTCATACCACTGTGCGGCTGCCAATTGAACCTCCCTCTACCGATCCGCACTGGGTGTAGCGCCCCGGCCAAGTTCGGCAGAGCTGGTCGCAGTGCGCCTCGATTACAGCAAGCGTGCGACACCATTGGTCGCTGCCTTTTGTTGATCACTGGCTAGGCTGTACAGGGGTTTGCGGTCTGTCGAGCCACTGGGCCAACGGACGCCGGCGGCCACCAGCTGGTCACGATGGATGATGTCACCAGCCAGCACTGCGGCGAGGAGTTCGGCCTGGGCGGGCTCCAGCTCGACGAGCCGGGTCAGGACGGTTAGCAGGTCGATGAATTCGCCTGTCCATTTCGGCTCCCAGGCGCTTACGTGCACGTCATCGAGCGGGGACCCGCGTCGCCCGGCCGGCTCCTTCTTTCGGTAGTTGAACCACGATTTGATGATGTTCCGGCCACCGACGGAGTAATCCCACACGTCCGTCCCGACTGGCCCGAACTCTCCGTCGCCGACGGCGATGACCTGGCGTTGCGAGTCGTAGCTGATCGTCTCTGGCACCGTCGTGACCGGAACGCGCGACAGCGGTTGCCGTGCATCACCGGAGGGGAACCGAATCAAGCCGGCCGGCCGCTCCGCGGCGGTGAACGCTTCGCCGTAGGTGTGTAGCCACAGGACCTGGTTGCCGATATCAACTGCGTTGCGCCAAAGCGCGGGATCGGTGGTGACGGGTACTCGGACTCCGGGCGTGGTGAGTTCATCGGTGAAGGTGGCGGTGAAGGCCGGGTGAGCCGTAATGGCGGCGATGTAGGCAAGGACGTCTGCGGCGGTGGCCTCCAGGCCGAGCCGTTCGGCCAGTGCGGCTAGAAGCCCTGGGGCGAGATTCGGGGTACCGCCCGGGTGCAGGTAGGGCAGCGTTCGACCGCCTTCCGATCCCTTGAAGTAGTCGAAGTCTGGAATCAGTGAAGTGAAGACGAGCGCCGGGCCAGACCGAATGGTCTTGCGGTGCTGTTCGATGACAAACACCTGGCCGGGCACCCGAGCTGACCAGAGATCACGGCGGGGCATGTCCATGAGGCGTGGATCGGCGAGCACCCATTGCCGATCGAAGGCCCGGTAGCCAACCCGCACGAGGAGGGCGGCCGGTTCGACTTCGTCGATCACCGGGACGCTTGGGTTCGGATGTGTGTCGTCACCGGGCAGGCGAGGCTTCACCTTCACGAGGTTGGCGTCGCGGCCTTCCTTGAACAGCTCGGCCTTACGCTCTCGGTCCGTCTCACCAACCAGCATCGCCCACCGCCGGCTCAGCACGTCTGGGCTGGGCGCGTAGACCCATGTGCGGGTCGGAAACAGCCCTGGGGAGTACCAGGGCATCAAGTCGTCAAGCGCGGGGTAGGTGTCCCAGCTACTCATGGCGGCCGGGGTAAGCGGGGCGTCCCACTCGGTCCGGCAGTCTCGCCAGCCGTCGTCGTCGAGCTGCACCTCGGCCAGCGCGGCTAGTTTGTCCTCTCTGCGGCCGGTCAGGCTGCGGTGATGAATCAGTGCCGGCTTGTCCCGGGTGGCGTCGGCGGTTCGAACGAAGATGCCGATGGCGAGCTGTTGCCGGACGCCGGGGAAGATCCGGGTCGGGATGTCCGGGGTCTGTCCCTCGGGCGTGAGGTCGATGATCCAGCCCTCAGAGGCGTAGCGGCGCAGGTACTCGCGCATGCCGGTGAAGGCCGGCCCGGAAAGGTAGCCGGAGGTGGTGACGAAGCAGATCACGCCTGCGTCCCCGTCGACCTGGTCGCGGGTCGACTCCCACACCTTCCATGTCGCCCAGCGCCAGAAGTAGACGTAGAGGTTTTTCAGCTTCGCCTTGAACCGCGCGATCCCCGGGGCATACCAATCCTCTAGCAGGGCCGGAGCGCGACGCTTGCTGTCGAGACCAGTCGTGCCGTTCTCCACCCAGCCGCCGTCGCCGTTGGCGAGTTCCGCGTACGGAGGATTTCCGATGACTACGGTCACGTTCGCGCGGGCCTTGATCGCGTTGGCCTTGCGCCTGGCACGGGCAATGAGTTGCAGTCCCGAGCCGAGTTGGACGTCACTGGCGTGCGGGTCGTCGAGCGTGTTGGTGACAAACAACTTCATTCCCCCGGGTGGCGGAGCCGCGCCGTGCGACGCAAGCAGGTCTGCGGCGCGCAGCTCGGCTACCGCGTACGGACCCATCTGAAGCTCGAAGCCGATTACGCGCTCAGCAGCCAGGCTGACTGCGCCGGCTACTGCCCCCGGGCCGTCGTGAGCTTCAGCGACCCTGGCGATTCGCTCAAGAACGGTTTGAAGGTATGTGCCGGTGCCCATTGCGGGGTCAACAGTGAGCACGTCGGGGGCGGCGAAGCCACGCGGCTTGTCCAGCCGGGAGACGAGGACGTTGTCGGTCAGCCTGACCATCTGCTCGACTAGCTCGACCGGGGTGTAGTACGACCCTGATGCCTTCCGCAGCTCGGGGTCGTACTCGTCGAGGAAGTGCTCATACAGGTGCAGGTAGGTGTCGCGCCGGCCTCTCCGGACCCTCGTCCAGTCAACGGCGTCGACGACCCGGGCGAGCAGATCAAGGGTGACCTTGAAGTCACGGGCGAGGTCGTCGGTGAGTAGCTGCAACGCCCGGCCCATCAGTGAGTGCTCGGCACGGAGCTGCTCGCCGATTGTGTGCAGTGAATGCTCAGTGACGGTGATCGAGTTAGTGCGGGCCAGCAGTAGCGCGAACGTCACCGTCTGCGCGTATCCGTCGGCGAATGTGGCGTCGTCAGCCTGGGGGAACAGCATCCGCCGCCAGTCCTGCGCCAGTCCTAGGAACGGCTGAACCTCGCGCTCTTTCCCTTCCCGGACCGCCTTCCGCTCGGCGGCAAGCTGGTCCAGGACCTCGCCGCGCAATAGCCGCGTGAGCGGGGCAACCGCGCGCACCAGCGCCCCGACGCTGGTGATCGGTGCGGGCTTCCACCTCAGGAACTCGGTGAGCAGCTTCTCGAAAGCCAGTGGGGCGGTGACACTTCCGCTATCGAGGCTGCCAGTGAACCGTACCGGTGCCTCGACCAACTCCCGATCGCGGTAGAGCCGCCATTCCGTGCCGTTGGTGTAGAGCAGGTTCGGCAGGTCGCGTTGGCGCTCCCACTGCACCCGGTCATGGCCGCGCAGCCCGCCTGGATCGATGCTCTTGCCGGGTGCCTTGATCTCCACGTACCCGGTGATCGCCCCGCCGACACTGACTCCGTAGTCCGGCCGAACCTGTCGTTCGGTGTCGCGGACCTCATCGTGAAAGACGGCCGTCACGCCCAGCTGCTCGCCGGCGGCTCCGAGAAGCACTTCGATCGGCCTGCGGATTGCGGCTTCACGCTCGCCAGGACCGGCGAGCTTTGAAGCACAGGCCGCACCGAAGTCGCGGACGGCCCTATCCAACCAAGCTGCTGCCCCTGGCACCGTTACCCCCGGATGGCGACCTCTGGACCTGATCTTTCCGCCAAGCTACCGGATGGCCATCCGGCCGTCACCGCTCGCGAAGCTTGAACCATCCGCGAATGGCATGCCTCGGTCCTGATGATCGAGTCTTTGTCGCATCCAGGGGACATACTTCCTACATGGACGTTACGGTACGAACGGAAGTGATTGGCGGCGGAACGCCCCAGGCTCGCCGCGTGTTGGTCAAGACGACCAACGAGGTCGGCGTCGTTATCGACACCCGGCAGACTCTCGGTGGTCAGCGCATCGCCACCGTGTTGTTCGAGGACACCGGCGAATGCAGGCTGTACCTCGATGATCAGAAGTGGCTGGAGCCGGCGTAGCCAAAGAGGATTTGCGCCATCCCGTCTGCCCTCGACCCGCCCTCCTGGGGAGCGGGCCACCGCCCGGCCCGCCATGTCAAGCGGACCTTGACGCACGTTCGGACGCTGGCGGGTCGGGCGGCGGTCTGCTCGGCTCGCCCGGGTCGAGGGCAGGCGGGATGGCCTACCGCAACCACCCACGGACCGCGACCCGCCGACGCAGCCCCGGCCATCCTGGAGCCGGAGCGCCCCCGCCGGAGGCGCCCTAACCGCAACCGCGCGACCACCGCCAGCTCGCCGACGCGGCCGGCGTCCGCTCCCTCACGCCGCGCGGGCTCGTGGCCGCGCGGCCCGGCCGGCTGCCGGCCCAACACAGGCCGGCGCGCGCCCAGGCGGCGGCGCGTGCGGCCCGTCAAGGGCCGCCTTGAAGACGTACAGAAACTTTGAACCACATTGCCGGCAGCTCTGCACCAACCGCCGGCAGCCAGCCTGTCTGATTGCAGAACCTGCGTGACAGTGCGCCGTGTGCTGGTGGAGTTTGCCGCGACGGAGCAGCGGAATCGCGTGGTGCTGGAAGTCCAGGCGGTGCGTCGACGACGGAGATCGCCCGAACCGTTGGGAACGTCTCGGCTGTGGACCGCTGGTGGGCTGGCACCGTATTAGGCGTCCGGGTCCGTATTGGCCGGATGAGTAGGAAGATGCGCCTATGGGGCATACCTTGGGGATTCGACGACCGGTGCCGATTGGCGAGGCCCAACGCACCACCCCGTTTGAGGTCTTCTTCGACCTGGTGTTCGCGTTCGCCTTCATCCGCGTGGCCACGTTCATGGCAGGGTCGCCGACGCCGCTCGTCCTGGCGCAGGGCCTGGTGTTCCTGATGCTGCTGTGGTGGCCCTTCACTACCTTTGCCTGGCTGGCCAACCGGGTCCGCGCCGACGTGGGCCTGGTGCGCGCCGGGCTGGTCGTGGTGATGGCCGCAATGTTCGTGGCCGGCTTGGTCATCCCGGACGCGTGGGGGCACGGCAGGTGGGCGGTGTCCGAAGCGCTGACGGTGGCGGTGGCGTACATGTTGATCCGGACCGCCTTTTACCTACTCAATTGGCACGTGGCCGTCGTTAACCCGCGAATCCCGGCGCCCGGCTTCCGCTATGCCATCCCGATCGCGGGGGGCTGGATTCCGCTGCTGTTCGGGGCGGTGCTCGGCGGCGCCACACAAACGCTGTTGTGGGCCGCAGCGTTCCTCATCGACTGCCTCGGTACCGCGTGCGTCTCGGTGTTCAGCAGAGACCGATTTCGGTTGCGCAGTGCTAGCCACCTGTGCGACCGGCATGGCCTGTTACTGATTATCGCCCTGGGCGAGTCGCTGATCGCGGTGGGCGCCGGCGCCGGATCGGCGGTCACCCTGTGGCCGGTCCTGATCGCCGCACTGCTCGCCGTGGCCAATGCCACGGCCCTGTGGTGGCTGTACTTCGAGAACGCCGCCGCGCCGGCCGGACAGGCCCTGGCGCGCCTCCCCGACCAGGACCGCGTCCGGCCTGCCATCAACGCCTACAGCCTGGCCCACTTCCCGCTCATCGCCGGGATCATCTACCTGGCCCTGGGCATCGAACTGGTCCTCGAGCACCTGGCCCGCCACCCGTCGCAGCATCCTGCCGGGGCGCCGCTGGATTGGACCTCCACAGCAGCCCTGTTCGGCGGCCCGGTCGTCTACCTCATCGGCCGGAGCCTGTTCCTCCGTTTCACCGTCGGACACACCCCACGCGCCCAAATCGTCGCGGCCGGCATCATGCTCGCACTGCTTCCCGTCGCCCGGAGCCTGCCCGCCCTCGGCGCCTTCGGCGTCATCACCGCTGTCCTCGCCGCCCTCGTCTGCTACGAACGCATCATGTGGCAGCCGACCGCAGGTGCCAGATGATTACCCCCCACACAGGTGGAACTAGATACACCGGCAGCCGGCTGTCTCGTACGCATGTTCGACTAGATTGTTGCTGGTGGAGGTATGGGGTCGCTGGTGGAACGGGTCGTGGGGCCGCATGGCCCGGCGGGACATCTGGCTGCTCTCCGACGGCCGGCTGTGGCGAGTGCGAGGCCGCCTCGGGGGTGACGACGGGCAGGAAGTCTCGTACGACTTCCCGGACGAACGCGCCGCCCGCTCGATGGTCGACCGGATGAAGAAGACCTCGGCCGGCACCTGGCGGGATCTCACGGAGGCGATCCGGCAGGAGTCCAACCGCCGGCGGACTCACTAGCTGGACAGGTCGCGCTGGATAGCGCTCAACGGCAGGCGTCTGCCCGGACGTGCACACCGCACCACGGCGGCAGGTCGGCTGCCCACACCCGCCAACCGCCGGCATATCGCCGCGTCTCGAACCGCCACGGGTGAGCTGTGCCGTTGAGGTTGACCTGTTCGTTCCACCAGACCGCATGGACCTGGGCGGTCACCGTCGCACGGTCGTCGGCCTGGTCCTCGACGCCGATCGGTCCGACCACTTCAAGCTTCGACGGAACATTGCCGCGTTCCATCTCGCCGCGGTACTCACGCCACTGCCGCAGCAGCTCGTCATGACGCCTGCCGGCCAACACCCGCGAAAGGCCGATCTCCTCTCCGCTGCTCATCTGGAGCACGTACACGTTCACCGCCGCCTCCGGCGTCGCCTCACCTCGCTCCGCTTCCGCCTGCCGCAGAACGGCCCACGACACGGGCACTGCTACGACCCCGGTACAGAGCACGGCTACGAGCGAGAGAACCACCCACGGCCAATGGCGCGACGACCGCACCAACGGTTTGCCTGCCGCCGCCCGGCGACCCGGCAGGACTGGTGCCTCCCCTGGTCCCATAGAAGGCAACATATGCCTCCGGTGGGTTTCCCAGCCAGTGCCGGTCGTCGGCTGCGACCGTCATGCGGCCGTTGGTGCCAGAATGAGGCCGTGGAAGCTGGCCCGGACACGACTGCTGAGTGGTGGACAACCTCCGACGTAGCTGCGTACCTCGGCGTGAAGGTCGCGACGGTGACGAACTACCGGAAGCGGGGCCAGATGCCAGAGCCGGATGCCACGGTGGGCCGCACACATATGTGGCGCCCGAGCCGAATCATGTCCTGGCATGAGAGTCGCCCACGCCCAGGCGTCGGCGGTCGTCCGAGCCGAGCAAGTGGAGGTGAAGACGACGACGGGGTCAGCTCGCGCTGAGGGCTCGCACCTCATCGAGGTACGAGGTGGCCTCCGGCTCCTTCGGGTATCGCTCCCGCAGCAGGGTCGCCAGCTCCTTCGAGACCATCAGCAGCGAGGGTAGGGACTTGCGATCTCCCTCTAGCGCCTGTCGCCCGTAGGAGACAGCCCTCTCTAGATCGCCTGCTCTGGCCGCCGCCACGCCCAGCGTTATCCGGGCTTCTGCTTGGCGCATCGGCTTCCGGTCGGTCCCGTCCGGGTCGGTCGAGGAACGGATGACCTCACGGGCATACATTTCTGCGAGGCGGTCTTCGCCTGCGATGCGGTAGCAGTCCATGGCGTAGAAGTCGAACTTCGCCGGGTCCGCCACGAAGTGGTGGTCGGTGTCCTCGGGATACGGCAGAGACTCAAGCAACGTACGGCCCTTGTCCAGCGCCGTCTCTACCTGCCGCCTGTCGCCGAGTCGCGCCCATGCCTTGGCACGCTGCGCGGCCAACTGCACAGCCGCCCCGTCATGGGCGGCAACTGCCTCGCCTGCCTCAGCCGCCGCGATGACGCCTCGATAGTCGCCTTGCGTCAGCGCGTACCAGGCTCGCATCTCGTAGGCCCAACCTGAGATGGCGGCATTGCCGGCTTCCTCGCCGAGCGTCAACGCCGCCTTGCGGGTGCCTTCGGCAACGCGACGGAGGCCCAGGTCGTACTCCACGCAGCCAACGAGCAACGCGACCCAGCCTGCCAGGGTCAACACCTCCTGGTGCTGAGCGAGGGTTAGCCGGCGTTCCCTCAGTGCGTTGATCCGGCGCAGCCACGCACGGCCCTCCACCCGTAGCTGCTCCGGTGCCATATAGGGGTACTCGCAGCACAGCCGGTCAGCGGTTATCCGCAGCGCTTCGAGCGTGGCGTTCGATACGTCGGAGCTGCGGAGGCGGGCAAGGATCTCCACTGTCTCCATGCCGGTTCCCGCGATCAGTTCCGCGTCAGCTTCATGGGGTGCCGCCGGCGGGAAGAACGCGGCGGTGACGGTGCCGAACGTCTTGGCGATGAGGGCCTTGTAGAAGGCGTCAGGCTCGGAGCTTCCGGCCTCCCACCGCTTCCAGTTCCGGAGCAGGGTGCTGTCGGCCGGAAGCTGCTCGTTGGCGTGTGCCCGCATGGCGCGCACGGCTTCCCCCTGCGACCACGCCCGCGCTGTGCGCTCAGCTCTCAACCTGGTTGCCCAGACCGGTCGTTCGAGGTCAGCCGCTACGTCAGCCATGAGGCCAGTATCGCCCCGACCAAGGGGACATGGCGAGGGGACTTAGACCTGTCACCGCAGTGACACCTGTCGTTCTGGCGCAGTGAAGGCGATCGTTGTGGGTGTCAGCGAAACGCCGGAAGAACTCCGGTTAGAGTCTGGCGTAGTACCAACTGAGTTGGTACTTTGATGGCGAGGCAGTCATCCATCAGGGGATGCGCCTAGACACAGGAGGTAGCTCGTGAAGCTGTACGTGGACACCCAGAGCAAGCAGGTCCAGGTGACGAAGGACCCGGAGCCGAAGAACGACCAGAACGGCAACCAGCGGTCGGAGAAGAACACTGGCCGGCCCATGTGGTCCACCCAGGTCTTCGTTCTCGACGAGACCGGCGGCGAGATCATCACCATCACCACGGCGGGTGAGAAGCCGGGCGTGACGGTGGGACAGCTCGTCGCTGTCGAGCAGTTGGAGGCCATTCCGTGGGCGACCAACGGGCGCAACGGCGTCGCGTTCCGCGCCATCTCGCTGAAGCCGAAGGCGGGTACCTCGGCGGCCAAGTAGGTCCTCGATCACCGTGCTGTGTCAGCCACTGGTGTCCGTGGCAAACCGAAGCGGCTGAGGTCCGCTGAACCCATCCAACTGAACAAGGCAGTCCGGGGACGGCTCTGGCGTCCAACGTTCCCGGCCTGGTGACCACGACCGGTGGTCACGCCCCGTAAGAGCTGGCGCGGGGTCGGTACTGGCGTCCAAACCTGCCGACCCCGTGCCCTCCAACTCATCCACCCTCGTGCAAGGGAGGACTCGTCGTGTCCAAGTCTAGCGCCCGCCGCCCCTTCGGCGGGAAGTCCAGCGGAACGGTGACGGTCATTGAGGCCCAGGTTCACCGGTCCTCGGCCCGGAACGCCCGGCTGGCGTTCATCCTCACGGCGGTCATCGTCGGCCTTCTCTCGGCCGTGGTGGCCGCTTCCTACATCCACCCCATCCTCGCCCTCTTCGTCGGCGCCCTGATCGGCGTTCCCATGGGCGGGCTCGTCTGGGTGCTGGTCCGCATCTGGCCGGTGCTGCGGCTGCTGTGGTGGTGGCTTCCCGAGATCGTGCTCACCACCGCCGCCATCACCTTCTGGGTGCAGCTGGCCAACCACACCACCACGCCCGTCACCCTGGTCGTGGTCGCCCTGGTCGTCGGCGTCCCGGCCTCTGTTCCGGTCATCCGCCGCGCCGTGTTCGGGTGGGCCTTGTGCCTGTTCGTCCGGCACCGGCTGCGCGTGTGCTTCGCGCAGTTCATCATCGCCAACCGATCCGGCAGCCTGCCGCTGATCCTGTGGGCCCGTCCCACCCCCGTCGGCGAGCGGGTCTGGGTCTACCTGCGGCCCGGCCTGTCCCTGGCCGACCTGGAGGGGCGGCTCGACCGGATCGCGGTCGCCTGCCACGCCTCCACGGCCCTGATCGAGCGGGCCTCCGACGGCAACGCCGCCTATCTGCGGTTCGACATCAAGCGCCGTGAGGTCCTCACCGCCCAGGTGGGCTCCCCGCTCGTCGACGTCATCGACTCGGCCACCCCGGCCACCGACCGGCCCACGCCGGCCGTGCCGACGGCTCTGGACCTGCCCGACGTCGACATCCCCACCGTCACCCTGCCCATGCAAAGCAAGCCAGCCGCGAAGAAGCCGGCGACTACCGCCAACGGCAGCCAGCCCGCGGCTACCTCCTCGGCTCCCGAGGACGACGTTTCGGACTGGATCTGACCATGACGCAGATCGAGTACGACGAGGCCACCGACGCCTTCTACTTCCACTGCTACGCCTGCGGCCGAGACGGCCGCACATGGGACCGCCGCCGTGACGCCGAGCTCGACGCCGACCGGCACGACGAGCAGCACGACGACGGCCTGATCTAACCCCAACCCAACCCAGGACGCGAGGAGCCCTACGGCTCGTTCGTGCGGCTCCTCGCGCCCACTTCTCGCCCAAGGAAGGCAACCCATGGCCACCACGACACCCGCCCCGGACACCGGCATACCGGTGGGGCCTGGCCTGTCGATGTTCGACCCCATCTTCGTCGGCATCGACGAGTTCGGTCAGCACGTCAACATCACCCTCGCCTACCGCAACCTCCTCGCCGGCGGCGAACCCGGCGGAGGCAAGAGCGGCCTCCTGAACACCATCGCTGCCCACGCCGCCCTGTCGGTCGACTCCCGGCTCGTGCTGCTCGACGGGAAGCTCGTCGAGCTGGGCCAGTGGGAGGACTGCGCGGATGCGTTCATCGGCCCTGACATCACCGCCGCCCTCGATGTCCTCAAGCGGCTGCAGCTGGTGATGAACAACCGCTACGCCTGGCTGCGCGCCCACGGGCGCCGCAAAGTCACCGCCGCCGACGGCCTGTCCGTCATCACCGTCCTGATTGACGAGATCGCCTTCTACAGCGCCACCGTCGGCAGCAAGCAGGAGCAGGAAGAGTTCGTTGCCCTGCTCCGCGACCTGGTCGCCCGGGGCCGCGCCGCCGGCATCCCGGTCGTCGCCGCGACCCAGCGGCCGTCGTTCGACATCATCCCCACCAGCCTGCGGGACCTGTTCGGCTACCGGGCCGCCTTCCGGTGCACCACTCCGAACAGCTCGAACATCGTGCTGGGCCACGGTTGGGCCGAGCAGGGCTACACCGCCACCGACATCCAGCCCACCAACCAGGGTGCGGCCTACCTCATCGCCGAAGGTGGCGTCCCCCGCCGTATCAAGGTCGCCTACCTGTCCGACGCCCAGATCGCCGGCATCGCTGACTACGCCGCCTGGATCCGCCGACCCCGCCGGTTACCGGCCCTCGTCCCCGACCTCACCCGCGTCGAGCTGGGGACGGCGGCATGGCCACCCGCGAACGCGAATACGCCCGCGCCAACAACCAGCGGGCCGCGCAATACACCGAGCTGTGGATCGTCGGCCCTCCCGAGGACCTGGCCGTGATGCTCCACGCCGCCGCCCAGACCGGTCGGCTCGTCTACGTCTCCGCACCGCACCAGATGGGCGGGGATGACACCCGTCACCGCCGCTACCTGCGGCTCCGCTCCTCCTGATCGGCCGACAGGACCAGACGACGCCTGGCAGCAGAGCTGGTCCTGCCGACCTCCACCAACAGCCCTACCGAAAGGACGTGGCTGCCATGAAGGCTACCCATAACCCATCCATCACCGCGCCGGTCACCCCTGCTGACCTGCTCCGGATGGCTGCCCTCTACCTGCGCCGGCACGGCTGGCACCAGGGCACCTACTACAACGCCCTCTTCCCCGCCGACCACCCGACTCCGCCGGCCTGCGCCGCCGGGGCCATCGGCATCGCCTGCGCCGGCCACCGGGTCGAGCACTTCTCCCAGCTCGACGGCGACACCCTCGCCGACTACCTCGCCGCCCTCGCCGCGTTCGTCGACTACCTCGACGACTTCCACCCGCTGTTCCTCGTCGACGAGGACGGCTTCGTCATCGACGAGCACACCTCTCCCTACTCATGGAACGACGATCCGACCCGTACCGCCGAGCAGGTCGTCACCGCGCTTGAGAGCGCCGCTGACGAGTGGGACCGCCTCCACACCACGGGAGGCGAGAACCGATGAGCACCGTCAAGCACACCTTGACGCACATCCCGCGATCCCGCCGCCGCCGTGAGGTCGTCGAGAACGACCAGTTCGCGGCCTTCGCTCGACGCATCATCCGCGCCCACGGCCGCCGGGTCGCCACCGGAGACGTCGAAGCTCTCCGCGACCTCGTCGCCCTCTCCGCCGACCTCGACCAGGCCATCGGTCAAGCCGTCATCGGTCTGCGGGCCTTCGGCTACTCCTGGGCCGAGATCGGCCAACGGCTGGGCATCTCGCGGCAGGCCGCCCAGCAGCGCTGGGGAGGCCCGGCATGACCACCACCGCCTACCCGGCCGGCACCGCTGAGGAGTTCCCGACCTACCCGTATCGGCTCGCCCCGAACGGGCTCGCCACCCGTCGGCAACTGCGGGCCGCCGGCCTCCGACCCGGAGGGCATGACCCGGTCGCGCAGATCCTCTGGCGTCGCGGCAAAAGGGTCGCCTACCTCTACCGCCTCGACCTCGCCGCACCCAAACGCACCGCCACCCCCGCCCAGCGGGAGGCCATCGCCAAAGCCCTACGCGCCCGGCGCACCTGCCGCCACTGCGGCCTCGTGCAGCCCTACTACATCCCCCGCCGTACCGGCTCCTGCCTCGACTGCACCCCGGGAGGTGCCCGATGACCACCGCCATCACCAACCTCGCCGCCCAGGAGCGGATGACTCCGGACGACTATGTCGTCACCGCCCTCGCCCAGGATTTCGCCGTACGCGGTGAGCTGTCCTTCGAACGGTTCCTGTCCGGCTACTACGCCGAGTCTCTGCGCATCGTGCAGGAAGCACACCTCGCCGATTGCACCGTTCCCGACGGCCAGGGCTGCAACACCTGCGCCGGCATCCGGGTCGGTCTCGCCGGTCTGGCCGCCGAGCAGCGCGCCGTCACCTCTGGGGAGGTGAGCACCCATGGCCGCTGACCACCCCACCACGGGCACCCGCGTTGAGGGCCTGGTCCTGGTCCTCATCCTGCTCACCGTCGCCGGCTTCGCCGGCGCCGCCTCCTTCACTCACGTCAAGGACTGGACCCTCGCCAACTCCCCGACTGGGACCGGGGAGTGGTTCGGCTGGGCCAACGCCGTCATCTCCGAACTCGTCCCCATCGCCTCCCTGCTCACCATCCGCCGACGCCGCCGGGCCGGCGCTCCGATCGGCTACCCGCTGTTCCTGCTCATCGCCGCCGCCGGCCTCTCCCTGGCCGCACAGCTGGCGGTCGCCAAGCCCAGCCCCTCCGGATGGCTCCTGTCCGCTGTTCCGGCCTTGGCGTTCATGGCTCTGGTGAAGCTCGTCCTCGCTCCCGCCCCCGTGCGGGAGGACACCACGCCGGCGGCTGAGCCGGCCGAGCCCCTCCGGGTTCAGGTGGCCGAGCAGGTCACCACCGAGCCGGCACCGCCGGCTGCCATCACCCCGGCCCCGGAACCGACCCCGGCCACCTCGCCGGCCCCGGCTGTCGAGCCGGAACCTGTCGCCGTGCCGGCCCCGGAGCTGGTCGACGTCCCTACCCACCTGCTGCCCATGGCCCGCTTCGCGGCCGTGCAGCACGAACAGTTCACCGGCCAACCGATCACGCCCGCCGAGCTGGCCGACCGCCTGGATGTCGCCCCGGCCGTCGCCGGGCAGCTCCTCACCACCCTGACTGGTGGTGCCCGATGACCACCTACCTCGTCGACGTCGAGCAGGTCATCCACACTTGCCCCGCCCACCCGGAACCGCACCCCTACGACATCCGTCGGGTGCTCGTCGACGTCATCCCCGGCGGCCCTTGCCGGGCACCGGTCACCATCCGCTGCGGTCAGGTGACCACCACCATCCCGTGTCATCGGCATGAGCCGGCCAAGCGTCAGTGCGGCGCCTGCCGGGTCATCGTCACCGAACGCACCATCACCAACCACCACCCCACCGCTGGGGTGGCGGCTTGATGGCCTCGGCGCTGGACCTCACCCCCCGGACCTCGGCCCGGGGGGTGGGCTCGAACGCCGACACCATTCCGCCCGTCTTCGGCTACACCGCCGCCGGGTCCGCGTTCGAACGCGCCACCCGACCCGACTACTTCGGCTGGCTCGAACACGTCCGCGCCGCCGCCGGCTGCACCCGCCCCATCCGCCTCGCCGGGCAGCTCCTCACCGTCGACGCCTCAACGGGCCGGGTCTTGGAGCAGCGGCACACCGACGCCATGCCTGACGCCGCTATCTACACCGCCTGCGGAAACCGCCGCGCCACCGTCTGCCCCTCCTGCGCCCAGACCTACCAGCGCGACGCCTTCCAACTCCTGCGCGCCGGCCTCGTCGGCGGCAAGGGCGTCCCCGAATCAGTCGCCTCGCAGCCGGCGGTGTTCGTCACCTTCACCGCCCCATCGTTCGGCACCGTCCACTCCCGGGTGGTCAAGCGGCACACCTGCACCAACCGGAAGCGCTGCGACTGCCGCGCCGAACCCTGCCACGCCCGCCGCGCTACCGACCCCACCGCCGGCCTCTGCCCGCACGGCCGGCCCGCCGTCTGCTGGGCACGGCACGAAGCCGGTGACGCTGTGCTGGGGCGGCCGTTGTGCCTGGACTGCTACGACCACGACCACCAGGTCGTCTGGAACCTGTTCTCCGGCGAGCTGTGGCACCGCACCAAGCAAGCCGCCCAACGTCACCTCGCCAAGCTCGCCCGCCAACGCGGCATCCCCCGCGTCGAGGTCGTCACCGCCTCCGGCAAGACACGCAAGGTCGCCCCGGTCCGGCTCTCGCCCGGCAAGGTCGCCGAACTGCAAGCCCGAGCCGCGGTGCACTTCCACGCCATCGCCCGCCTCGACGGCGTCAACCCGGACGACCCCGACGCGATCGTCCCGCCACCGGCCGGGTTCACCGTCGACGACCTCATCGACGCGTTCCAGACGGCTGCCGCTCAGATCGCCTTCCACACCCCGCCGCACCCAGACAAGCCCCAGGGCTGGCCGATCGCATGGGGCGACCCGTCCAAGGGCCTCGACATCCGACCGATCAGCAGCGGAGCAGCGGGCGAGGTCACCGACGGCATGGTCGCCGGATACCTTGCCAAGTACGCCACCAAGAGCACCGAGGCCACCGGGCACACCTCCACCCGCCTGACTGCGGACACCATCGGCGACTACGCCGACCCCGACGGGGACCACACCGCCCGCCTCATCGACGCCTGCTGGCGCATCGGCCGACCCACCGGCACGCCTCAGCCGCTGTCCGACCGGCCCCGAGAGACCCGGCCCCGGCCCGGCTTCGTCGACCGCTGGAAATGCCCAGACTGCGGCACCCACACCCGCTACGCCGCCTGCCCCACCTGCACAGCCGCCCGTCAAGCCGCCCTTGACACCCAATCGGTCAGCGCACTGACGGCCAACCCTTACGCCCGGCTACGGCGATGGGCGCACATGCTCGGCTACGGCGGCCACTTCCTCACCAAAGGCCGCCACTACTCCGTGACCTTCCAACTCCTGCGCGACACCCGCGTCGCGTTCCGGCGGCACGAGGACCAGGCCCACGAGCACACGCCCGCCGGCGGCCCGCCGGTCGACCACGTCGACGGGGAAACGACGCTCATCGTCGGCACCCTCACCTTCGCCGGCGTCGGCTGGCACACCAGCGGAGACGCGCTCCTCGCCAACACCGCCGCCGCGATGGCCCGCGAGCGACGAACCACCGGCCGCGAAGAACTCGCCCACGAGCTCGGCACCACCAGCACAACCATGCCCACCGCCGCGTAACTCAACGCCAGCGAAAGGAATGCGATGAACCCCCGAGAACTACTCACCATCGAAGAAGCCGCTCAGCGTCTCGGCATCGGCCGGACCACCATGTACGCCCTCATCAAGGCAGGCCAAATCCGCACCGTCACCATCGGTCGCCTCCGCCGCGTACCCACGTTCTGCCTCGACGAGTACGTGCAACACCTGCTCGCCGAACCGACGCCACTCGACCCCGCCGCCTGAGGAAGGAGCCAACCAATGGGACGCAAACCCAACGGGGCGTCAAGCGTCTATCTCGGCGCCGACGGTTCCTGGCATGGACGGGTCACCGTCGGCGTGAAGAACGACGGGTCCCCTGATCGGCGGCACGTACGGGGGAAGACCGAAGCCGCTGTCATCAAGAAGGTGCGTCTCCTGGAGCGAGAGCGGGACACCGGCACGGTCCGAAAAGCCGGCCAACGCTGGACGGTCAAGACCTGGCTGACGCACTGGGTGGAGAATATCGCTGCACCGGCCGTGCGTGAGAACACCCTCGCCGGCTACCGCGTGGCGGTCTACCGGCACCTCATTCCCGGGCTTGGTGGGCATCGCCTCGAGCGGTTGGAGCCCGAGCACTTGGAGCGCTTCTACCGGAGGATGCAGGAGAACGGAAGGGCCCCGGCGACCGCGCACCAGGCGCACCGCACCATCCGTACAGCACTGAACGAGGCGGTGCGCCGCGGGCACCTGGCCAAGAACCCGGCCACCCTCGCCAAGGCCCCGCGCCTGCCGGAGAGCGAAATCGAGCCGTACTCCGTCGCGGACGTGCAACGCCTCCTGGCCGTGGCCCGCGATCGGCGCAACAGCGCCCGGTGGGCTGTCGCACTCGCCCTCGGGCTGCGGCAGGGAGAAGCGCTCGGTCTGCGCTGGTCGGACGTCGACCTGGACGCCGGGACGTTGACCGTTCGGCGCGGCCGACAGCGGCCGAGGTGGGAACACGGGTGCCACTCACAGTGCGGACGGAAGTATGGCGGGCACTGCCCCGACCGTCGCCCGATACGGGCCGACACCGCAGAGACCAAGTCCCGGGCTGGCCGGCGCAGCATCGGGCTCCCCGACGAGCTGGTCGCGCTGCTCCGAAAGCATCGCGAAGAGCAGGACCAGGAGCGCGTCACCGCCGCCCAGCTCTGGGAGGACGGTGACTGGCTGTTCGCCACGCCGACCGGTGGACCGGTCAACCCCCGTACGGACTACGACGAGTGGAAGCGCCTACTCAAGCTCGCTGGTCTACGGGATGGTCGGTTGCACGACGCCCGTCACACGGCCGCCACGGTGCTGCTGATCCTCGGCGTGGCGGAGCGAGCGGTGATGGGCATCATGGGCTGGTCGAACTCGGCAATGGCGGTCCGGTACCAGCACGTCACGACTCAGGTGCGCCGGGACATCGCCCAGCGCGTCGGCGGGCTGCTGTGGGAGAAACCGGCAGAGGGCCATGAAACGGCGCCTTGAACCCAACTGAGACCGGAACTGAGACCGGAAGCGGAACGCCCGGCCGATCCATCGGGATCGACCGGGCGTTCTCGCATTTCACGAGCGGTGGCGGCGGGATTTGAACCCGCGGAGGGCGTAAACCCTCACACGCTTTCGAGGCGTGCTCCTTAGGCCACTCGGACACGCCACCGCCGAGTAGGGTACAGGACCCCGGGTCTGGACACCGAACCGGTATCCCCGCGCCCGGCCTGGCAGGATCCTTGCCATGAGTACGCACATCGGCGCTGAGCCGGGAGAGATCGCCGAGCGGGTCCTGATGCCGGGTGACCCGCTGCGGGCCAAGTGGATCGCGGAGACCTACCTCGAGGACGCCCGCTGCTACACGACGGTTCGCGGCATGCTGGGCTTCACCGGCCGCTGGAACGGCGTCGAGGTCTCCGTCCAGGGCTCCGGCATGGGCATGCCCTCCGCCTCCATCTACGCCCACGAGCTGATCAACGAGTACGGCGTGAAGACGCTGATCCGGGTCGGCTCCTGCGGCGCCCTGACCGAGGACCTCCAGCTGCGCGACGTGGTGGCGGCGATCGGCTCGTCCACCGACTCGAACATGAACCGGATGCGGTTCGACGGGTTGATCGACTACGCCCCGGTGGCCGACTTCGGGCTGCTGCGTACCGCCGTCGAGGTGGCCGAGCGGCGCGGCATCACCATGCGGGTCGGCCCGATCCTGGCGGCGGACGCGTTCTACACCGACCGGCCGGACCTCTACGACACCCTGGCCGACTACGGCGTGCTCGCGGTGGAGATGGAGTCGGCGGCGCTCTACACCATCGCGGCCCGGTTCAAGGCCCGCGCGCTGACCGTCCTGACCGTCAGCGACCACATCAAGACCGGCGAGAAGACCACGTCGCAGGAGCGCGAGCAGACGTTCGGCCAGATGGTCGAGATCGCCCTCGACACCGCTGTCGCCTGACCCGACCCGATCCGCGACCGCCCCGCCACCGCTGAGGTGGCGGGGCGGTCGGCGTTACCGGGGTCACTCCGAATAAATACGACCGGTCGTGCTTGTTCTTGTTACGCTGCCGGCATGACCCCCGACGGCCGCGTCGCCCGCGGCGACCGCACCCGCACCGCCGTGCTGGACACCGCCGTGTCGATGGCCACCGAGGTCGGCCTGGACGGGCTTTCCCTCGCCCAGCTCGCCGACCGGCTCGGGGTCAGCAAGTCCGGCCTCTTCGCGCACTGGCGCTCCAAGGAGGCGCTGCAACTCGCCACCGTCGAGCGCGCCGTGACGCAGTGGGAGGAGCGGATCGTCGGCCCCGCCCTGCGCGCTCCCCGGGGCGTCCGGCGACTGCGCGCGCTGCACGAGGCACGCATCGAGTTCTACGCCGCCCGGGTCCTCCCCGGCGGCTGCTTCTTCGCCAACACCGATTTCGAGTACAACGCCCGTCCCGGCCCGGTCCGGGACCGGCTCGCCGAGGCGTTCGCCCGGTGGACCGCGTTCCTCGAACGCCTCGTCCAGGAGGCCGTCGAGCTCGGCGAACTCCCCGCCGACCTGGACGTCCCGCAACTGGCGTACGAGATCGACGCCTTGGGGATCAGCGCCGTCATGCGGTCCCGGCTGCTCGACCCGGACGTCACCTACCAGCACGCCCGCCGGGGCCTGCTGAACCGGCTGCGGGCACTCTGCCCCGACCCGGCCCTGCTACCGGAAGGCCCGTCATGAGCCAGACCCCTGTCGAGTTCGGGCACGTCGAGCACGTCCCGGTGCACTTCGACGACCTCGACGCCATGGGCATCCTGCACAACGCCCGCTACGCGGTGCTGCTGGAGCGCGCCCTGACGCCGTACTGGGCCGAGCGCGGCGTCGCCTTCCGCGGCGACGTGCACGCCGCCCCCGACGTGTTCCACGCCGTCCGGGAGTTCACCATCGCCTACCGTGCCCCGGTCACCGGGGTCGGCCCGGTGGCGGTGCACTTCTGGCTGGACCATTTCGGCACGAGCAGCGCCCGCTACGCCTTCGAGTTCCGCTCGGTGGACGGCAGCGTCCTGCACGCCGACGGCACCCGGTCGATCGTCCGGCTGGATCCTGCCACCCTGCGCCCGACCGCCTGGACCGAGGCGGCCCGGGCGGTGGCCGCGACCCTGCTGCGTCCGGCCCCCCTGCCCGCCTGAGCGGGCGCGGGCGTGTTAACAGGGGACCCCTGCTCTACCTGAGGCGTTAAGAAGGGGCCCTTCCTCACCGGAAGAAGGCGCGCAGGAGGGCTGCGCTCTCCGCCTCCCGCACCCCGCCGTACACCTCGGGGCGGTGGGTGAGGCGGCGGTCGCGCAGCACGTCCCAGAGCGAGCCGACGGCGCCCGTCTTCGGCTCCCACGCCCCGAACACCACCGTGGAGATCCGGGCCAGGGCGATGGCGCCCGCGCACATCGTGCACGGCTCCAGGGACACGACCAGGGTGCAGCCCTCCAGCCGCCAGCGGCCCAGCCGCTCGGCGGCCCGGCGCAGCGCCAGGACCTCGGCGTGCGCCGTCGGGTCGCCGGTCAGCTCCCGCTCGTTGCGGCCGATCGCCAGTTCGGCGCCGTCCGGGCCGTAGACCACGGCGCCGACCGGGACGTCCTCGACCGCGTCGGCGCCGTCGCCGGGGACGCTGTCCGGGCCGGTCACCGCGACCTCCAGGGCCCGGCGCATCCACAGCTCGTGCCGCTGCCGGCGACCCACGCCGTCCAGCTCGGCCAGGCCCTCGTCCGCGCCCGGACCGACGCGTGCCGGCCGGCCCGGGGTCGGCTGCCCGGGGCGTACGGTCTCCAGCGCCGGGTCGGTCGCGTCAGCCGGCTCCGCCCCGCCGGTCCACTCCGGGCCGGGTGGCTCAGACCTCACGAAGCTCCTCGACCTCGTCGGCGCAGCCGAGCACCTGGCAGATCTCGGCCGTGACGTCGGCCGGCATCATCCCCTCGTGGCCGCAGAGGGCGAGCAGCTTCGGCGCGGGGATGCCCAGGTCGGCGAGGAGGTCCGCATCGCCCACCGGGTCGGCCTCCGGGTCCACGGCGGGCTGCTCGGTCTCCTCGTCGCCACCGGCGGCCGGGCGCGGCTCGTCGGCGTCCTCCAGGCCGGTGACCGAGGTCTTCAGGTCCCCGACCAGCAGCGCGCCCAGCCGGGACTCCTCCGCGTACGCCGAGTCGGAGCCGAAGACCCGCAGGTCCTCCCCCTCGTCCAAGCGCAGGATCACCAGGTACGTGTCGTCGGCCTCGACGAACAGCAGGGAGACGTCGGCGTCCGGCTCGACGTCGCGCAGCCGGTCGGCCACCTCCTCGATGTCGGTGACCCCCCGCAGGTTCACCTCGTCGGCGGTCCAGGCGCCCTCGACGCGCGCCGCGGCAGCAGCGAAGTACGACACGGTCCCCCCAAATTGGCCTCGGCAGCACGCCGACTCGTCACGCGATGCACGTTAACCGGTCGGGTCGGCAGGCGACCGGTCAACGCCCCGAAGGGCCGGTCGAACCTGGAGAAAGTCGGTCAGCCGGCGATGCGCCGGCGGGTCGCGATCAGCTCGCGCAGGCGTTCGGAGCGGGCCCGCTGCTGCGGCCGTTCACGCTGCCGCACCGTGCGGGCACCGGCCAGCTCGGCGAGGAGTTGCAGGCGGCGGCGGCTCCGTTCGGGGTCGAGCCGCGGCGGGGTGATCCAGGCCATACCGCGAGGGTGGACCGTCACCGCGCGTACGTCAAGATGGTCTTCGCTACGCAGCGAAACCGGCACGGACCGTCACCAGAGCGGCCAGTCGCCGCTCTGCGCCCAGCGCACCGCGACGACCGCGGCGGCGATGCTCCAGCCACCCGCCGTGACGATCGCGACCCCGGTGGCCACCCCCCGGTCGCCGAGGCGGACCAGCACGACGGAGGCCAGCCAGGCCAGCCCGCCGGCGAGCAGCGTCCACCAGGCGTAGCCGGGCACGTCCCGCCCGAGCAGGCCGAACAGCAGCAGCCAGACGAACGCGGTCACCGCGCCGGCCGCGACGCCGGCGCCGGTCACCGGGTACGGCTCGCGGTAGCTCGGGCGCATCGGCGCACCGGACGGGAAGAGCCCGGACGGTGTACGCGGCAGCGGGCGCGCCGGACCCGCGCCGGGCTCCCCGGCCACGCCGTGCCACCCGTTCGTCACCGCTGTCTCCTTCACGGACCGTAGACGGATCGAGGTCACGCAGAGCGACGGCTCCGGCCGGACCCGTCTCAGCGTTCGTCCCTACGGTAGTGGTCTGCCAGGATGGCCGGATGCGCTCGTCATCGATCGGACGCCGCACGCGTCCGGCGTACCCGGTCCTGCTGCTCGTGGCGGCGCTGGCCGCGGGATGCGCCCCGGGCGGCGGGCCCACGGCGGCGCCGGGCAACTCGTGGCAGAGCCCGAGCGCGCCGGCCACCGGGGCGCAGGCCGCCCCGCCGAGCGGCCCGGCCACGTCGGCCGCGCCGCCCACGCCGTCCCCGTCGCCGAGCCGCACCGGGTCGCGGCACGTCTTCCCGGTCCGCGCCGGCAACGTCGACTACCACCCCACCCACTCCGCGTACCCGGGGACGGACATCTTCGCCGACTGCGGCGAGCCGGTGGTGGCGGTCACCGACGGCGTGATCCTGGAGGTGAGCCGGGTGGACCGCTTCAGCCGGCGCGGGCCGCTCGGCCCGAACAACGGCGGGCTGTCGGTGTCGCTGCTCGGTGACGACGGGGTCCGCTACTACGGGTCGCACCTGAGCGCGATCGCCGCCGGCGTCGACGCCGGCGTCCGCGTCCGGGCCGGTCAGCAGCTCGGGAAGGTGGGCCACACCGGCAACGCCAACAACGTCTGCCACCTGCACTTCGGGCTCTCGCCGAAGTGCACCGGCCACGACGACTGGTGGATCCGGCGGGGCGTCGTCTGGCCGGCGAAGTACCTCGACTCGTGGCGCAAGCGGGGCAACCGCGCGCCGGCCGCCGAGGTGACCGCCTGGCAGCGCCGGCACGGCTGCCCGAAGGCGCCGAGCGGCTCCGCCGCGGCCGGCTGACGCCGTCCACTCCCGACACCCCGGGCGACGCCGCGCGGCGGGCGGTCCGGGCGCGTAGTTTGCAGGGCATGACTGCCCGGGACCCCATCGCCGACCTGCGGCGGATCGCGTTCCTGCTGGAGCGGGCGAACGAGGCCACCTACCGGGTCCGGGCGTTCCGGTCGGCGGCCAACGCGCTCGGCGCCCTGCCCGCCGGCGAGGTGGCCGAGCGGGCCCGCACCGGCAAGCTCACCGAGCTGTCCGGGGTCGGTGACGTCACGGCCCGCTGCGTGTCCGAGTCCCTGGCCGGCGAGGAGCCCGTCTACCTGCGCCGGCTGCTCGCCACCGAGGGCACCGACCTGGACGAGGCCGCGGCGAAGCTGCGGGACACGCTGCGCGGCGACTGCCACACCCACTCGGACTGGTCCGACGGCGGCTCACCCATCGAGGAGATGGCCCTGGCCGCCGTCGAGCTGGGGCACGAGTACGTGGTGCTCACCGACCACTCGCCCCGGCTCAAGGTGGCCCGGGGGCTCACGGCGGACCGGCTGCGCAAGCAGCTCGACCACGTGGCCGCGGTGAACGAGGCGCTGCCGAAGGGCTTCCGCATCCTCACCGGCATCGAGGTGGACATCCTGGCCGACGGCTCGCTGGACCAGGACGACGAGCTGCTGGCCCGCCTCGACGTGGTGGTCGGCTCGGTGCACAGCGGCCTCAACGACGACCGGGCGAAGATGACCCGTCGGATGCTGGCCGCGATCGCCAACCCGCACCTGGACATCCTCGGTCACTGCACCGGGCGGATGGTCTCCTCCCGGCCGGCGGGGGTGACCGGCCCGGGCGACCGGGGGCACCGGGCGCGTACCCGCAAGGAGAGCGATTTCGACGCGGAGGCGGTCTTCGCGGCCTGCGCGGAGCACGACGTGGCCGTCGAGATCAACTCCCGGCCGGAGCGGCAGGACCCGCCGAAGCGGCTGATCCGCCGCGCCCTGGAGGCCGGCTGCTGGTTCGCCATCAACACCGACGCGCACGCCCCCGGCCAGCTGGACTGGCAGCGTTTCGGCTGCGAACGCGCCGCGCTCTGCGGGGTGCCGGCGGACCGGGTGGTCAACACCTGGAAGGCCGACCGCCTGGTGAAGTGGACGGCCGGCCGCCGCTGAACGAGGCCGCCGCCGCGCCGCGGTGGCGGCATCCGGAGCCGCGGACCCGCCACCGCGCCGATCCGGCGGTCAGCGACCCGCCGGCACCGCCGGACGGGTGGCCGGGGCGGAGGTCCGGGCGGGCCGGCGCCGGCCCAGCATGCCCTGCGCGACGGCCACGCCGAGCAGCACGACCAGGGCGCCCACCGGCTGGTGCCAGTTCATCCGCTCGCCGAGCACCACCGCGCCGACCAGCACCGCGAACACCGGGATCAGGTACGTGACGGTGGACGCCGTGCTCGCTCCCGCGACCCGGATGTTGCGCAGGTTGATCACGAAGGCCAGCCCGGTGCCGAGCGCGCCGAGCGCCAGCACGGAGGCCACCACCTTCGCGGAGAGCCCGGTGGGCACCGGCGGCGCGCCCGCCACGAGGGGCGCGACCAGCGCGAGCTGCGCGGTCGCCACCAGCAGCTGCGCCGCCGACAGCGACAGCCCGGAGTACGCGCTGCCCGCGATGAACTTCTTCTGGTAGGGGATCGCCACGCCGTAGCAGGCGGCCGCCCCGAGGCACATGAGCTGGCCGGTGAAGTGCGACCCGCCCACGCCCTCCCAGACGCCGAGCACCACGAGCACACCGGCGAAGCCCAGCCCCAGGCCGACCGCGCGCCGCACGGTCAGCCGCTCGGTGCGGAACACCAGCACCGCCAGCGGCAGCACGATCAGTGGCGTGGTGGCGTTCCAGATGCCGGCGAGCATCGACTCGACCCGCTGCTCGCCGAAGCCGAACAGGGTGAACGGCAGCGCGACACCGAAGGCGGCCACCACCACGAGGTGCGCCCAGACCCGGGGCTCGCGGGGCAGCCGGTCGCGCAGCACGGCCAGCACCACCAGCAGCGTCGCGGCGCCGGTGGCCACGCGGTAGAGGGTGAGGTGCAGGGGGTGCAGCTCGGCCACCCCCACCTTGATGAAGAGGAAGCTGGAACCCCAGATCACGCCGAGTGCGATGAACCCGGGCAGCCAGCTGCGCAGCGGCGCCCGGTCAGGAGTGATATCCACTGTCACCCCTGACACTCTGCCGCAGGGGTACGACGAAGTCCCGCGATATTCGGACGCCGTGTCGACCGCCACATCCGCCCGACGGCACCCGGACCGCCCCCGCCAACATGGCGAACAGCGTCGACAACCAGGTGGCCCGGTCACGTAGGGTCGCACCGTGGGACGAATCGATGACCTCGCCAACCGCTACGTGGCCGACTGGGCTCCGCTGAGCCCGACCGGGGCCACCTACGTCGGCATCGCCGGCTACGACGACCAGCTCGACGACCTCTCCCCGGAGGGCTACGCGGCCCGCGCCGACCTGACCCGGCGCACGCTGGCCGACCTCGACGTGACCGAGCCGGACACCGAGGCGGAGCGGACCGCCAAGGAGGCGATGCAGGAGCGCCTCGGCCTGGAGCTCGCCCGCTACGAGGCCGGCGAGACCGGCAGCGAGGTCAACGTGATCGCCAGCGGGCTGCACGACCTGCGGATGGTCTTCGACCTCATGCCGACCGAGGGCGACGACGCCAAGGCGAACGTGGCCGCCCGGCTCAACGGCTTCGCCGGCGCGCTGGAGGGCTACAAGCGCACGCTGCGCGAGGCCGCGGCGGCCGGCCAGGTCAGCTCGCAGGTGCAGCTCGTCGAGGTCGCCAAGCAGTGCGACATCTGGGTCGACCCGAACGGCGACAACTTCTTCCACGGCCTCGCCGAGCGGCTCGGCGCCGAGGGCGCGCTCGGCACGGAGCTGCGCAGGGGCGCGGCCGCCGCGACGGCCGCCACGGCCGAGTTCGGGCAGTTCCTCCGCACCGAGCTGGCCCCGCGTGGCCGGCAGAAGCAGGCCGCCGGCCGGGAACGCTACGAGCTGGCCTCGCAGTACTTCCTCGGCGCCAAGGTCGACCTCGACGAGACGTACGCCTGGGGTTTCGCCGAGCTGGCCCGCCTGGAGAGTGAGATGCGCGCCGTTGCCGCGCGCATCGTGGGTCCGGGCGCCACGATCGACGACGCCGTGCGCGCTCTGGACGCGGACCCGGCCCGGACCATCCAGGGCAAGGAGGCGTTCCGGGACTGGATGCAGGCGCTCGCCGACAAGGCGATCAGCGAGCTGCACGGCACCCACTTCGACATCCCCGAGCAGGTCCGCCGCATCGAGTGCTGCCTCGCCCCCACCAGCGACGGCGCCATCTACTACACCGGCCCGAGCGAGGACTTCTCCCGGCCCGGCCGGATGTGGTGGGCGGTGCCGCAGGGCATCACCGACTTCTCCACCTGGCGCGAGGTGACCACGGTCTACCACGAGGGCGTGCCGGGCCACCACCTCCAGGTCGCCCAGACCGCCGTCCGGGCCGACCTGCTCAACCGCTGGCAGCGGCTGCTCTGCTGGGTCTCCGGGCACGGTGAGGGCTGGGCGCTCTACTCCGAGCGGCTGATGGACGAGCTGGGCTACCTGGAGGACCCGGGCGACAAGCTCGGCATGCTCGACGGGCAGGCGTTCCGGGCCGCCCGGGTGATCGTCGACATCGGCATGCACCTGGAACTGGAGATCCCGGCCGACAACCCGTTCGGCTTCCACCCCGGCGAGCGCTGGACACCGGAGCTGGGCTGGGAGTTCATGCGGGCGCACTGCCGGGTGCCGGACGAGAACCTCCGCTTCGAGCTGAACCGCTACCTGGGCTGGCCGGGGCAGGCGCCCTCGTACAAGGTGGGCGAGCGGATCTGGCTCCAGGCACGGGAGGACGCGAAGGCCCGCAAGGGCGCCGACTTCGACCTCAAGGAGTTCCACCGCCAGGCGCTCGACCTGGGCTCGCTGGGGCTCGACCCGCTGCGCCGGGCGCTGGCCCGGCTCTGAGCGACGACGACGGCCGGGAGTCGGAGGGGTTCCTCCGGCTCCCGGCCGTTTCGCTCGGGGCCGTCCGGGTCAGGTCAGGTCGAGCTTGAGCACCGGCCGGGCGGTGAGCGACTTGGAGTTCTCGTAGGCCAGCTCCATCACCGGGTCGGTGAAGGTGATCGGGATCGGCGAGGTGATCGGGAGCCCGTCGGGGAACGGCAGGTCCGGGGTGAGCGTGATCTTGATGCCGAGCAGCCGCCCGACGAAGCGGGTGGCGTAGAAGGCGACGTCGCCCTCGACGGTGAGCCGGTCGGTGACGTACCGCTGGCTCTTGCCCGCCGGACCGGAAGCCAGGAGGGTGAAGTCGTCCGTCACGGCCTTGTCCATGGTGAACTTCAGGCACTTGAGCGTGCCGTCCCGGGTGGGCAGCTCGACGATCCCCTCGAACCGCAGCCCGGTCATGGTCACCTTGGACCCGGTGAGCTTGGACGGCGGGTCCGCGACCATGGGCTGGTCCGGGTCGGCGGCCAGCTTGGGCAGCGGCTTGCCCTCCTCGACCGGCTTCGGCTTGGTGGGCGCCGGGCTGTCGCAGTCGGCGTCCGGCTTCGCCGGGGTGGACGGCGTCGTCGTGGCGCTGCCGGTCGGCTTCGGCGTGGCGGTGCCGGTCGCGGTGGCCGCCGGCGCGGCGGCCGCCGCCGGGGCGGTCGAGGTGCTCGGGCTGGGCGAGGGCTCGGGGTCGTCGCCGCCGGTGAACAGGTCCGTGATGCCGTCGACGATGTCGGTCAGCAGGTTGCCGTCCGAGTCCTTCTGCTCCTCGGCCGGCTTCTCCTCGGCCAGCGCGGTGCTCGGTCTGGCCGAAGCGGACGCCGAGGCCGACGCCGACGCGCTCGGGCGCGGGGCCGGGGCGGTGGCCGTCGGGCAGGCGGCCGGCGCCGCGACCGCCGGTTCCTGACCGCGGATCGCCAACAGGCCGGCCGCCGAGACGGTGGCGACGACGAACAGGATCGCGTACGCCCTGGGGTCCCGGTGACCGCCGCCCCGCGGCGTGTCCGGTCCGACCGCAGGCAGCACCTGGGTGCTGTCGGCGGCGCCGGGCGGGTCCGCCGGAGCGGCCTCGCGCAACGGGTTACGCGGCTCGGGGAGGGTGTCGGTCAGGACCCCGGTCGTCTCGTCCTCGCGCTGCCGGGGCAGCAGCTCGTCGACGAGGGCCGGCTCCGGCTCCCCGGCCTCGTCGTCCTCCTCGGACCCGGCAACCGGCTCCACCGGCTCGTCTGCCGGGTCCGGCCGCTTCTGTGGCACCCAGGCGAAGCCGAGGGCGCTGCCGACCATGCCGAGGAGCAGGCCGATGAAGAAGCCGCCGAGGTTCACCCCGATCATCGAGTAGAGCGCGGTGACCGCGGCGACCACCGCGTAGAACATGCGCTGCTGCGGGCTGAACCAGAGCAACATGCCGCAGGCGAAGAGGATGACCGGGATCAGCCAGGACAGGAAGCCGGTGGGCCCCATCTGGAAGGTGAGGCCGTGGAGGCTCATCTGCGTGGTGCCGAAGATCTCGAGGCCGGCCAGCGCGGTGAAGAGCCCGCCCCAGAACGGCCGCGTCCGCCGCCACCGGCGGAAGTTACGCCACGCCTGGCCGGCCCGACCGGGCTCGGCCTGCTGCGTCTCGGCGGTTGTCACGTACTCCTCCTGGCGGTGCTGACGGCGTGAGACAAGAACGAGGCCCGCGGAGGGCGCCCTCCGCGGGCCTCGACATCAGATCAGAAGCATTCCTTGGCGTCCTTGCCCACGTTGACCTTCAGCTTCAGGCCGTTGAGGGTGAAGACGCCGGCACTGGTGGAACGGGCCACCTGCTCCAGGTCGGTAATGGTCACCTTGTCCGCGCTCTGACCGAAGGACTTGGGCAGGACGGGCTGCGCCGGGTTCATGTCACCCGCGTCGCGGCCGATCTTGATCTTCTCGAACGTGGCGTCACCCTCGAGCGAGTCCATGTCGATCAGCAGGTCGGTGGCGGTCGCCGGCTTGCCGCCGCCACCAGCGTTGATGGTCAGCACGATCGGGATGCCCGGAAGGCTGGCGTTGACCGACTGGCAGAGGTCGTAGAGCTTGGCGTCGGCGATCTCGGAGACGGCCACCGGGTGCTGGGTGCCGTCACTCTCCTTGACCAGGCCGCCGTACTGCTTGAAGCCGTTGCCCTCCAGCTTCGAGGCGCCGACCTTGAAGGTCGAGCCCGAGACGGCGAACGAGGCCGCGATGGCGCCGTTGGCCATGCCCAGCACGATGCCGCCGGCCACGACGGTGGCGGGCACCATCACGGCGGCGAAACGACGCCAGCGGGTGCCGCCACTCATCTGGCGGTTCTCCGATTCACTCACAAGGTCCTCCTCGACGGGGGTGCGTCACCGGCGCGGGACGCGACGCGGGACGGGGGAAAGCTGCGGGGCGGCGCGGGCCCGTTGTGCCGACGGACGCGCAGTACGCGGATTGCATGCTCCCGCGAAGCGACACACCTCACAAGTCCCTTGCTACTGACGGGTAACACAGCCGTGGTATCAAGATCGCCCACGGTTACCAACGGTTAACATCCCGACAGCAAAGGGCTCGGGGCAAAACGGCCCTATTACGACAGGAAGACGGAGACGTTTCACCTGTGGTAGCCGTCACGGACGTACGTCACAGTTCGGTAACGGGCAGCTGACAGACCGCTGAGGGTGATGCCCCGTTCACCCGTCCGGCCGGCCCGGCTGGCCGGACGGCGGGCCGTCAGCTCCGGCCGTCCAACCAGGATCCGAGCAGATGATGGTCGATCGAGTCGATCCGGCCCAGCGGGCGCCCCGCCGCCACCCGCTCCCGCAGCTCCGCCCGCGTGAACCAGCGGGCGTCCACCAGCTCCTCGCCGTCCACCCGCACCTCGGTCGAGGCGGCCGTCGCGCGGAAGCCCACCATCAGCCCGGCCGGGAACGGCCAGGCCTGCGAACCCTGGTACGCCACGTCGACCACCGCCACGCCCGCCTCCTCGGCCAGCTCCCGACGGACCGCGTCCTCCAGGCTCTCGCCGACCTCCACGAAGCCCGCCAGGGTCGACCAGGAGTCCTCCGCCGCACCCCGGTGCCGGGCCAGCAGGCAGCGCTCCGGCTCGCCGGGCGCCTCGACCAGCACGATGACCGCCGGTTCGATCCGGGGGAAGTGCAGCCGGCCGCAACCGGGGCCGGTGCAGGACCGGGTGTGCCCGCCGTCGCCCGCCACCGTGGCCGACCCGCAGCCGCCGCAGAACCGCTGGCCCCGGTGCCAGTGCAGCAGCCCCTTGGCGTACGCCTGGACGGCCGCCTCGGCCGGCCCCAGCCCGCCCACCAGCGCCCGCACGTCCACCGCCTCGGCCGCACCGGCCAGCCCGCACGCCTCGGCCTCGCCCAGGCCGGAAAGGTCCACGGCGAACACCGCCCGGCCGGCGTCCAGCCCGAGGAACACCGTCTCGCCGGCGGCGGCGCGCAGCCCGGCCGCCCCGGCTGCGGAACGGCGAACCGGCACCCGGTCGGCCGCGACCAGGCACCGGTCCCGCCACAGCGGCAGCAACTCGGTCTCCGGGTCGCTCAGCCGGGCGGCGACCCACCCCGGGTCGGCGCGCAGCGCCCCCGCCCGGTCCAGCCAGCCACCGCCGTACGCCTGGGTCCGCTCATCCGTCCGCACCCGGCCACCGTCCCACGATCCGGACCGGCGCGGAGCCCCGCCCGGGGGTGATGACGGCGACACCGGGGTACGGCGGGCGCGGCGGCCCCGACGACCCCCGGGGCGGAGACTCCCGGCCGGCTCGGGCGTTGGTTACCGTAGGTGTCTCCCGTGGGGGAAGCGGTCCCCACGTGGTACTTCCGATCGAGGTTGCTGTGACGCTGTACGGCGAAAAGGTGCCTTCCGCCGACGACCGGCCCACCGTGAAGGTGACCGCGGTGAGCTGGCCGGACGTCGAGCCGGAGCCGGTCGCTGCACCCGCCGCGGGCGGGCCCGGGAAGCCGGGGCGGTCCCGGCGGCGGATGCTGCTCGCCGGCGGGATCGTCGCCGCCGTGGTGGCCGCCGGCACCGGTCTGGGCACCTACGCGTACGCCGGCGACGTGCCCCGGGGCACCACGGTCCTCGGCACCGAGCTGGGCGGTCGGAGCCGGGCCGAGGCGGCCCGGGCGCTCGACGCCGAGCTGGCCCGCCGGGCCGCGACGCTCAACGCCCCGATCGCCGTCACCGTCGGGGAGAAGCGGGCCGAGCTGAAGCCGGCCGACGTGGGGCTTGCCATCGACGTGGACGCCACCGTGGCGGCGGCGGCCGCCGCCGAGGCGCACCCGGTGAGCCGCCTCGTCGGCTCCCGCACGGTCGAGCCGGTGGTGACCGTCGACACCGCCCGCCTGGAGACCGCGCTGCGCACGGCCATGGGCGACCAGGGCCGCGAGATGACCATGCCCGCCATCATCTTCACCGGCACCACCCCCAAGCCGGTCTACCCGAAGCCGGCGCTGACCGTCGACGCGGCCGGCGCGGCCGGCGTCGTGAAGGCCGGCTGGCTGGCCGGGGAGCCGGTGACCGTGCCGCTGGTCGAGAAGTGGCCGGCCACCACCCGCGAGGAGGTCGAACGGCTCCTCGCCGAGCTGGCCCGTCCCGCCGTCGCGGCACCCGTCACGCTGACCACCGACGGTGGCAAGGTCACCATCCCGCCCGCCGCCATCGCCCGGGGCCTGCGCTTCGCCGCCGACGACACGGGCAAGCTGACTCCCCGCGTCGACGTCAAGCGGCTGCGGGCCGCGCTCGGCGACGCGCTGGCGAAGCTGGAGGTCGCGCCCAGGGACGCCGGACTGACCATCAGCGGCGGCAAGCCGAAGGTGGTGCCCGGCCGGGCCGGCCGGCAGGTCGACGCGACAGCGCTCGGCCGGGACCTGCTCGCCGTGCTGCCCAAGGCGGACGGCCGCACGGTGACCGCGGCGCTGAAGCCGGCCGAGCCCGAGCTGACCGAGGCCAAGCTCGCCGAGCTGGGCATCAAGGAGCGGGTCTCCACCTTCACCACCCGGTTCCCCGGTGGTCTCTCCTCGCCGCGCAGCCAGAACATCGTTCAGGCCGCCAAGGACGTGGACGGCGCCATCGTGCGGCCGGGGGAGACCTTCTCGCTCAACGGCCACACCGGCGAGCGCGGCTACGACCAGGGCTACAAGGACGCGCCCACGATCGTCGGCGGCAAGCTCGTGCCGGGCGTGGGCGGCGGTGTCTCCCAGTTCACCACGACACTCTTCAACGCCAGCTACTACGCCGGGCTGCAGGACGTCGAGCACAAGCCGCACTCGTTCTACTTCAGCCGCTACCCAGCGGTCATCGAGTCGACCATCTACTGGCCCCAGCTGGACTTCAAGTTCCGCAACAACACCCCGTACGGCGTCCTGATCGACACGTCCTACACGGGCAGCACGATCACCGTGTCGATGTGGAGCACCAAGATCTACGACAGCGTCAAGACGGAGTACGGCCCCCGCCGCAACATCACCCAGCCCAGGACGGTCTACCTGGACCCCGGCCCGGACTGCATCTCCGCCGCGGGCAGCGTGGGCTTCGCCCAGGACGCCTATCGGGTGATCAAGAAGGACGGCAAGGTGGTGAAGCGGGAGAAGTTCAGCTGGCGCTACGACCCCGAGCCGCGTTTCATCTGCGCCAAGCCACCCGCCTGACGCCCACCGAGCGCACGCACGGGAAAGCCCCGCCAAAGCCACCTGGCCGGCGGGGCTTTCCCCTGTCGTACGCCCGCTCAGGGCCGCGCCGCGGCCAACCCCTGCCGTACGCCGTCCGCGTCGCGGTCGGTGCCGTAGACCGGGGTGCCCGGCTGCTGCCGCCAGCTCTCGTCGAGCGTGCCGGCATCCACCGGGTCGAAGCCCAGCTCGTCCACGAGTTCCATGACCAGCCGCTTGGCGTCGGCGTCATCCGCGGCCACCGGCAACCCGATGCGGTCGGGCGTGCCCGCCGGCTGCCCGCGGTCCATCAGGTACGCGGCCTGGATGTTGTTGAAGACCTTCACCACCCGGGCGCCCTTGAGGTGGTCGGCGGTCCAGCGGCTCGAGCTGAGGCTGCGGTCGAGCAGCTCGGGGATGTCGCCGTCCCGCTCGGGATAGTAGTTGTCCGCGTCGACGACCAGCTTGCCGTCGAACAGCGCCGCCGGCAGCTCCGGCACGGCCCTGAGCGGAATGGCGATGACGACCAGCTCGGCGCCCTGGACGGCCTCCTCCAGGGTCCCGGCCATGGCACCGGTTTCCGCGGCGAGGTCGGCCAGGCTCTGCGGCCCGCGCGAGTTCGCCACCGTGACGTCGTGGCCCAGCGTGCGCAGCCGCCGGGTGAGGGTGCCTCCGATGTGCCCCGACCCGATGATTCCGATCTTCATGACCACTCCTGCCTCCGCCAGCGCCTGGCGGTCAGTTCCGGCCGAACCATCAGCAGGTACCCCCACCGGTCCGCCCCGATCACGAACGGCGGGTACACCACGTCACGTTTTCCGCCCGCCTGCCGGGGCAGGCGCGGGCGGTTCCCGCACCGACGGTACGAGACGCGGCGGCGTGCCCGGGGCGATTCACGGAAGCGCGCCACAAACGCAGTCAGGGCCACCCCGAAGGGTGGCCCTGACTGGAAGATTGTCCGGCGGTGTCCTACTCTCCCACACCCTCCCGAGTGCAGTACCATCGGCGCTGGAGGGCTTAGCTTCCGGGTTCGGAATGTGACCGGGCGTTTCCCCTCCGCCATGACCGCCGTAACTCTATGAACATGTCAAAACAACCACACGGTTGTTCGCTCGTTCAGAGTTGCACAGTGGACGCGTAGCAGCTTGGTAGTCAAGTCCTCGGCCTATTAGTACCGGTCAACTGAACCCGTTACCGGGCTTACATTTCCGGCCTATCAACCCAGTCGTCTAGCTGGGGGCCTTACCCCACAAAGTGGGTGGGATACCTCATCTTGAAGCGAGCTTCCCGCTTAGATGCTTTCAGCGGTTATCCCTTCCGAACGTAGCTAACCAGCCGTGCCCCTGGCGGGACAACTGGCACACCAGAGGTTCGTCCGTCCCGGTCCTCTCGTACTAGGGACAGCCCTTCTCAAGTATCCTACGCGCACGGCGGATAGGGACCGAACTGTCTCACGACGTTCTAAACCCAGCTCGCGTACCGCTTTAATGGGCGAACAGCCCAACCCTTGGGACCTGCTACAGCCCCAGGATGCGACGAGCCGACATCGAGGTGCCAAACCATCCCGTCGATATGGACTCTTGGGGAAGATCAGCCTGTTATCCCCGGGGTACCTTTTATCCGTTGAGCGACACCGCTTCCACATGCCAGTGCCGGATCACTAGTCCCGACTTTCGTCCCTGCTCGACCTGTCAGTCTCACAGTCAAGCTCCCTTGTGCACTTGCACTCAACACCTGATTGCCAACCAGGCTGAGGGAACCTTTGGGCGCCTCCGTTACCCTTTAGGAGGCAACCGCCCCAGTTAAACTACCCACCAGACACTGTCCCTGAACCGGATAACGGTCCGAAGTTAGATACCCAAATCAACCAGAGTGGTATTTCAAGATTGCCTCCACCCATACTGGCGTATGGACTTCACCGGCTCCCACCTATCCTACACAAGCTAACTCAAGTACCAATGTCAAGCTATAGTAAAGGTCCCGGGGTCTTTCCGTCCTGCCGCGCGTAACGAGCATCTTTACTCGTAGTGCAATTTCGCCGGGCCTGTGGTTGAGACAGTGGGGAAGTCGTTACGCCATTCGTGCAGGTCGGAACTTACCCGACAAGGAATTTCGCTACCTTAGGATGGTTATAGTTACCACCGCCGTTTACTGGCGCTTAAGTTCTCCGCTTCGCCCCGAAGAGCTAACAGGTCCCCTTAACGTTCCAGCACCGGGCAGGCGTCAGTCCATATACATCGAATTACTTCTTCGCATGGACCTGTGTTTTTAGTAAACAGTCGCTTCCCCCTGCTCTCTGCGGCCATACAACGCTCCACCCGCGCGGGGCTTCACGTCTCCGGCCCCCCTTCTCCCTAAGTTACGGGGGCAATTTGCCGAGTTCCTTAACCACAGTTCGCCCGATCGCCTCGGTATTCTCTACCTGACCACCTGTGTCGGTTTGGGGTACGGGCCGCTAAGAACTCGCTAGAGGCTTTTCTCGGCAGCATAGGATCACTGACTTCACCTGAATCGGCTCGGCATCACGTCTCAGCCTTAATGCGCCGCGGATTTGCCTACGGCACGGCCTACACGCTTACCCCGGCACAACCACCGGCCGGGCTCAGCTACCTTCCTGCGTCACCCCATCGCTTGACTACTACCCGCCAGGTTCCCACGCTCCCCACCATTGACCCGAAGGTCGCCGGCGGTTCGGGTGGTTAGCACAACGAGGTTCGTCAGGGTCGCTCTTTCGCGGGTACGGGAATATCAACCCGTTGTCCATCGACTACGCCTCTCGGCCTCGCCTTAGGTCCCGACTCACCCAGGGCGGATTAGCCTGGCCCTGGAACCCTTGGTCATCCGGCGGAAGGGTTTCTCACCCTTCTTTCGCTACTCATGCCTGCATTCTCACTCGTGCCGCGTCCACAACTGGGTCACCCCGTTGCTTCACTCGCGGCACGACGCTCCCCTACCCATCCACACACCTGCACAAGGAATCAAGTCCAAGCGAGGTTAAAATGTGAATGCCACAGCTTCGGCGGTGTGCTTGAGCCCCGCTACATTGTCGGCGCGGAACCACTTGACCAGTGAGCTATTACGCACTCTTTAAAGGGTGGCTGCTTCTAAGCCAACCTCCTGGTTGTCTATGCGACCCCACATCCTTTTCCACTTAGCACACGCTTAGGGGCCTTAGCTGGTGATCTGGGCTGTTTCCCTCTCGACTACGAAGCTTATCCCCCGCAGTCTCACTGCCGCGCTCTCACTTACCGGCATTCGGAGTTTGGCTGATTTCGGTAAGCTTGTGGGCCCCCTAGACCATCCAGTGCTCTACCTCCGGCAAGAAACACGCGACGCTGCACCTAAATGCATTTCGGGGAGAACCAGCTATCACGGAGTTTGATTGGCCTTTCACCCCTAACCACAGGTCATCCCCCAACTTTTCAACGTTGGTGGGTTCGGCCCTCCACGCGGTCTTACCCGCGCTTCAGCCTGCCCATGGCTAGATCACTCCGCTTCGGGTCTAGAGCATGCGACTAAAGAGCGCCCTATTCAGACTCGCTTTCGCTACGGCTCCCCCACACGGGTTAACCTCGCCACATGCCACTAACTCGCAGGCTCATTCTTCAAAAGGCACGCCGTCACCCCGCAAGGCTCCGACGGATTGTAGGCGAACGGTTTCAGGTACTATTTCACTCCCCTCCCGGGGTACTTTTCACCATTCCCTCACGGTACTCGTCCGCTATCGGTCACCAGGAAGTATTTAGGCTTACCAGGTGGTCCTGGCAGATTCACGGCAGATTTCAGGGGTCCGCCGCTACTCGGGAACACCCACAGAAGGTCAGCAACTTTCACCTACCGGACTATCACCGTCTACGGTCAGCCTTTCCAGACTGTTCGACTAGCCACTGACTTTGTAACTTCTCGAACAAGTGTCAGCTTGTTCAGCAGGGTCCCACAACCCCGACCACGCAACCCCTGACAGGTATCACACGCAGCCGGTTTAGCCTCAATCCGCTTTCGCTCGCCACTACTCACGGAATCACTCGTTGTTTTCTCTTCCTACGGGTACTGAGATGTTTCACTTCCCCGCGTTCCCCCCACACCCCTATGTGTTCAGGTGCGGGTGACACCACATGACTGGTGCCGGGTTTCCCCATTCGGACACCCTGGGATCACAGCTTGGTTGACAGCTCCCCCAGGCCTATCGCGGCCTCCCACGTCCTTCATCGGCTCCTGGTGCCAAGGCATCCACCGTTCGCCCTTGACAACTTGACCACAAAGATGCTCGCGTCCACTGTGCAATTCTCAACAAACGACCAACCCACAACCCGATCCGCCCCACACCAGCAACCCCTAACCAGGGATCCGGTATGCGAGGCCAGGTCATGCCTGGCGCCGGCGGAACTCTCGGTTCCGCTCACGGCTCTGAAAGACAACCGAGGTTGTTCCTTCAGGACCCAACAGGGTGCTTTGCACTCGCCGCCAGCCGCACCAGGACCCCGTTCCACACCACCGAAGTGGCCGTACTAGAAGGAACCTGGCCGTTGCCGGCACCGAGCTCGCCAGTGTCTCCGCCATTGAGCACCCCGACCCGACATTCGCGGGCCGCGGGCTCCTTGCACCCTTTCGGGTGAAGGTGCTCCTTAGAAAGGAGGTGATCCAGCCGCACCTTCCGGTACGGCTACCTTGTTACGACTTCGTCCCAATCGCCAGCCCCACCTTCGACGGCTCCCTCCACAAGGGTTGGGCCACCGGCTTCGGGTGTTGCCGACTTTCGTGACGTGACGGGCGGTGTGTACAAGGCCCGGGAACGTATTCACCGCAGCGTTGCTGATCTGCGATTACTAGCGACTCCGACTTCACGGGGTCGAGTTGCAGACCCCGATCCGAACTGAGACCGGCTTTTTGGGATTCGCTCCACCTCGCGGTATCGCAGCCCATTGTACCGGCCATTGTAGCATGCGTGAAGCCCTGGACATAAGGGGCATGATGACTTGACGTCATCCCCACCTTCCTCCGAGTTGACCCCGGCAGTCTTCGATGAGTCCCCGCCATAACGCGCTGGCAACATCGAACGAGGGTTGCGCTCGTTGCGGGACTTAACCCAACATCTCACGACACGAGCTGACGACAGCCATGCACCACCTGTGACCGCCCCCGAAGGACCTCACATCTCTGCGAGTTTTGCGGCCATGTCAAACCCAGGTAAGGTTCTTCGCGTTGCATCGAATTAATCCGCATGCTCCGCCGCTTGTGCGGGCCCCCGTCAATTCCTTTGAGTTTTAGCCTTGCGGCCGTACTCCCCAGGCGGGGCGCTTAATGCGTTAGCTGCGGCACAGGGAACCGGAGAGGCCCCCCACACCTAGCGCCCAACGTTTACAGCGTGGACTACCAGGGTATCTAATCCTGTTCGCTCCCCACGCTTTCGCTCCTCAGCGTCAGTATCGGCCCAGAGACCCGCCTTCGCCACCGGTGTTCCTCCTGATATCTGCGCATTTCACCGCTACACCAGGAATTCCAGTCTCCCCTACCGAACTCTAGCCTGCCCGTATCGACTGCAGGCCCGCAGTTGAGCTGCGGGTTTTCACAGTCGACGCGACAAGCCGCCTACGAGCTCTTTACGCCCAATAAATCCGGACAACGCTCGCGCCCTACGTCTTACCGCGGCTGCTGGCACGTAGTTGGCCGGCGCTTCTTCTGCAGGTACCGTCACTTACGCTTCGTCCCTGCTGAAAGAGGTTTACAACCCGAAGGCCGTCATCCCTCACGCGGCGTCGCTGCATCAGGCTTCCGCCCATTGTGCAATATTCCCCACTGCTGCCTCCCGTAGGAGTCTGGGCCGTGTCTCAGTCCCAGTGTGGCCGGTCGCCCTCTCAGGCCGGCTACCCGTCGTCGCCTTGGTAGGCCATCACCCCACCAACAAGCTGATAGGCCGCGAGCCCATCCCAGGCCGAAAAACTTTCCACCTTCCCTCATGCGAGGAAGGGTCATATTCGGTATTAGCCCCGGTTTCCCGGGGTTATCCCAAAGCCTAGGGCAGGTTGCTCACGTGTTACTCACCCGTTCGCCGCTCGAGTACCCCGAAGGGCCTTTCCGCTCGACTTGCATGTGTTAAGCACGCCGCCAGCGTTCGTCCTGAGCCAGGATCAAACTCTCCAACAAAAATCTTTGTTGAACAATCATCCTGACAACAAAAGTGTTGCCAAAGGAATCCCAACCAGCAAAGCCCTCCAAAAGAAGACCTGCCAGTCCGGGGTATAAATCAATTTGGCACTGGCTTATCAAGCACCCTGTTGAGTTCTCAAAGAACAACCACACACCATCCGAAAACCCCACACCGTGAGGCCCCCGTCCGGGGCATTTCGTTCAACCGCACCCGCCGCTCTCGCGCCGGGCACTTTTACTACGTTACCTCACCGTCTCTGCCGTGTCAAACCGTGTGTCCCGGTCTGTCACGCTTCGTACGGGTCGGCGCCGCTGAACTCGCGCAGCGGCGGACCGCTGTGCTTGGTCATCGGATTTGGCAGGCCGGCCGCTGCGGTCTCCCGCTAGCTCGCCCGGTGCCCTGCCGGTCGTCAACCTTACTCGGTCGGTTCCGCTCCGCCAAATCCGCCCTGCGGCGTTTCGGCGAGCCCCGCCCGCCCCGGCTCCGACGAGGTGCAACCTCGGTGGTTCCGGGTGCCGAGCCCGGTCCGCGACGCCCGGGATGTTCGTCCCGTTTGCCCCGTTCCGCGCTGGCAGAGAGAAAGTTACGCGGGTTCGGGTTTGATCGTCAAATCCAGGGGTAGCGTCCCGCGTCACACCATCACCGCCGAGCTATCTGGCCTGCTCAGCGATCGGGTGGCGGCGGAGTCGCACCCACTTCGGCACCCTCGGGACCCGCCCGCGCACGGGAGAGAGCGGTCCGGATCGCCTCCCGCATCCCCGGCGGCGCCGAATCTTGTCCGAACTCCCGGCGCTCAGGCGCTCCGCCGGCGGCGGTCCGCCAGCCAGCTCCGGATGCCGAGCACCCCGACGGTCGTGCCGATGGCCAGCGAGGCCGCGATGAGCAGCGCGTGCACCCAGAGGAAGCTGGTCGGGCTGCCCTCGCCCACCGTGCCGGCCGACCACGCCCGCGGGTCGTTCCAGATGGCGACCGCGAACCTCGGCCAGATCACCCAGGTCCACACCCCGACCCCGACCAGGAACAGCGACCAGCCGCGCGACAGCACCATGGCTGGCCAGTATGCCAGCGGGAGGTCGTCCCAGGTCAGGTCAAGCGGGCGCGGACCGGAGCATGCGGAAGGTCAGCGAGTAGCGCAGCGCCGGAACCGGCGGGATGCTGTGCTGCCACGCGGTCCGGGCCGCCCCGGTGAGCGCGTACCCGGAGCGGGGCGCCAGCTCCAGCTCGTACACCCGGCGGTTCGCTCCGGTCCCGCGCTGGAACCGCAACAGGCACGCGGAGCCCAGCGACAGGCCGACGACGGTCGGCCCGAAGGCGGGTGCGTCGCGGTGCCAGCCGATGACGGAGTCCGGCGGGTAGCGCGTGACGAGCGTCTGGGCGAGCACCTCGGGGTCGACCCCGGCGAGCGCCGCGCACCGCTCGCGCACCCAGCGCAGTGCCACGGGCAGCGCCTCGGTGGCCGTGAGCTGGAAGGAGCCGTAGTCGTAGTCGTAGCCGAAGTGCCGCACCGTGCGCCGGGCGATCTGCCCGTGCATGCGGACCTCGTGGAAGTCGAGCGCGTCGAGGGCGGCGACCAGGGAACGTTCCTCGTCGTCGTCGACCAGGTCGGGCTGGTAGGTGAGCCCGGCCGGCCGCTCGTGGATTCCCCGCATCCTGCCCACCTGGCGACCGTAACGGCGGGCCGGCCCGCGCGCCGCGCGAATCCGGCCCGCCCCTGGATGGTCAGAAGCACGTGACCGCTCCGCCGATCGCCGGGTTCGCCCGGTCGTGGTGGTGGACGACGCCGGCGGGATCGGTCATCGAGCCGCCCCAGATCGCGCAGCCGGCGCCGAGGTGGCGGTGGACCGGGCCGGCGGCGTAGCGCCGGCTGCCCTCGTCCAGGCCGACGGGCGTCCACTCCGGGGCGAGGTAGACGCGGGTGCCGGTGAGCGTGCCGACGTACGCGGACTTGAGGGTGACCGTGCAGCCGTACCCGGTGAGGGGGTTGCGGAGAAGGTGGACGGTCCCGAGCCGCGCGCCGGTGGCGGCGTCGTGGATCGGGTCCTGGTCGACGGCGGTGAAGCCGAGCCCGCAGAGCGCCTCCGGGGTGTACGGGTTGACCACGGCGGCCCCCGCGCCCGTGCCCGCCACCGCCACCAGGACGGCCGCCCCGGCCGCCGCCACCCCGATTCGTCCAACGACCCGCTGCATCTGCGTTTCCTTTCGCTGGTGCCGACTCTCGGATGCGGGATCAGAATGGTGCGGCCGCCGGCCCCGCCGAATGTGCGCGGTGGACACTCCGGCCCGCATTCCGGTGTGCCGGCCGGCCGCGACACCGTCTCTGACCTCGGCGGGAGCTGAGGAGTTGATCGGCGGCAGTCGATTATGAGGTATCTCGCAGAATCGCCCTCCCACGTATTTGGAATTGCATTCGTGTTTCCCGGATTCGCCCATCGGGCACTGTTCGGGTGGCGACACGACGACACCCGGAGGTGCAGCATGCAGCCGTTCAACCCGTGGCTCTGGCGGGACCCGTCGGCCCTGGCGGGCGGCTACGAGCAGACCCGCCCGGACGACGTGCCGCGGCAGCGGTCCGAGGGCGCCGCCGACGACGGCCCCGACGCGCCCGGCCCGGGCACCCCGATCGACCTGACGGGCTATCACGTGGAGGCGACCGACGGCCGGATCGGCGCGGTCGACCGGGCGAGTGAGGACGCCGGAGCGGGCTACCTGGTGGTGGACACCGGCCCGTGGATCTTCGGCCGGAAGGTGCTGCTGCCGGTCGGCACGGTGGCCCGGGTCGACCACCTGGAGCGCGTCGTGCACGTGGACCGGACCCGGGAGCAGGTCAAGGAGTCACCGGCCTTCGACCCGGACGACTTCGACCGCGCCGAGTACCGCGAGCAGGTCGGGAACTACTACGCCGAGAGCTACCGGCGCGACTGAGCAGGGCGTTCCGGTCTGCGCGCGGGGCGGTGGACCGGCTACCGTGTCAGGCATGGTCCGGCCGAGCACCTGCGCCCCGGAGACCCTCGACGGTCTCCCGGCGGCTGCCGCTCCGGTTCTCCCGGCCCGTGTCGACGACGGTCGGGAGCAGATCCTCGACGTCCTCCGTGCCGGTGGGCTGCGGTTCCGCGCCGGCGGGCGATGGCGGCGCTCGCACTGACGAGCAAACCCCACTGATCCGGGCACACCCCGGGTCTCTTCCGCGCGCCCGCGCGTCCTCCACCGAACAGCCACGAGAGGCGTACGACCATGTCCGCAGCACGGATGCTCACCGGTGACCGCCCGACCGGGCGGCTGCACCTCGGCCACTACGTCGGCAGCATCGCCAACCGGGTGAAGCTGCACCAGCGCTACGAGAGCTTCTTCATCATCGCCGACCTGCACATGCTCACCACGCGGAACAGCCGCGAGGACATCGAGCAGGTGTCCCGCAACGCCCGCGAGATGGTCACCGACATCCTCGCCGCCGGCGTCGAGCCGGACCGGGCCACGTTCTATCTCCAGTCGGCGATCCCCGAGGTCGGCGACCTGAACACCCTGTTCCAGAACCTGGTCACCGTGCCTCGGCTGGAACGGGTTCCGTCGCTCAAGGAGATGAGCCGGGACGCCGGCAAGGAGGAGATGCCGTACGGGCTGCTCGGCTATCCCGTCCTCCAGGCCGCCGACATCCTCTGCGTGAAGGGGCAGGTCGTGCCGGTGGGCAAGGACAACGCCGCGCACGTGGAGGTGACCCGGGAGATCGCCCGGCGCTTCAACCACCTCTACCGCGAGGTCTTCCCCGTCCCGGAAATGATCATGTCGGAGACGCCCACGCTGGTCGGCACCGACGGCGCCGGGAAGATGAGCAAGAGCAGGGGGAACGCCATCGCGCTCTCCGACGACCCGGCCACCGTGCGGCGCAAGGTGATGGGCATGTACACCGACCCGAACCGGATCCGCGCCGACGTGCCGGGCACGGTCGAGGGGAACCCGGTCTTCGCGTACCTCGACGTGTTCCACCCCGACCGGGCCACGGTCGAGGAGCTGAAGGCGCGCTACCGGGCCGGCCGGGTCGGCGACGTGGAGGTCAAGGAGGAGCTGGCGGACGCGCTCAACCGGTTCCTCGACCCGGTCCGGGAGCGGCGGGCCCGGTTCGAGGGGCAGCCCGGCCTGGTCGACGAGCTGATCGTCGAGGGCACCGAGCGGACCCGCGCCGAGGTGCGCCGCACCCTGGTCGAGGTCCGCCGGGCGATGGGCCTGACCAGCGCGTACACCCAGGTGCGGCGGCGGGCCGAGCGCTACCGCAAGGCCGTCGGCACGCCGGCCTGAGATGTCGGGTACGCCGCCCGGCCGGCCCGGGTACGGCCTTGCGCCACCCCCGGGCCGGCCGGTTAGGCTGCTGCCATGACCAGCTCGCACGCGTACCCGACGGCGTCCCCGGACGTCCTGTTCGGCGCGCTGCGACGCCGGCGGTCCCGCGACCGCCTGCGCTGAGCATTCCTCACTGCGACCGGCGGATCGAGCCGCCGGTCATCGCCGTTCGTCCTCGGTCCGCCCGCATCCCCATCCGGTGATCCGCGTGCGGCGGATCCGAGCGAGATCGGCGTACCCATGGATCTGGAGAAACTGCTGACCGACCGGCTGGCGCCGGCGTTCGCGACGGTGGCCGGCGAGCCGGTCGACCCGGTCGTCCGGCGCTCGCAGCGCGCGGACTTCCAGTCCGACGCGGCGCTGGCGCTGGCCCGGCGGATCGGCCGGCCGCCGCGCGCCGTCGCCACCGAGGTGCTGGAGCGCGCGGAACTGGCCGACCTGTGCAGCGCCGCGGAGGTCTCCGGTCCCGGTTTCCTCAACCTGACCGTCGCCGACGGGGCCCTGGCCGGGCTGGTTTCCGCGCTGGCCGCCGCCCCGCGGCTCGGGGTGCCGGTGGCCAGCGCGCCGGAGACCGTGGTGGTCGACTACTCGGCGCCGAACGTCGCGAAGGAGATGCACGTCGGGCACCTGCGCTCGACGGTGATCGGCGACGCGGCGGCCCGGCTGCTGCAGTGGCTGGGGCACCGGGTGCTGCGGGCCAACCATCTGGGCGACTGGGGCACACCCTTCGGCATGCTGATCGAGCACCTGGCCGACCTGGGCGAGGCCGAGGCGGCGCAGGAGCTGTCGATGGGCGACCTGGACTCGTTCTACAAGGCGGCCCGGGCCAAGTTCGACGCCGACGAGGCGTTCCGCGAGCGGTCCCGGCTGCGGGTGGTGGCGTTGCAGGGCGGGGACCCGGCGACGCTGCGGCTGTGGCGGCTGCTGGTGGAGCAGTCCGAGCGCTACTTCCTCACCGTGTACGACCTGCTCGACGTGACCCTCACCCAGCGGGACTTCCACGGAGAGAGCAGCTACAACGACCTGCTCGGCCCGGTGGTCGAGGAGCTGGACCGGCTCGGTCTGCTGCGCGAGAGCGACGGCGCGGCCTGCGTGTTCCCGCCCGGCTCCGTGGGCCGGGACGGCGAGCCGCTGCCGCTGATCGTGCGCAAGTCCGACGGCGGGTACGGCTACCCAGCCACGGACCTCGCGGCGATCCGGCACCGGACCGGCACGCTGGGCGCGACCCGGCTGCTCTACGTGGTCGGGCTGCCGCAGCGGCGGCACTTCGAGATGGTCTACGCCGCCGCCGCGCAGGCCGGCTGGCTGGCCCCGCCCGCCCGCGCCGAGCACGTCGGGTTCGGCTCGATCCTCGGGCCGGACGGGCGGATGCTGCGCAGCCGGGCCGGCGGGTCGGTGAAGCTGGTCGGGCTGCTGGAGGAGGCGGTGGCCCGGGCCACCGCGCTGGCCCGGGAGCGGAACCCGGAGCTGGACGAGGCGGAGGCGGCCGAGGTGGGCCGGGCCGTCGGCATCGGCGCGATCAAGTACGCCGACCTGTCCAGCGACCGGCACAAGGACTACGTGCTCGACTGGGAACGGATGCTGTCGCTGGACGGCAACACCGCGCCCTACCTCCAGTACGCGTACTCCCGGATCCGGTCGATCTTCCGGCGGGCGGGGGTGGCGGCCCGGCCCGAGGCCGGGATCTCGCTGGCCGAGCCGGCCGAGCGGGCGCTCGCCGTCGAGCTGGTCGGCTTCGGCGCGGTGGTCGGCGCGGTGGCGGAGAACCTGGAGTTCCACCACCTGACCGGATACCTGTCCCGGCTCGCCGCCGCGTTCAGCGCCTTCTACGAGCGGTGCCCGGTGCTGCGGGCCGACGAGCCGGTCCGGGAGAGCCGGCTCGTGCTCTGCGACCTGACCGCGCGGGTGCTCGGGCAGGGCCTCCACCTGCTCGGCATCCGCACACCCGAGCGGCTCTGAGGACGGCGGCCGGGGCCGGGGGTCCGCCACCGTGCTCAGGGTGGCGCCCCGGCCCGTCAGGCCTCCTGCTCCAGCACCGTGAGCATGGAGCGCACCACGGCGGAGCGCCAGCCGCTGCCCATGGTGCGGTGGGCGACCGCCTGGAACGGGCTGTCCAGGTCGAACCCGGAGTGCTCCATCAGCATCCGGGTGCCCCGGCCCTCGGGCTCCAGCCGCCAGGTGACGATCGAGTCGAGGCCGCTGCCGCTGCGGTCCGCCCAGGTGATCCGGAGCAGCCGTTCCGGCTCGACGGCCAGGACCTCGCAGTGGATGGTCCCGGCGAAGCGCAGCGCCGGCATGGGCTTGGCCTGGAAGGTGAACCGGTGACCGACCACCGGCTTGAAGTCGTTGGGCATCAGCCACCGGGCCATCAGGTCGGGGTCGACCAGGATCCGCCACACCTGCGCCGGCGGGTACGGCAGGAACTGGTCGACTTCGATCTTGTCCGGTCGGGTCACGCCGGCTCCCCCTCGGTTGCGGACTCCTCGGCGACCAGCGCGGCGAAGTCGCTCATCCGCTCGCGCCAGAACCGCTCGTAGGGGGTGAGCCAGTCACGCAGGCCCATGAGCGGCTCCGGCTCCAGCCGGTAGAGCCGCTTGCGGCCGCTGCGGCGCTCGGTCACCAGCCCGGCGTCGCGGAGCACCTTGAGGTGCTCGGAGACGCTGGGCCGGCGCATGTCGAACGAGGCGGCCAGATCCTGCACCGACTGGGGGCCGCCGTCGCGCAGCAGCCGGATGAGGTCGCGCCGGACCGGACTGGCCAGCGCCGCGAAGACGTCCACTCCCGTGGCGGAGGACACCGACACCCCCTGGAGTTCATCCGGCCTGGAGCCGGTACGACCCGGCACCGGAACGATAGCCGCAGGTCAGCGACTCCGGTAGCGGGAGACGGCCAGACCCGCGAAGACCACGATCAGCGTGATGATCCAGATCAGCGCCCGGGTGACGTAGTAGCCGGTGCCGTGGCCGAGCAGCGCCTCGGCGGGCGCGCCCTGGGTGAGGGTGCGGACCGCGTTGACCACCACCGTCACCGGCTGGTGCTCGGTGAACGCCTGGAGCCAGCCCGGCATGCTGGCGGTGGGCACGAAGGCGCTGGACGCGAAGCTGACCGGCATCACGATGAACGAGATGCCCTGCGCCGCTTGGACGCTGCCGGCCAGCAACCCGACCGCCACGAAGATCCAGACGAAGGCGAGCCCGAAGAGCACGAGGAGGCCCAGCGCGCCGAGGGCGGAGGCCCAGTCGGTGTGCACCCGCATCCCCACCGCGAAGGCGATCGCGATGCTCGGGACGAGCACCGCGACGGTCATGGCGAGGTCGGCCAGCACGCGGCCGGCGAGCACGGCGCTGCGCGGCATGGGCAGCGACCGCAGCCGGTCGAACAGGCCCCCGACGTGGTCCTCGGCCACCCCGAGCGCGGTGCCGATGGTGGCGAACATGATGCCCACCGTGAGCAGGCCGGGCGCCATGAAGTCGACGTAGCGCATCGTGCCGGCGCCGATCGCGCCGCCGAACACGTACCGGAAGATCAGCAGGAACGCCACCGACTGCACGATCCGCAGGACCAGCAGCTGGGGCGTACGCCGGTAGATGCGCAGGGCACGCCCGGTCAGCACACCGACACTGGGCAGCAGGCGGGCGGTGCGGGCCGGGTGCGGCGCGGCCACGGCGGTCATCGGGCACTCCTCGACACGGTCTCGGGCTCGATGCCCGCGGCGGACCCGGGCGGCCGCGGCTCGCCGCCGCAGCGCTCGGCGGCCGGAGTCGATCCGGTCAGCGACAGGAACACCTCGTCGAGGGTGGGCCGGCGCAGAGCCACGTCCTCGACGTGCACGCCCCGCTCGCCGACCTCCTGCAACGCCTCGCGGAGCCGGTCCGGGCCGGAGTCGACCGCCACCGAGGCCGTCAGCGAGCCGTGGTCGACGACCGGCTGCTCGGCGCCGATCCGGGCCAGCGCCCGTACGGCCCGGTCGAGATCCTCCCGGTCGCGGACGTGGATCTCGACGATGTCGCGACCGGCGCGGCTCTTGAGTTCCTTCGCCGTGCCGGAGGCGATCACCTGCCCGTGGTCGATGATCAGGATGGTGTCGGCGAGCCGGTCGGCCTCCTCCAGGTACTGCGTGGTGAGCAGGACGTCGGTGCCGTCGGTGGTGAGCGCCCGGACGGTGTCCCACAGCTCGATCCGGCTCTGCGGGTCGAGCCCGGTGGTGGGCTCGTCGAGCAGCAGCAGCCGCGGGCGGCCGACCAGGCTGGCGCCCAGGTCGAGGCGGCGGCGCATGCCGCCGGAGTAGGTGCGGACCAGCCGGTCGCCGGCCTCGCCGAGGCGCAGCCGCTCCAGCGTCTCCGCGGCGCTGGCCCGGGCGGTGCGCCGGTCCTGCCCGAACAGCCGGGCGATCATCTGCAGGTTCTCCCGCCCGGTCAGCGCGGGCTCGACCGTGGCGTGCTGCCCGGCCAGGCCGATCAGCTGGCGGACCCGGGCCGGCTCGGCCGTCGCGTCGACGCCGCAGACCCGCAGCGTGCCGCCGTCCGGCCGGACGAGCGTGGAGAGCATGCGCAGGAAGGTGGTCTTGCCGGCGCCGTTGGGGCCGAGGATCGCGGCGACCTGGCCGGCCTCCAGGCGCACGTCGAGCCCGTCGAGGGCGACGACCTTCCCGAAGGACTTGCGGAGGCCCACGGCCTCGATCATCAACGACATCGCACTCTCTCGAATCGAGGGCCGGAAGCCCGTCCGGTGGAGCGGCGGAGCGCGTCGGCCTACCGGCCGCCGTGCACCGCCATGAGGACGAAGCCGTTGCCGTCCGGGTCGGAGAAGCTGGCGTCACGACCCCACGGGCGGTCGTTCGGCCCGTCGACCTTGACGCCGGCGGCGCGCAGGCTCTCGCAGTCGCCGTCGAGGTCGTCGCTGTGGAGCTGGACGCCCTTGAGCCCGCCCACAGGCACACCCAGCACGCTCGGCAGCAGCGCGAGACCGACCGGCGACCCCTGGGGTACCACCTCGAGCCAGCGCATCGGCCCCATCCGGGAGTCCTGTGACACCTCGAAGCCGAGCTGCTCGACGTAGAACTGCTTGGCGGCGTCCTGGTCGGACACGGGCACGGTGATCAGCTTGATTCCCCTGATGCTCATGCCGGCGACAATAGGTAGGGAACTTCCTACCTGTCAAGCAGACCCGCAGGTTGGCGTCTCTCCCGGAGATCGCCCACGGTCTCGTCGGGGTTTAGTGGGCAGGCGCTCGGGCAAGCGGCAGGGCTCAAACGGGAAGAACCGTCGGAGGCAGCGATGCGCCGCTCACCATCCCCGGCCGAGGCGAGAGTGACGATCGAGCGCCGGGTCGCGGACGTCTTCCACTTCTACCGCGACTTCCAGAACCTGCCCCGTTTCCTGGGCGACGTCATGGCCAGCGAACAGGTCGGGCCGGCGACGTTCCGATGGACGATCCGGGGACCGCTCGGCGTCAGGCTGAGCTCCACGGTGCGGCTCACCGAGGAGCGGACGAACGAACTGCTCCGGTACGAGACCACCACCCCGCCCGGGATGCGAACCCATTGGACGGTCGAGTTCCGCCCGGGGTCGGAACCGGGCCGGACCGAGGTCCACGAGGTGCTGAAGACACCCTTCGGACGACTGGGCCGCCTGGCGCTGACCCTGGTCGGAAAGCCGCCCGGCGCCGAGGTGGCGGCGAACCTGCGCAGGCTGAAACAGCTCCTGGAGACGGGGGAAGTCACCGACACCGAGCACGCGGTCGCCGGCAAGTTCGGCCGTCCGGCCGTCGGCGACCGCCGCTGCGGCCCGGGCTGGCCCCAGTCAAGTAGCCGCGGGCCCTCATGATCACCCGTATACGATCCGCCGGTGAATCGATCCCTCGTCGCGACGCTCGTGGGCGCGACCCTCCTAGTCGCCGCTTGCAGCGACGACAAGCCGGAGGCAAGTCAGCCCAGCCCCGACCAGTACGGCCGCGGTGGTTGCGTTTCGCTGGCGCAACGGCTGGACGAGAATGACCACAGCTGGATGTCGAACGGCACTGTTGCTGGTCGGGCCGCCCGCTCGACGGACGCTGGTGTCAGCGATGCTGGCAAGGAGTTGGCTGCAGCTGTGAAGGCGGCCGGCGACCTGGATGTGAGCAGCCACGGCAAGGCGGACATGACGCAGGTCGAGGCCGGGATTACCGACGCTCAGCAGAAGCTGATGACGGCGTGTCAGAACTTGCTGGGCGAACCGCCCTGGTCCTGACTCCGCCCCGCCGTGCTGTCGGCACGCTGAATTCAAGGTCACGACGGAGATCTGCACCCGGATCAGCTACGACTGAAGAGGCCTCGCCTGGCCCGGTCGGCATCGCCTGGCGCTTGTAGTCCATCCACTGCCCGGTGAAATGGTGGCCGCCAGCCTGTCCCCATCCCCGGATAGGCGCCAAAGACTGCTTGCGCACAGATCAGTTTCCTCCGCGTGAACCGTCTAGTCTTCCGAGACCGACTGACGGAAGGCATGGCGCTATGCGGAAACTGATCTACGGCATGAACCTGAGTCTGGACGGCTACGTTTCGGCGCCCGGCGACGACCTCGGCTGGAGCAGGCCGAGCGATGAGCTGTTCCAGTGGTGGCTCGATCAGGAGCGGGTGATCAGCCTGTTTCTGTATGGGCGCCAACTGTGGGAGATCATGAGCGCCTACTGGCCGACCGGCGACCAGCAGCCGGGCGCCACCCCGGCGCAGATCGATTTCGCGCGGAACTGGCGGGACACGCCGAAGGTGGTGTTCTCCTCAACAATCGACAAGGTCGACTGGAACGCTCGCCTGGTCACCGGCGAGGCGATCTCCGAGATCACCCGGCTCAAGGCCGAGGACGGCGGGCCGATGAGGGTCGGTGGCGCAACTCTCGCCGGGGCGGCCATGCGGGCCGGGCTGATCGACGAGTACGAGATCGTCACCCATCCGGTCCTCGTGGGCGGCGGCACACCGTTCTTCAGTGCGCTGAACGGCTGGGTGAACCTGAACCTGGTGGAGACGCAGACGTTTCCCGGCGGCGTGATCATGACCAGGTACGAGACGAAGCGCTGAGCGCGATTCCTTCACGAGGAGCTTGTCTGAGAAAGCGGCAGCATGCCCCCGGGCGCAGCTCCCCGACCGTGACCAAGTCGATCTACGCGGAGGCGACGCGGCGGATGCAGCAGGACTTGGTGGAGCGGCTCGGCTTCCTGTTCGACGCGCAGGGCGTAGGGGTCAGCCGTGGGGGTCAACACGATTAAGGGCCGGTCTCCTGTGACAGGAGACCGGCCCTTGACCTGTTGTGCGCCCGAAGGGACTCGAACCCCTAACCTTCTGATCCGTAGCCTCGGCGAACCCGTCCGGAACGGTTCGGCCCCCGGCTTCTGCCGCTGGCCCTAGGCCTGCCATCGTCCGGGCCCGTCCTCCCGGGTGCGGGGCTGTTGCTGTCAACGGTTGCTGTCAAACGCCGTGACGGTCAGCAGGGTTGTTGGTTGTCATGCTGTCGGTCGGTGCGCTCGATCGCGTACCAGCGCGCGTCCTTGGTGGAGTACGTGTGCAAAAAACCGGCCTTCTCCAGCACCCGATGGGAGGCGACGTTGTCGTGCAGCGGATCAGCCGTGATGGTCCGTACCGACGGTTGCGCGAACCCATATGCCACCAGGGCGCGTAGCGCCTCGGTGGCGAGGCCATGACCCCGCGCCGGCGGTACGAGGCCATAGCCGACCATCACGGTACCGGTGTTGTCCGGTGGCCCAAAAAATCCGATCGTCCCCACGGCCAGGCCGGAGATCCTCTCGATGATGAGCCGGCAGCCGAACGTCAGGTTCGAGTGCGGGAGGACCATGGCCGCCGCGTCCCGGTCGTCCTCCCGAGGAAACTCCGCGTGCCAGGCGCGACCGTCCCGGTCGCCGGCCGCGACGGCCCGCGCCGCCGCGACGTCGAGGGTTTCCAGTCGCAGTCGCTCCGTCTCGATCATGGCGGAGACCCTAGTGACTGGAAAACATCGCCGTTGACCCTGACAGTGGTGCGCCGGCAAGGATTCAAACCGGCGGCCTTGGGATTAGAAGAAGATCCCGGCTGGCTGGTCGACTGGGCTCGGCGCTGGTCGGCCCGTCCGTGACCGTCCGGCATTGTCAGCGTAAGCGGATGGTCTTGGCTGTACGAATGGCTGTACGGTCCCGGGTCGTGGATTGGGGGATGCGGTGAGCTGGGTTGCCAACGTGATGCTGTCGGTGGGTCCGGAGGACCGCCTCAACGCCGAGGCGTTCAGCGGGTGGCTCGACAACGAGTGCCCCCGTCGCGAGCTAGGCATGCGGCCGGGCGGCTGCGGCAACCTGCGCCTGATCACCGCTGCCGACAACCAGTGGGGCGGACACAAGAACCCCGAATGCGAGGTGTACGGCGGGGCGCTCAACCACGCCGACCTCGCTGCTGTTGTGGAGCATTTCGGTTCCCTGGCCTGGCACAACCCCAACGCAGTGCAACTCTTCGCGATGGACCAGGAGGAGCCCTTCTTCCGCGTCTGGATGATTCGCGACGGCGCTCTGCGGCAGTATGCCCCTTCGTCGCCAGACGAGGAGGACGACGAGTTTTGGTCCCCCGCCGGGTCGTAGCCGCAGTTTGGAAGGACGAAGATCACGGCCGACCTGGACCTGGCGGGCGAGGTCAAGGCAGGAAGCGCGCGACCGTTCGTGCCCCCTGGCGACCGTCTTGGGTACCGACTACTGGCACGTGTATGGCACGGCAACTGGCGAGGTTTGTAACTCACTCCTCCCACCAGGAGTGAGGCTCGATCACCCACGGCTCGCCGGGGTTCTTCCGGAAAGCAGACTGGCCGAGCGGGAGACTGGCGAGTTCAGCCACCGATGAGTTCAGTTCGATGACATGCCTAATGCATGTCGCGACTACTGTGCCAGGCTGCTTCGGGTCGTTGACGCCGTCGCCGACAATCCATGAGTTGTCGTCGGTGTGGATCACCTCGCGGGCTGGCTCTCTGCCCTCCAGCACGGTGCGCTGCACGACTGCTCCCAGATTGTCCGGGAACCGGTCCCCGTTGAAGGGGAAGGGCAGGGATCTGAACATCTCATGCCGGTCCGAGTGCCCGGAGGTCTGGATGATGTGATCGTCCACCGCGACACCATAGGCCCTGCCCTGCACGCATAGGCGCGGAAGGTGATTGCCAGTCTGCTCCCATCCCCCGGGATAGGTGCCAAAGACTGCGGCGCCCGGTCGGGGTCAAGGGTGGCCGTAGGCCATCGGCGTGCCGACGCGTAGCGCCCTTGACGCCGGTCGGGTGGCGTAGAGGATCGGGCACCCGGGGGATGGGTCACGCCCTGGTCCTCGTCGTCATCGGGCGGTCGACAGCGCCCACAAGACTCGGAGGCAAGCAGCTCTGCTGCGCGGCAGCGATCGCCCACACCTCGATGGAGAGCGACCCCGATGGCGATCGTCCCGCCCCAGCCTCTCGTTCATCACGCCCCGCAGTGTGGCCGGCCGGCCCGGCCGATGCCGGCCGGAGGTCGCCAGCAGGCCGGGGCCGGGCCGGCGCGGCCCGCTTTGCGGGCCGCCTTGATGAGGAGCCCGAGGAATGACGTTGCTGTCACCGGTTGCTGTCAGGGCCGGTCGCTTGCGACCGGCCCTGTGCGTTCTTGCTGTTCAACTGTGTGCGCCCGAAGGGACTCGAACCCCTAACCTTCTGATCCGTAGTCAGATGCTCTATCCATTGAGCTACGGGCGCTTGCTGCTCGGCCAGTCTACACACCGGCTTTCGCGCGGAGACTCCGGGATTCGAACCCGGGAGGGGCTTTAAGACCCCAACCGCATTAGCAGTGCGGCGCCATAGACCAGACTAGGCGAAGTCTCCCAGGTGGCCCGGAGACCACCGCGCCCGAGGATACAGGCCCGCACCCACCGGGGGCAAAGCGACTACCGGGAAGCGCCCATCCCCCGCGTTTTCGTCGTGTGCCGCGTCACGCTCGGGTCTACGCTCCATCGATATGCAGGAGCAGTCGCCGAGCGATCAGCCCCGTCGCGAGCCCGCCGCCAAGGGCCGGCGGAGCCGCTCCCCCCGCCCGACCTTCACCCCGCCGCCCACGCCCGAGCCCGCTCCGGCCGAGGTGGTGGACGACACACCGCCGCGGCCCCGGCGGGCCACGGCGGCGCCGACGGTGCTGTTCCAGCCGCCGGACCCGACGCAGGCCGCCCCGGCCGCCGAGGTGCCGGCGGCCCCACGCCCGCGCCCGTCCGCCGAGGTCGTCGCCACCACGGATGCGGGTACGCCGGCCGTCGCGCCGCCACCGGCCTACGCTCCCGCCGATGAGCCGGTGAGCGAGGAGCCGCCGAAGCGGACCCGCCGTGCCCCGGCCGCGAAGAAGGCCACCCCGCCGAAGAAGGCCGCCCCGGCCGCGCGGAAGTCCGCGGCGGCGCCCAAGGCTCCGGCGGCGCTCGGAGCGACCGCGCCTGCGGAGACCGACGCCGCCGGGTCCGAAGCCGCGCGCAAGGCTCCGGCGGAGCCCGGAACCACGGCGTCCCCGGGAACCGACGTCGCCGGGACGGCCGGGTCCGAGCCGGGGGCGGCCGAGCCGGCCGCGACGCCGGCGGGAACCGTGACGCCGGCACGCAACGGGCGGGCACGGAAGGGCACCAGGGCGACCCCGGCGAAGGAGACGGCGAAGCGCCCAACTGCTCGCCGGGGATCCACCGCCAGCGTGGAGGCCGCCGCGCCCGCCAGTTCCCAGGCCGCTACCGAAACTCCTGGGGGGCAGCTTCCGGCGGAAACCACCGCGCAGCTCCCGCCGGAGCAGGACGCCGCACAGGTTCCGGCCGAACCGACCGCCCCACACCGCGACCAACCGGAACCACCCGCCAAGGTCGAGCTGGCCGGAACCCGGTCCGCCGCCGGTGAGGCCCCGGCGACGGTTCAGGTGGAACGGCGCGACACCGGGTCGGGCTGGCGGGCGGTCGGCGTGCGCGTACTCGAACACCCGGGCTTCGCGCCGGAGCTGCTGGCCCTCGCCGCGGTGGAGGCCCTCGGGCCGCGCGCCGCGGACTGGGTGGACCGGACCCGCGACGCCTACCCGGACGCCGACGCCGACGGGCTGGCCCGGCTGGTGACCCGGCGGTTCGTGCGGCTGGCCGGCACGGGTGGCGCGCTCGCGGCGGGCGCCGGGCTGTTCGCGCCGGTGGCGGAGCTCACGGCGGTGCTGTGGACGCAGGCGAACCTGGTGCTGCACCTGGCCGCCGTCTACGGCCGGGAGCCGGCGCATCCCGACCGGGTGGTCGAGCTGCTGGTGCTGACGCAGGTGCACCCGGACGCCGGCACGGCTCGCGCCGCGCTGGACGGGGTGCGCTCGGCCGGGGCTCCGGCGGAGGGGTCGTGGTCCCGGGCGGCCGAGGCGGCGTGGCGGCTGGCCACCCCGCTGGCCGCGCAGGCCGCTGGCTGGTTGGGTCTGCGGCTGGCCGCGCGGCTGCTTCCCGGCGCGGCGGCGCTCGCCGCGGCGACGGGCGACGCGACCGCCGCCGAGCGCCTGGCCGCCCGGGCGATCAGCCTCTACCGCCCGACCCGCCGTCAGAGCCAGCCGAACCAGGATTTCGGCAGGAGGGCGTAGCCGACGAAGGCGACCACGTCGAGCAGGGTGTGCGCGACGATCAGCGGCCCCACCCGCCGGGTACGCAGGTAGAACAGGCCGAAGATCACGCCCATCACGGCGTTGCCGAGGAACGCGCCGAAGCCCTGGTAGAGGTGGTAGGAACCGCGCAGCAGGGCACTCGCCGCGAGCACGGCGGCGAGCCGCCACCGGAGCTGTCGCAGCCGGGTGACCAGGTAGCCGACCACGATCACCTCCTCCAGCACGGCGTTCTGCACGGCGGCCAGGATCAGCACCGGCACCGCCCACCAGAGGGGCGGCAGGGCGGCCGGCACGAGGGTGGCGTTGATGCCGAGCTGGGCGGCCGCCCAGAACAGGGCCAGCCCGGGGAGGCCGATCAGCGCGGCCAGGCCCGCGCCCCGGGCCAGGTCCGACCCGGGCCGGGTGAGGTCGGCGCCGAGCGTCCGCGCCGGGTCGCCGGGGTCGCGCGCCAGCAGGTGTACGGCGAGCAGCACCGGCAGCAGCGCGAAGAGGATCCCGAGGAGCTGGTACGTCAGGTCGAGGTAGGGGCGGGCCGACGCGGAGGTGTTCAGCGAGGCGGTCTGCTTCGACAGCCCGCCCGTGGCGGTCAGCTTGGCGACCAGCGACACCAGGGCGTACACGGCCGACTGGCCGAGGGAGAGGCCGAGCACGAGCAACGTCTCGCTGCCCAGCGTCCGGCGGGAGACCGGGCGGGTCAGCTCGTCAACCGTCACCGGACCACTGTGCCGCACCCGGGGACCGGTCGGCACGTCCCGGCGGCCAGGTGAGCCGATCGCACATTCTGTGCGACCGGCCGGCACGCTCCGTGGAGATTCTATGGGGGCCGATCCGCCCGCCAGGAGAAGGAGCGTGCCCCTGTGGAGAACTTCGCGCGGTTGCTGAAGGAGAGCTGGACCCTGGTCGAGGAGGACCGGGAGCGGCTCAGCGGTCACTTCTACGCCCGGCTGTTCCTCCTCGACCCGGCGCTGCGCATGCTCTTCCCGGTGCAGATGAACGGCCAGGGCGACCGGATCCTGGAGGCGATCGTCACCGCCACCCAGACGGTGGACGACCCGGAGAGCTTCGACGAGTACCTGCGCGCGCTGGGCCGGGACCACCGGAAGTTCCACGTCGAGGCGAGCCACTACGAGAGCATGGGTGTCGCCCTGCTGGACGCGCTGCGCAGCACCGCCGGCGACGGCTGGAACCTGGAGTACGACCAGGCGTGGCGGGAGGCGTACGCGAGCATCAGCGAGCGGATGCTGGCCGGCGCGGCGGCCGACGACAACCCGCCGTTCTGGCACGCCGAGGTGCTCACGCACGAGCGGCACGGCCCGGACACCGCGGTGCTGACCGTCCGCGCCCTCCAGCATCCGATGACCTGGCAGGCCGGCCAGTACGTGAGCGTCGAGGCGCCCCGCCACCACCCGCGGGTGTGGCGGACGTACTCGGTGGCGAACGCCCCGAACGAGGACAACGTGCTGGAGTTCCACGTGCGGACGCCGGCCGGGGCGGCGGGCTGGGTGTCCGGGGCGCTGGTCCGCCGGACCAGGCCGGGTGACCTGCTGCGGGTGGCCGCGCCGATGGGCTCGATGACCCTGGACCGGGCCTCCACCCGGGACATCCTCTGCGTGGCGGGCGGGGTCGGGCTGGCCCCGATCAAGGCGCTGGTGGAGGAGCTGACCCGGGTCAACCGCACCCGCTGGGTGCACGTCTTCTACGGGGCCCGCCGGCCCGCGGATCTGTACGGGCTGCCCGGCCTGGAGAAGCTGGTGGCCGTCCATCCGTGGCTGTCGGTGACCACGGCGTGCAGCGACGACCCGGACTTCGACGGCGAACTGGGGGACATCTCGGAGGTGGTCACCCGGTACGGCCCGTGGACCACGCACGACTGCTACGTCTCCGGCTCGGCAGCGATGGTCCGGGCGACCCTGCGCGCGCTGGCCGCGGACGACGTGCCGCCGGACAACATCCGCTACGACACCTTCGGCAACCTGTAGACCCTGCTCCCCCCGGGCCGGGTCGCGTGCCCCTGCCCCCTGGGGCACGCGACCCGGCCCCCCGTTCACCGGTACGCGGGTCGGGCCGGCAACCGGCCCGCGTACCGGAGTCCGTGCGGGTCAGTAGCGCCAGGGGTTGCCGCTCTCCCGGTACTCCTCGACGGGCACCAGCGGCACGCCGGGGGCCATCCGGTCGGCGTAGAGGCGGCCCTCCAGGTGGTCGATCTCGTGGGCGACCAGCCGCGCCATCGCGTACTCGAAGGAGGTGATGACGCGGCTGCCGTCCCACTGGGCGTGCTCGACGTCGATCCGCAGCGGCCGGGGCACCAGGCCCCGGTGGTCGAAGAAGGAGAGGCACCCCTCGTACTGCTCGTCGGTGTCGGGGGAGCTGTCCACCACCCGGGGGTTGAGCAGCACGACGGGTTCGGCGGCCCGGTCGGCGGGGCGGACCAGGGCGGCGGCCCAGCCGAGCCCGAGCTGCGGTGCGGCGATGCCCACGCCCTTGCTGAAGGGGTGCAGCTCGTCGAGGCGGACCAGCAGGCCGGAGAGCCGGTCGACCACGTCCCGGGCGAGTTGTTCCTCGCGCGGCAGGTCGAACGGTCGGGCCTGCTGCCGGAGCAGGTCGTCGCCGCGCTGCACGATGCCGATGGCGCGCATCCGGTCGCTGGCCCGGATCCGGGTGTCGGGGGCCGGCCCTTCGGGCTCGACGTCCGGCGGCTGGCTGCGGAACCGCCACTGCATCCGGTAGCGGGCGTTCAGCGGCGGGTCGTCGGTCGCCCATTCGAAGATCGCACGGCCGCCCTCGTCGGCGCGCTGGATCGGGGTACGCAGCGGCCCCTCCTCGGCGGAGAGGGAGGTCTCCGCACCCCACACCTTGGGGTCGAGGTCGGCGGGGAGGTCGAGGCGGACGCCGAGGTGCCGGGTGGGCAGGCGTACGGCCCGCTGGAACCACGGGCCCCACTTGTCCCGCCCGACCCGGTACGCGTACTCGATGGTGACCCGGTCGCCGGGGTAGAGCGGGAAGCGCCCCTCGTCGTTCTCGAAGAGCAGCCAGATCTCCTTGAACGCGTCGCGGTCGTGCTTGGCCCGCCAGTGCATCGGCTCCCGCGCGCCCCCGTCGTCCCGGTAGGCGCTGAGTTGCAGCTCGGCGAAGGTCAGCGGGTGCTCGCGGTGGTGCCGGTTGGAGCGGCCGGGGTCGTCGGGGTAGCGGTCGACGGCGACCCGGACCAGGTAGCGGGTGACCGGCTCGGTGCCCGCGTTGTACAGCTCGCGCCGGATGGCGCAGTGGTAGCCGTCCTCGCTGTGGGTGAGGGTGGCGGTCTCGCGCTCGACCACCAGCCCGGTGCCGGGCGGTAGCCACTGGCCGGGCACGGGCGGGTCCCGGTACGGACCGCCGGAGCGGCTGTGCCGCAGCTCGTCGTACTCCCGGAAGCGCTGCCAGATCGCGCCGCTGGCTTCCAGCACGGCCTCGGCGCGGCGGGCGAAGTCCTCGGTGGGCCGGTGCCGGCGCCCCTCGACGTGGCTGACGTACGACGGGTCGAAGCCCATCAGCGTCGCCAACTGCTTCTTGGACAGCCCTCGGCCAGTGCGGTGCCGGGCGAGTTCGGCCGCGAACGAGTCGGCGGCACGCTCGATCGGTGAGGTCGTCATCAGCTTCCTCGTACGCGGGAGGACCATTTTCACGTTTAGTGGCCGAACGTGTACGGAAACTGCCTCGTATTCGACACTCGCCTTGACAATTCAGCGGCATCCGTCGATGCTTGCGCGGCCCGCCGCCCCGCTCGGCGGCGTTTTCCGCCCACGTCGCCGGGTAGTACGCGATGGGCGACGGAGTGACCGGGACCTCTCCCCTGAGCCCACCGGACCACTTCCCCTCCACCGGGAGCTGTGGTTAGGCTAGCCTTAGTCCGAGCCGGCGGCAGCCGGCGGCCGGTGCGGCGACCAGACAGGGGACGACCAGGTGACTGCGGTGATGCCGGGGCGGAACGTCGCCACCCCGTTCGCCCCGGTCACGGCGACCCTGCGGGCCATGTTCGGCACCGACGACCTGCCCGGTCTCGCGCCGGGCCTGCTGGTCTCCGACGGCGCGCCCCGCTGGATCCCGGCCACCCGGCTGGTCGACGGCACCCTGCTCCCCGAGTTCCTCCGGGCGGCCGGTCGGCGCTGGGGCGGCACCCCGCACGCCTGCGCCGCGCTGGCCTGGAAGTCCTACAGCTACTGGACCGCGCTGCCGGCCGTGCTCGGCTGGGCCTCGGCTCGGCGGGTCCCGCTGCTCGACCCGGCCGATGTGCTGGTCCACTTCGAGGACCACCACCAGCTGCTCACCCTCGGCCTGCGCAGCTCCACCACGGTCGCGGTGCTCCCCGGTGACCCGCTGGCGCTGGCCGGCGACCCGGGGGTCCGGGTGGTCGCCGACGAGGCCGCGCTTCTCGACGCGCTGCGCGCCACGCTGCTCGACGCTCACTTCGCCCCGCTGATCACGGCCATCCAGGGCGAGGTCCGGATCGGCACCCGTACCCTGCTCGGCTCGGTCGCCTCCGGCATCGCGCACGGCATCCTGCGGGCCTCGGACGCGCTGCCCGGCTCCTCCACCGCGACCATCGGCACGCTGCTCGACGCGCTCGACCTGAGCGACCTGGTCGAGCTGGTGCCCGGCCCGGCCGGCGAGCCCACCGTGCAGCGGCGCACCTGCTGCCTGGCCTTCACCCTGCCCCGGCCGAAGATCTGCCAGGGCTGCTGCGTCCGCCAGCCCTGACCCGGCGGCCCTCGGGGCCGCTCAGTCGACCAGGGGACGCACGTCCCAGAGCCAGACCCCGCCGGTGAAGGTCGGCGTGATCCCGGTCAGCTCGGTCATCCCCCGGTACAGCGACCCGGCCTGCCGCAGCCGCGGGTCGAGCACCACCGCGCCCGCCCGCCAGTACCGCAGGTCGTCCACGGCGGCCACCCGGTCCTGCGGCGTGATCGGCGGCACCGCGTCGGTCTGCCGGATGGTGGTGAAGAACGTGCTGGTGGGACGGGGCGGGGCGGTGAAGAGCGCGACCCGGCCGGCGCCGGGCCGCGTGTCCGGGTAGAGGAAGTAGCCGCGGGCCAGCGGCATGTCCAGCCGGGTCTCGGCGGACCAGCGCAGCGGGACGGCGTACGTGGTGTCGGGCAGCGGGAGCGTGACGATGCTGCGCCCGCCCGCCACGTAGGGCCGCCAGGCGCCGGAGGTGACGAAGGTCGGGGTGGGGTCGAGGCGTACCGACGGCAGTGGGGTCGGCAGGAGCGGCAGCAGCGCCATGGTGAGCACCGTGGCGGTGGCGAACCGGATCTGCCCCCGGGCGGCCGGGTGCCGCCGGGCCAGCCGCCGGATGTGCTCGGCGCCGAGCGCGAGCAGGATGCCGACGATCGGCGTGAGCGCCAGGGACCACCGCGTGGGCACCACGGAGTGCAGGATCGGCAGGTGCTCCAGCGCCGCCCAGGGGCCCGGGATGCCGGTGTCCCGCCCGTCGAAGCGGATCTCCCGGCCGAGCGAGAACAGCACGAAGATCGCGCCGACGCCGGCCAGCCCGAGCACCACGACGTTGCGGCGCAGCCACCAGACCAGCGCGACCGCCAGCACGGCGAGTGGCCAGCCGAAGAAGGCGTTCTCCTCGGTGGCGTTCTTGGCCAGCCAGACGCTGCCCCGCGCGTCGCCGGCCAGGGACTCCCGGGACCAGGCGACGTAGGAGGCCAGGTCGGTGCGGTAGCCGCGGATCAGCGTGGAGAGCCCCTGGTAGGCGCCGGGTCCGAAGAACTGCACGGAGAGCGGGTACGCCAGCAGCGCCCCGGAGAGCACGGCGGCCACCGCGAGCCCGGCCGCGAAGGGCCGGGCGGCCGCACGCAGTTCGGGCCGGCCGAGGGCGAGCGCCAGGACCACGACGCCCAGGCCGATCGCGGTCATCAGCAGGATCTCCAGGTTGAGGAAGGCCTGCCAGACGATCAGCAGACCGAGCAGCAGGCCGTTGCGCAGCCAGCGGCCCGGCTCGGTCAGGCGCAGCGTCCGCCAGACGATCAGCGGCACCACGAACTGGCTGACGATGTTCGGGTGGGCGTTGGCGTGGGAGACCATGGCCGGCGCGAACGCGCAGATGCCGGCGCCCAGCCAGGCCGGGCCGCGGGCGCCGATCAACACCCGGGAGAGGACGAAATACCAGGCCGCGCCGGTGGCGGCCATTCCGAGGGTGAGAAAGAGCAGGAACGACCAGCGCGGCCCGAACAGGACGGTGATCGGCGTCATTGGCAGTGAAATGGATAATACGGACGTATTGGCCATCAAATTGACGCCGTCCGGCACATTCATCCGGTCCGAGGTGAAGGGATAGGCGAAATCGGTCACGACCCGCGCACCGTGGGCCATCATCCACTCGAACTGCGCCTGATCGGTGCGGTTGTCCCGGACCCCGTTGGCCGGGTCCAGCCAGACTCGAGCGGTGATCCAGAAGGCGAGCAGCACGAAACTGAGCACGGCGACGACGTCGACCCACCTGCCCTGCCCCGGTCGTCCGCCCTCGTCGGGCCCGTCCTCGGCGGCACCACCCGCGGCGGCGTCCGATTCAGGAGTAGTCATGACAATTCAGAGCGTAGTCAGGGTATGGCAGGGCCGTGACATGTTTCTGGGTACTGGCGTACTATGTGCCGGGTTCGCCGACCGCCGATCACGTGCCCACCCCCGACCGCAATTCGGCCACCCCCGGTGCCCCGATTCCCCCGCCATCCATCCGGATGGTTGACTCTGTCGGTCCAGGCGCGGGTCAGTCATATCGTGAGGAATCGACGCATGGCAGATATCACTGGGGATCAGCGCGTCCAGTCGGAGGTGCTGGAGGGCCTCGCGACGGCGGTCAACCACCGTCGCTGGTTCGTCGAGCTCGCCGTGCCCTACCTCGGTGACAACCCCATCGAGATCGGCAGCGGGCTGGGCGACTACGCCCTCGAGTGGGCCGAGCACCTGCCCCGGATCACGGCCACCGAGGCGGACCCCGACCGCCTGGTCCGGCTCAAGGAACGGCTGGCCGAGCACCCGGGCATCGAGGTCCGGCAGATGCTGCTGCCGCACTCCGAGCGGGGCGACTACAGCGCGGCCGTCTCGTACAACGTGCTGGAGCACATCGACGACCACGTGGGCGCGCTGCGGAGCATGCGCGACCTGGTCCGTCCCGGCGGTGCGGTGATCATCATCGTGCCCGCGTTCCAGTTCGCGATGAGCCCGGCGGACGTCGCCACCGGCCACGTCCGGCGCTACACGAAGAAGACCCTGGCCGCGGCGATGACCGAGGCGGGCCTCACCGTGGAGAAGATCCACTATGCGAACGCGCTCGGCCTGATCGGCTACTTCATGGCCACCAAGGTCTTCCGGCTGATGCCGAAGGAGGGCCCGATGGTGAAGGTCTACGACACCCTGGTCCTCCCGGCCACCAAGGCCGCCGAGCAGCGCGTCCGGCCGCCGTTCGGCCAGTCCGTCTTCGCGGTCGCCCGCGTTCCGAGCTGACCGGAGCGGGGCCTCCGCCGGCGCGGAGGCCCCGTCGCCTCACTCCTTGACCTGGTACGTCGGGCGGATGACCGCCCGGGCCAGGGTGTGGAAGGCCAGGTTGAAGCCCACGTACGCGGGGCTCGCGCCCTTGCCCACGTCGAGCCGCTCCACGTCCACGGCGTGCACCGCGAACACGTAGCGGTGCGGCCGGTCCCCGGCCGGCGGGGCGGCGCCGCCGTAGCCGGTGTCGCCGTAGTCGTTGCGGATGCTGAAGGCGGCCCCGAGGTCGCCCTCCTTGACCGCGGTCGGCAGCTCGGTCACCGAGGCGGGCACATCCACCAGCACCCAGTGCCAGAAGCCGCTGCCGGTCGGTGCGTCCGGGTCGAAGCAGGTGACCACGAAGCTCTTGGTCTCGTCCGGGAAGCCCGACCAGGCCAGGTGCGGGGAGACGTTCTCGCCGCCGGCGCTGCCGTGCGCGTACCGGGCGTCCATCGGCTCGCCGTTGTGCACGTCGTCACTGGTGAGGTTGAACGACGGCACCGTCGGCAGCAGCTCGTACGGGTCCGGGGCGATCGGTCGTTCCAGGCTCATCGAAACGGTCCTTCCGGGTGCGCGAATGTCCTGCACCTTCATACCCCTTCCGCAGCCAGGATCGAACCGGAAGTGCCCCGTGTCCGGGTCCTCACGGCGCGTCACGGATGGCTACACTGTAGTCATGAGTAGTCCCCGGAGTGTCCGCTTCGATGAGAGTGTCCTCGCCCGCCTGGACCGCTACGTGCGTGAGCACCCCGGCTCGTCGTCCTCGTCGGTGGCGAACATGTTCGTCGACGAGTCGCTCCGCACGTACGAGCATCCTGGTGTGGTCTTCCGGGCGGGGCCGGCCGGGCGCCGCGCCTCGCTGAACGGTGGACCCGACATCTGGGAGGTGATCGGCGCCCTCCACGCGGTGCGCGCCGAGTCGCCCGACCTGGAGGGCGAGGAGCTGGCCGCGGAGCTGATGGAGGTCACCGGCCTCGGCCGTGACCAGATCGCGACGGCGCTCCGCTACTACGCCACCTACTCGGCCGAGATCGACCTGCTCATCCGGGCCAACCACGAAGCCGCCGAGCGGGAGGAACGACTCTGGCAGGCGGAGCAGGGCCTGCTGGGGCGCCCGCCGGCATGACCGGGCTGCTCCTCGACGAGATGTACCCGCCGGCGCTCGGCCGCCGGTTGCGGGAACGGGGCCATGACGTGCTCGCCGCCCTAGACCTGGAGGTCGGCCTCGCCTCCCGGTCGGACGAGGATGTACTCGCGTGGGCAGCCGGCACCAGCGCTGCGTCGTCACCGAGAACGTCGCCGACTTCGCGCGGATGACGGCGTCGACGCCGCACGCGGGAATCGTCTTCGTCTCGGCGCGGCGCTTCCCCGGACCCGCGCCGGCCTGGTCCGGCTGGCGTCCGCGCTCGACGCGATGCTGGCCGCGAAGCAGTTGCCCGGCCCGGACGGGGTGAGCTGGCTCGCCGAGGGGTGACCGGCCGGTCAGGGGCGGAGGGTGTGGGATTCGAACCCACGAAGACATCGCTGCCTTACCGGTTTTCAAGACCAGCGCCATCGGCCACTAGGCGAACCCTCCCTGCCACGTCCCCGACGGGGTGCGCGGCCGTGCCTAGTCTGCCACGGGCGATGGAACCGGCGAGCCGCCGTCCCACCCCTGCTGTCAGGATGCTCCCGTGTGGGAGACCCCGGCGGTGGTGCTGATCAGTGGAATCATGGCGGCCGGCAAGTCCACTGTGGCCCAGTTGCTGGCCCGGCGGCTGCCCCGCGCGGTGCACCTGCGCGGGGACGTGTTCCGCCGCATGATCGTCAGCGGGCGGGCGGAGATGACGGCCGGCCTCACCGACGAGGCGTGGCGGCAGCTCCGGCTCCGCTACGACCTCGCCGCGTCGGCGGCCGACCGCTACGCCGCGGCGGGCTTCACCGTGGTGCTCCAGGACGTGGTGCTCGGTCCGGAGCTACCGGCGCTGGTCGAGCGGATCCGGCACCGCCCGCTGGCCGTGGTGGTGCTCGCCCCGCGCGCCGACGTGGTCGCCGCCCGGGAACGGGACCGGCCCAAGCAGGGGTACGGCGACTGGCCGGTGGCCGACCTGGACGCCGACTTCCGGGCCACCACGCCGCGGATCGGGCTCTGGCTGGACACCTCGGCGCAGACACCGGAGGAGACGGTGGACGAGATCCTGGCCCGGGCGTGGACGGCGGGTCGGATCGGGTAAGACTGGGGCATGCACGCGATCACGATCCCGAAACCCGGTGGCCCCGAGGCGCTCGTCTGGGCGGTGGTGCCCGACCCGGAGCCCGGCCCGGGAGAGGTGGTGGTCGAGGTGTGTTCCAGTGCGGTGAACCGGGCCGACCTGCTGCAACGCCAGGGGCACTATCCGCCGCCGCCGGGCGCGCCGGCGTACCCGGGGTTGGAGTGTGCCGGGGTGGTGGCCGCGGTCGGGCCGGAGGTGACCGGCTGGTCGGTGGGCGACGAGGTCTGCGCGCTGCTGGCCGGCGGCGGGTACGCCGAGCGGGTCGCCGTGCCGGCCGGCCAGTTGTTGCCGGTGCCGGCGGGGGTGGACCTGGTCGACGCGGCGGCGCTACCGGAGGTGGCCTGCACGGTCTGGTCGAACGTGGTGCAGCTGGCCCGGCTGGCCGAGGGCGAGACGCTGCTGGTGCACGGCGGCGGCAGCGGGATCGGCACGTTCGCCATCCAGCTCGGGGTGGCGCTGGGCGCGACCGTGGTGGTGACCGCGCGGGCGGCGAAGCACGAGCAGCTGCGCGAGCTGGGCGCCGCCCACACGATCGACTACGCGGAGCAGGACTTCGTCGAGGAGCTTCGCCGGTTCACCGACGGCCGGGGGGCGGACGTGATCCTGGACATCATGGGTGCCGCCTACCTGCCGGGGAACGTGGCGTCGCTGGCCACCGGCGGCCGGCTCGTGGTGATCGGCATGCAGGGCGGCCGTAAGGGCGAGCTGGACCTGGGGATGCTGCTGGCGAAGCGCGCGTCGGTGCACGCGACCGCGTTGCGCTCCCGCCCACTCGCCGAGAAGGCGGAGATCGTCCGGGGCGTCCGCGAGCAGGTGTGGCCGCTGGTCGAGTCGGGGAAGATCCGGCCGGTCGTCCACGCGCGGGCGACGATGGCCGAGGCCGCCGCCACGCACCGGCTGGTGGAGACCAGCGACCACGTGGGCAAGGTGCTGCTGGTCCGCTGACGGTCAGGCGGCGTCGGGTCCGGGGCGGGGGAGCATGAGCCGGGCGCCGGCCCCCTCGGCGGCGAGCGCGTCCCCCGGGTTGTAGAGGGTGCAGCGCTGCAACGACAGGCAGCCGCAGCCGATGCAGCCGTCGAGGTCGTCGCGGAGCTTGCCGAGTAGCCGGATCTTCTCGTTCAGCCGCTCGCGCCAGGCGCGGGAGAGGGCGGCCCAGTCCTCGGGGGTGGGGGTCCGCCCGGACGGCAGCGAGTCCAGCGCCTCCCGGATCTCCTCCAGCGAGACGCCGACCTGCTGGGAGATCCGGATGAAGGCCACCCGGCGCAGCTCGGTGCGGGCGTAGCGGCGCTGGTTGCCGCCGGTCCGTTCGGCGCGGATCAGCCCGAGCCGCTCGTAGTAGCGCAGCGCGGAGGGAGCCACGCCGCTGCGGTCGGCGAGCTGGCCGATGGTCAGGGTTGCTTCGTGCATCACAGGGCCTTGAGTTGAAGTGCGCTTCAAGTCCGAGGCTATCCGCATGACGACGACAACCGCCACCGACCCCGCGCTGCTGGGGGCGCTGCTCGACCGGGTACGCGCCGGCCGCGAGTTCGGCGCCAACGTGTACTCGACGCTGGACGTGCTCCAGGTGCTTTACGACCGGGTGCTCCGGATCACCCCGGCGACGGTGGACGACCCGGACCGCGACCGCTTCCTGCTCTCCAAGGGGCACGCGGTCGCGGGCTACTACGCGCTGCTCGCCGCCAAGGGCTTCGTCCCGGCGGACTGGCTGGACGACCAGGGCGGCCCGGAGAGCCGGCTCGGCGACCACCCGGACCGGCTGCTGGTGCCCGGGGTGGAGATCGGCTCCGGGTCGCTGGGCCACGGCCTCGGCCTGGGCGTGGGCACCGCGCTGGGGCTGCGGGCCCAGGGCCGCACCGACCCCCGGGTGTACGTGCTGCTCGGCGACGCCGAGCTGGACGAGGGCTCGAACCACGAGGCGATCGCCTACGCGGGCGCCACCGGGCTCGGCAACCTCACCGCGATCGTGGTGGACAACCGGTCGGCGAGTCACGGCTGGCCGGGCGGCGCGGCCAGCCGGTTCACCGTCAACGGGTGGACCGCCGCGACCGTCGACGGCCGGGACCACGCGGCCCTGCACACCGCCCTGACCAAGCACGATCACCACCGGCCGCACGTCGTCGTCGCGGTCGTCACCGACGGGGAGTGACCATGACCATGCGCGAGATCTTCGTGACCGCCGCCGAGGAGGTGCTGGCCGATGCCCGCACCACGATCGTGCTCGCCGACATCTCGGCCGCCGCGTTCGCCCCGGCCGCCGCGCGCTACCCGGACCGGGTGGTCAACGTCGGCATCCGGGAGCAGTTGATGATGGGCGTGGCCGGCGGGCTGGCGCTGACCGGTCAGCGGCCGATCGTGCACAGCTACGCGCCGTTCCTGGTCGAGCGGGCGTACGAGCAGATCAAGCTGGACCTCGACCACCAGGGGGTCGGGGCGGTGCTGGTCAGCGTCGGCGCGTCGTACGACCGGGCGGCGGCGGGGCGGACCCACCTCGCCCCGGCCGACGTGGCGCTGATCGACACGCTGAACGACTGGACCGTGCACGTGCCCGGCCACCCGGACGAGGTGCCGGGTCTGCTGCGTGACGCCGTGTGCGGGCGTGGTTCGGCGTACCTGCGGCTGTCCACACAGACCAACGCGCGGGCGTACCCCGAGGCGGGTGACCTGCGGGTGATGCGGGACGCCGGGCCGGGCGCGCCGCTGCTGGTGGCCGTCGGGCCGCTGCTGGACGCGGCCCTCGCGGCGGTGGCCGACCGGCCGGTCACGGTGGCCTGGACCCACCGGCCGCGCCCGTTCGACACGGCCGGGCTGCGGGCGCTCGCGGGCACCGAGGTGATCCTGGTCGAGCCGTACCTGGCGGGCACCTCGGCCCGGGTGGTCGGCGCGGCGCTGGCCGACCGGCCGCACCGGCTGCTCACCCTCGGGGTGGGACGGTCGGACCTGCGCCGCTACGGCACGCCCGAGGACCACGATCGCTGGCACGGCCTGGACGCGGCCGGCCTGCGCCGCTCGGTCGACGCGTTCCTCACCCCGGCCCGCGCAGCCGCCTGACCGCCGAGACGACGGGACCCCGCGACACCGGCCTGGGCCGGGGTGCGGGGTCCGTGTCGTGCGGGGGCGTCAGCGGGCGCTGGGGCCGACCGGGCGGCGGCGGGCGCGCTCGCGGGCCAGGATCCAGATCGCCTCGACGCCGTCCTTCCAGGTGATCTTCTTGCCCTCCTCGCGGCCCCGGGCGCGGTAGCTGATCGGGACCTCGTAGGGGCGGATGCGCTGGCGGAGCAGCTTGCCGGTGACCTCGGCCTCCATGCCGAAGCCGCGCGAGCGGACCTGGAGCGAGCGGTAGAGCTCCAGCGGCATCAGCTTGAAGCAGGTCTCCAGGTCGCCGATGTACGAGTTGTAGAGCACGTTGGCGGCGAGCGTCACGCCCTTGTTGCCCATCACGTACCAGAAGCTGTAGGAGCTGTGGCTGCCGAAGGTCCGGTTGCCGTAGACCACGGTGGCCCGGCCGTCGAGCACCGGCTCGAGGAGCCGCGGGATGTCCTGCGGGTCGTACTCGAGGTCGGCGTCGAGGATGACCATGTACTCACCCTCGGCGTTGTCGACGGCGGTCTTGATCGCGGCGCCCTTGCCGGCGTTGCGCTGGTGGGTGATCACCCGCAGCCGGGCGTCGTCCACCCGGCCGAGCACCTCGCCGGTGCCGTCGCGGCTGCCGTCGTCCACGACGACGAGTTCGATCTCGCAGGGGTAGTCCACCGCCAGTGCCTGCTTGAGGGCATCCGCGATGCGTTCTTCCTCGTTGTAGACCGGCATGAGGATCGAGAGCTTCACGGGTTCTCCACGGTGGCGACGGCAGATCGGGGCCTAGCCTAACCCGGTTGGTCGCCGAGGTCACCACAGCCTGCCCCCGGCCTGGGCGGACATCCCGGCGCCGCCCGCCCGATAGGCCGGAGAAGTGCCCATCCGCACCCCGGCCGGGGGCCGGCGCGGTCGCGCCGACCCCCGGTGGTTGCGCGTTACTTCTGCTTGACCGGAACCACGATCAGCCGGGCCACCCCGTTGTCGCCGTCCTTGGCGCCGGCCACGCCGACCGTCGAGCCGACCTTGATGTCGCCGGACTGCACGGTGGTGCGCCGCTCGACCACGCGGAGCTTCTCGTCGAAGGTCCAGGTCATCGAGAAGCCGTCGGTGGACTTCACGGTCATCGACTTCGCGTCGATCGCGGTCACCTGGCCGCGCTGCACGGCGACGCTCTTCGTACCGCCGTCCTTGGTCTGCACCACGACCTCGCCGTGCAGGGTGTTCTTCCGCAGCAGCACCCGGGCGCGGTGCCGCTTGCGCCACTCCTGCGCCCGCTTGTCCTGCGGGCCGGCCTTCACACCGGGCGCGCCGGAGGCCGAGGGCGCCGGGGCGGCGACCGGGTCGACGTCCAGCTCGGCGGCGTCGACACCGAGCGCGGCCAGCGCCTGGCCGTCCGCGCCCAGGGCGGCGGCCACCTCGACGGCGGTCTCCTTGGCCGAGTCCTGCGCGACCTGCGCCGGGCCGCATCCGGCGAGCCCGAGCGCGGCGGCGGCGAGCAGCGCGGTGACGCCGGTGACGATTCCCTGACGTGCCATCAGTGTTCCTCTCGTCCGTGGTGCCGTCAGCCTCCCCCGCGCGCGCGAGCGGATCGTCAGGCCGATGTTCGGGTCAGGTAAGGATCGCCGGGCAGCCGGACGGTGAAGGCCGCGCCGCCCTCCGGGGCGTGCCCGGCCGTGATGTCGCCGCCGAGCCGCCGGACCAGCCCGGCGGCGAGGGCCAACCCCAGGCCGCTGCCCACCTTGCGCACCCCCCGGTACCGCTGGTGCAGTGCCCCGCGCTCGAACGCCACCGCGAGGTCGTCGTCGGTGAAGCCGGGTCCGCCGTCCCGGACCTCGACGACGCCGCCCGCCGCCGGGTCCGCCCCGGCCGCCCGGACCGCGAGCACCACGGGCGCCCCCGGGGGTACGACGCGCAGCGCGTTCTCCAGCAGCCCGTCCACGACCTGCCGGATCCGCCCCGGATCGGTGTACGCGGGCACCGGCCCGTCCGGCGCCTCCACCCGGAACGGCACGCCGACCGCCGCGCACCGGTCGGACCAGGTGCGCGCCGCGTCGGCGGCGAGCCGGGTCAGGTCGACCGGCCCGGGTTCCAGCGGGAAGTCGGCGGCCTCCAGCCGGGCCAGCGCCAGCAGGTCACTGACCAGCCGGTCCAGGTGCTCGGCCTCGGCGAGCACGGTCCGGCCGGTGGCCGGCACCCCGTCGGCGTCGATCACCCCGTCGGCCAGCGCCTCGGCGTAGCCGCGGATGGCGGTGAGCGGGGTGCGCAGCTCGTGCGAGACCGAGAGCAGGAACTCCCGCTGCCGCCCCTCGCTGGTGGCCAGCGCGGCGGCCAGCCCGTTCAGCGCGTACGCCAGGTCGGCCACCTCGTCGGGCGGTTCGACCGGCACCCGGACCGCCCGGTCCCCGGCGCGCAGCCGCGCCGCGGCGGTGGCCGCACTCCGGATCGGCCGGGCCAGCCGGCGGGCCAGCAGCAGGCCGGCGGCCACCCCGGCGCCGAGGCCGGCGAGCATCGGCAACCAGAGGCTGAGCAGCACCTGCCGCCACGGCCCGTTCCGGGTCGGCCGGGCCAGCACGACGCCGTCCCCGCCGGGCAGCGCCCGCCCCTCGACCAGGGCCCGCTGGCCGGCGACGACGCGCCGGCCGGAGACGTCCCGGCCGGACGCCAGCCGGTTCACCACCGGCGGGGGCAGGCCGGCGTGGTCGGCCTGGCCGGCCCGGATCAGGTAGACCTCGATCTGCTGCTGGCGGAGCTGGCGGATGAGCCGGTCCCCGGCGTTGTCCCGCTGGCGCGCCGCCCGGACCCGGAGCACCTCGGCGGCGAGCCGGGCCTGGGCGGCCAGCGCCTCCTGGTCGCGCCGCTCCGCCCCGCGTACCGCCAGGGGCACCGCGACCAGCGCGGTGACCAGCACCGACACCAGCGCCACCGCGCAGGTGACCAGCACGGCGCGGGCGGTCAGGGTGTGCGCGAACCGCCGCCGGGGCGGTGCCGGCGGGCCGGGCCCGATGACCGGCAGCGCGACGGTGGGCTGTTCAGGCATCGGCCGCGTACCCGACGCCGCGGTGGGTGCGGATCACGCTGGCTTGGCCGAGCTTGGCCCGCACCTGCGCCACGTGCACGTCGACGGTCCGGGTGCCGGCGTGTGCCGCGTACCCCCAGACGCCGGCCAGCAGCTCCTCCCGGGTGAAGACCCGGCCCGGCCGGGCCATCAGGTGCGCGAGGAGGTCGAACTCGGTGGAGGTGAGCTGCACCGGGGAGCCGGCGGCGGTGACCGTGCGGCGGGCCGGGTCGAGGGTGACCGCGCCGACCACCCGGGGCTGCTCGGCCGTGGCGGGCGCGCCGGCGGTGCGGCGCAGCACGGCCCGGACCCGGGCGACCAGCTCGCGCGGGCTGAACGGCTTGGTCACGTAGTCGTCGGCGCCCAACTCCAGGCCGACGATCCGGTCCACCTCGTCGTCGCGGGCGGTGAGGAAGATGACCGGCGTCCAGTCGCCGGCCTCGCGCAGCCGCCGGCACACCTCGGTGCCGGCCAGGCCGGGCAGCGCGATGTCGAGCACGCAGGCCACCGGGCGCAGCCGCCGCGCGGCGGCCAGTCCGGCCGCCCCGTCCCGTTCCAGGTGTACGCCGAACCCGTCCCGGCTCAGGTAGAGCCGGACCAGGTCGGCGATGGCCGGCTCGTCCTCCACCACGAGGACGAGCCCGCGCGGTGCGGCGTCGGCGGTCACCGGCCCATGATTACCGACCGCGGGCCGCCCGGAAGGTCAGGGGAGTGTTCGGATTCGGTAAGGAGCCGGTCAGCGGACCGGCGCGGGGCGGAACACGGCCGGGCGGGCGGCGGCCGGCGGCTCGCCGATGGTGGCGACCAGCCGCTCCGCGGGCGTCCGGAGCCGGGTCCGGAAGGCGTGGTTGAGCAGGGCGTCGAGCTGCCACACCTGCTTCGGGTGGTGGGTCCGGATGAGGAACCGCTCCCGGGCCCCGTCGATCGCGGTGGCCGCCAGCTCCAGGCTGTGCGACCGGGGGTCGGGGCTCCAGGTGACGTTGCTCAGTTCGCGCAGCTCGGTGTTGAGGTGCAGGCGCAGCCGGTGCAGCACCCGGGTCTGCCGGGTGACCACGAGGCGGCGGTGGGTGAGCAGCATGAGGTAGTCGCCGCCGACCGGGTGGTCCGGGCGGCTGCACCGGGTGACCAGGATGGTGGCGTCACCGGAGCCGACACACCGGCGGAAGACCGGCATGTGTCGGCTGACGGTCTGGGTGGCCAGGCCGGTCTCGGCGGCGGCCGGAAGGAACGTTCGCGAGAACACGTCCATGCAAGATGCAACGAGCATGTGAGCAGGGGTGATATGGGTCACTCCCGATTTCTGGAAGTTCCACCCGTGCAACTCGCACCCGATGTGCGACGGACGACGGGTCCCGGCCCGCCGGCCGGGACCCGCCCGAAGGTCAGGGGGTGACCTGGACCAGTCCGGCGTCCACCTGCCACTCGCTGCCGTTCGGCACGTACGTGCTGACGCTGTGGCCGATCACCTCGTCGCCCTCGACCGCGTACCGGGAGACGTCGGAGTCCACGGCGTCGTCGGTGGCGTCCCGCCCCGTGAAGTCGTACGTGGCCGCGACCCGCACCTCGATCCGGTACTGGTCCGGCTTGACCTCCACGGTCCAGCTGCCGTCGGCCGCCACCGGCACGGCGATCGGGGCGCCGTCCGGCTCGCCGCCGAAGGTGGGCACCACCCACACCGAGGCGTTCGCGGCGACCGGGTCGACCGCCGGGTCCTCGGCGTCACGCCGGCCGTCGCCGTCCAGGTCCTGCCAGAGCCGACCGTGCACGGTGCTGGTGTCCGCGAACTCGACGCTGGTGCCGATCTCGTTGGCCCCGGAGGGAAGTTCCGGGGTCGAGGTGGTGAGCACGCCCTGGAACGGGATCAGGTCGCCGGCGACCCCGCCGACCACCGTGAAGTCCAGCGGTAGCACGGCCTGCTCGCCGGTGACCATCGGCTCGTGGCGGCAGTCCCAGCCGTCGGCGACCGTGGTGCACTGCCAGGGCGCGGTCACCCCGTCCGCCGGGACCGGGCGCAGCCGCGGGTCGAGGGTGATCCGCATGGTGACGTCCTCGGCGACCAGGTCGCCGACGTTCTCGAACTCCCAGGTCGTGCGAACCGTGTCCCCTTCGACGACCCAGTACGGCCGCACGTCGAGGGTGGTGAAGCGGAGGTCGGCGCCGTGCGGCTCGGGCACGATGCTCGCGTCGTAGGTGAAGACCGCGTCGCCGATGTTGTCGCCGCTGTTCGTCTCCGCGCTGGTGGTGCTGACGTCCACCGGCACGGTGACGGTCGAACCGTCCGCGCCCACCGGGAGCTGCACCCCCAGGGTCAGCGCGGCGGCGGCCTCCCCCGCGGCGAGCGCCGGGTGCGTGCAGGCGACCACCGGCGAGGAGACGTCACACCGCCACGGGCCGTCCGCGGGCACTCCGCCCCCCTCGCCGGCGACGGTCACGCCGTCGGGCAGCCGGACATGGAGGCTGATTCCGTCGGCGACGGCGTCGCCCCGGTTGACCAGGGCCAGCCCGACGCCGGCCGCCTGGCCGTCGACCAGGACGCGCTCGGGGTCGGGGGTGACGGTGAGCCCGAGGTCGGCTACCTCCGGCTCCGGCACCACGATGCTCGCGTCGTAGGTGAAGACGGCCGTACCGGCGTTGTCGGCTGTGGAACTCTCCCGGCTGGTCGTGGTCACGCCGACCGGCACGGCGACGGTGGCGCCGTCCCGCCCGGCGGGCAGCCGCACCTGGAGCTTCAGCGGGGCGGCGGCCGCCCCGGCGGCGAGCGCGGGGTGGGTGCAGGTCGTGACCGGGGTGGCGAGGGCGCAGTGCCACGGGCTGTCGGACGGGATCCCGCCCTCACCGGCGGGCGCGACGACCTGCGGGAGGCGGAAGGTGAGGGTGATCCCCTCGGCACCGGCGCGGCCGTGGTTGACCAGGTCGACCCCGATGCCGGCAACCTGACCGGCGACCAGGACGCGCGCGGGGTCGGGGGTCACCGTGAGGCCCAGGTCGGCCCGGGCCGGGGCGGCGGAGACGGGGCCCGCACCGAGAGCGGTGACGGCGGCGGAGAGGGCGAGGGCGGCCGCTCCGGCGCGCAGTGCCGGGCCCTCGGGACGGATGAAACGGATGACGGGCATGCCTGCCTTTCGTCGATCGGACGGCGGCGCGACCGGCGCCACCGGGGTGCCGGAGGCCGCCACCGCACCCCGTCGGGGCCGGGTCGACCTCCGCCGGCATCCGTCGATTCAGGCGTTGCCGGGCGGGTCGGCGTTACGCACCGGCCCACCCACCGTCCACTGTTCACCGTCGCGCAACCAGGGCGAAGCCCTGTGGTGAACGGCCGGTCAGACCGGGTTCCGGCCGAAGAGTTCGCCGAGCCAGCCGGGCACGGCGGCGGCGTACTCGGCCCGGGCCGGGTCGGGGGTGGCCAGGGCACGCCGCCACGACAGCGACCGGCTCACCGTGGCGACCGTCATGGCCAGGCCGGCGGCCTCCCGCAGGGCGGCCCGGTCGTACCGGTCGGTCCACGCCTCCAGGTAGGCGTCCCGCAGCCGACCCAGCACCGGGTCGCCCGGAGCCAGACCGACGCCGTGCGCCACGGAGTTGAGCGTCACGAGCAGGGTGCCGAAGGGGTGGGCCACCGAGGCGTCCCCCCAGTCGAAGAAGCGGTAGCCGTCGTCGGTGACGAAGACGTTCCCGTCGTGCAGGTCGTCGTGCTGCACGCTGGCCGGGACGCCGAACTCCGCGAGGCGCCGGCAGGTCGCGGCGAACTCCGGCCGGTACGCCCGCAGCCGCGCGCGCAGCTCCGGGGTCAGCCCGTCCGGCTGGCCGACCAGCAGGGCGTCGGAGTCGTCGAGCAGGCCGTCGAGGAGTTCCGGCATCAGCTCCGGCCGGTGGTCGGGCACCCCCGCGGCGAGCAGCCGTCCGGCCTGCGGCGCGACCGCGACCTGCAGGGCCGCGTACGCGGGCAGCACCCGTAACCAGCGGCTCAGGTCCCCGGCGAGCACGTCGCGCAGGCTCGGGCCGCCGTCGGGCAGCAGCGACCAGCCGCGCGCGGCGTCCACGGCGATCGGGTCGAGGACGGTGCCCGGGGCGAGCCGGGCCAGCTCGGCCAGGAGCGCCGCCTCGTAACGGGTGCCCGGGTTGTTGGCCTTGAACCAGACCGGACCGGCCCCGGTGGGCACCCGCCAGACCAGCGACCAGGGGCGGACCCGGGGCTCGACGGGCCCGGTCACCCGCCGGCCGTGCCGGGCCAGCGCGTCACCGACCCAGGCCAGCGCGGCGTCCCGCCAGGACGGATCGGACCAGTCCGTTGTCGTCACGGTCGGCACGCTAGGCGCTGCCCGCGGCGGCGGCCAGCGATTTCAGAGCAGCTCGACGATGGTGGCGTTGGCCATGCCGCCGCCCTCGCACATGGTCTGCAGGCCGTAGCGGATCCCGTTGTCCCGCATGTGCTGGAGCATGGTGGTCATGATCCGGGCGCCGGACCCGCCGAGCGGGTGGCCGAGCGCGATCGCCCCGCCGCGCGGGTTCAGCCGCTCCGGGTCCGCCTCGGTCTCCGCCAGCCAGGCCAGCGGCACCGGGGCGAACGCCTCGTTCACCTCGTACACCCCGATCTCCTCGATGCCCAGCCCCGCGCGGCGCAGCGCCTTCGCGGTGGCCGGGATGGGGGCGGTGAGCATGGCGACCGGGTCGTCGGCGGCGACCACGGCGGTGTGCACCCGGGCCAGCGGGCGCAGGCCGTGCCGGCTGGCCCACTCGCTCGTGGTGACCGCGAGCGCCGCCGCCCCGTCGGAGATCTGCGACGCAGACCCGGCGGTGACCACGCCGTCGGCCTTGAACGGGGTGGGCAGCTCGCCCAGCTTGGCGAGCGACGTGTCCCGCCGGATGCCCTCGTCGGCGGTGAACTTGCCGCCGTCGGCCAGCGCCACCGGGGCCAGCTCCGGGTCGAACGCCCCGGCGTCCTGCGCGGCGGCCGCCTTCTCGTGGCTGGCGAGGGCGAACTCGTCGAGCTGGGTGCGCGAGAAACGCCACCGCTGGGCGATCAGCTCGGCCCCGACGCCCTGGTTGAACGGGAGCGGGCTGTCCGCGGCGACGCCCTCGACGCCGCGGTAGCGCTCCAGGATCGCGGCGCTGAACGGCATCCCGCCGGCCACGCTGGAGCCCATCGGCACCCGGGTCATCGACTCGACGCCCCCGGCGACCACCAGGTCGGCCTGGCCGGAGAGCACGGTGGCGGCGGCGAAGTGCAGCGCCTGCTGGCTCGACCCGCACTGCCGGTCGAGCGTGGTGCCGGGGACCGACTCGGGCCAGCCGGCGGCGAGGACGGCGTTGCGCGCGACGTTCCACGACTGCTCGCCGACCTGCGACACGCAGCCCCAGACCACGTCGTCGACCTGCTCGGGGTCGATGCCGGTCCGCTCGGCGAGGGCGCGCAGCACGTGCGCCGAGAGGTCGACCGGGTGGACGCCGGCGAGGCTGCCCTTGCGCCGCCCGACCGGGGTCCGGACCGCTCCGACGATGACCGCGTCACTCATGTCTACTCCCCGGTAACCTGGCTTGCCCCGATCCTACGTGCTGACCGGGGCGGTCGTCCTCCCCCGTTCCCGGGCCCACCCGGCTGGCATGCTGGGGCGGTGACTCCACAGTCGTCCCCGGCCCCGCAGTGGCGGGTGTCGCCGGTGCTGCCGGCGGTCAAGGCACTCGGCGCGCTCGTCCTGGTCGCGCTCGGCCTGCTCTTCGCCGCCGAGGACCGGGTCCAGCTGGTGCTCGCCGGGCTCGCCGCCGCCGCGCTGCTCGGCTGGGCGCTGCGCGACCTGGTCGCGCCGGTCCGGCTGGCCGCCGACCCCGAGGGGATCACCGTGGTCCACGGCTACGCCGGCCGCCGGCGGCTGCCCTGGGCGGCTGTGGAGGCGATCCGGGTGGAACGGCGTACCCGGCGCGGGCTCACCGCCGAGACGCTGGAGATCGACGCGGGCGAGTCGCTGCACCTGTTCGGCCGCTACGACCTGGACGCGCCGCCCGAGGAGGTCGCCGCCGCCCTGGAGGCCGCCCGCGCGGCCGCGCGCTGAGACCGGTCAGCCGGTCAGCGCGGCGGTGCGGACGAGGACCAGCCCGAGCAGCGCCACCAGCAGGATCGCCCCACCGGCCGCCTGGAAGGCGGTCCGCCGCATCCGCGGGGCGTACGCCAGGACGAGCGCCATCAGCGCGCCGACCACCAGCCCGCCGAGGTGCCCGGCCACCGAGATGCCCGGCACGGTGAACGTGAAGATCAGGTTGATCACCAGGATCGGCACGATGGCCGAGGTGTCCCGGCCCAGCCGCCGCATGATCACGAAGATCGCGGCGAACAGGCCGAAGATGGCCGTCGACGCCCCGACGGCGGGTTGGTTGGGGGCGCTGAACAGGTAGACCGCGACGTTGCCGCCGAGCCCGGCGATCAGGTAGAGCGCCAGGAAGCGCAGCGGGCCGAGTGCCGCCTCCAGGGTCCGACCCAGCACCCAGAGCGCCCACATGTTGAGCAGCAGGTGCGGCAGGCCGTAGTGCAGGAACATCGCGGTGACCAGCCGGTACCACTGGCCCTGCGCCACCCCGCCGAGGGTGTGGTCGGGAAGAATCGCCTGGCCCAGCACCGCGCCCCAGTCGGTCAGCGGCGTCGAGTCGCCAAACAGGCCGCCGAGGCCGGAGCCGCCTAGAGCGCCCAGCCCGCCCCGGTCGGAGGCCAGGGACAGCACCATGACCAGCGCGTTCAGCGCGATCAGGGTCTTCGTGACGTAGCCCTGGCGGCCGGCGGCACCGCCCCCGAAGGCGGTACGCGCCGGCCGCACGGTGCGGCGTCCCTCGCTGACACACTCCGGGCACTGGTGGCCGACGGAGGCGTCCCGCATGCACTCCGGGCAGATCGGCCGGTCACAGCGGGTGCACCGGACGTACGTCTCCCGATCCGGGTGCCGGTAGCAGACCGGAGTGGTCGGCGCCGGCCCGCCTGTGGCGTCACCTGCCTGCCCGGAGCGCTCAGTCATGCGAGCAAAGGTACCCGCGTCACGCTCACGCCGGCTTGCGCTCGATCTCGACGCGCTCGATGACCACGTCCTGGAGCGGCCGGTCGCTCGGGCCGGTCGGGGTGTTCGCGATCGAGTCCACGACCTTCGCCGACTCCTCGTCCGCGACCTGACCGAAGATGGTGTGCCGGTTGTTCAGGTGCGGCGTCGCGCCCACCGTGATGAAGAACTGCGAGCCGTTGGTGCCCGGCCCGGCGTTCGCCATCGCCAGCAGGTACGGCCGGTCGAAGCGCAGCTCCGGGTGGAACTCGTCGCCGAACTTGTAGCCCGGCCCACCGCGACCGGTGCCGGTCGGGTCACCCATCTGGATCATGAAGCCGCTGATCACGCGGTGCGAGATGGTGCCGTCGTAGTACGGCCCGCTGCCCGGCTGGCCGGTGCGCGGGTCGATGTACTCCCGGGTGCCCTCGGCCAGCTCGACGAAGTTGCGGACGGTCTTCGGCGCGTGGTTCGGGAAGAGCTCCAACCGGATCGGGCCAGCGTTGGTGTGCAAGGTGGCGTAGACAGCCTCGGCCACGGGTACTCCTCACTCGTTGGTCAGTTCCATGCGGATCCTCCCATGTGCCCGATCTGGCCATGCGGAGGCATCCGAAGGTGGAGGATGACGAAGGAACAACTCCCAGGAGGTGGGACCGTGTTTGGAATCGGGCGGCGCAAGACCCGGGGGCAGCTCGCGAAGGCCGAGCTGAACCAGGGCATCGGTCACCTGAGGCAGGCCGCCACGCATGCGGCGAAGGGTGCCGGCGCCACGGTCGGCCCGCGCGTCCAGGCGGCCCGGGGCGCTGTCGCGCCCACCGCGATCGTCGTCCGGGACCGGGCGTCGAGCGGCGTGGCGTCGACGGCCGCCGCGCTCGCGCCGCTGCTCATGGCGATGCGGAACGCGCAGGCCGAGGCCGCCGGCAAGGCCCTGACCGGCCGGAGGGCCGCCGCCGCCAAGCAGGCCGCGATGAGCAAGAAGGTGAAGGCGAAGAACATGAAGGCCGCGAAGAAGAAGCAGAAGAGGTCGCGCGGTATGACGACCGGCCTGCTGGTCGCCGGCACGGTCGCCGGCCTGGCCGGGGCGATGGCCATGCGCCGCCGCCGCGAGCAGCAGGAATGGGCCGAGTACGACCCGACGGGCAAGCTGGAGCCGATGCGGGAGGACGTGGACACGATCGTGGTGGAGACCCCCGACGCGACCGCGAAGGTCACCCAGGCCGGGCCGACCGGCGCCGGCAGCTCGGCCGTGGCCGGCAGCGGCAGCGCCTCGACCGCCACGTCGAGCAGCCAGCCGGTGATCCACCCGAACGACAAGGTTCCCTCGGTCGCCGAGGGCGCCAAGGACGTGTCCGGCCGCCCGGCGGACGACGTCACCAAGGCCACGCAGAACGGCCGGAGCACCGCCAAGTCCAGCGGTCGTCGCTGACCCGACGGTCACGGAAAGCGCCGGCGTGCGGGGACGCCCCCGCGCGGCCGGCGCTTCCGTCTGCCGGTCACAACCAGCCGTTGCGGCGGAACAACCGGTAGAGCGTGAACGACGAGATCAGCATCAGCGCCCACACCCCCGGGTAGCCGTAGGTCCAGCCCAGCTCCGGCATGTTCTTGAAGTTCATGCCGTAAATGCCGGCGATGGCGGTCCACACGGCACCTATCGCGGCCCACGCCGCGATCTTGCGCATGTCGTTGTTCTGGTCGACGGTGACCTGGGCCAGCCGCGCCTGGAGGATCGAGTTGAGCAGGTCGTCGTAGGAGTTCACCTGCTCGACGGTGCGGCTCAGGTGGTCCTGCACGTCCCGGAAGTAGCGTCGCACCTCCTGCGGCACCTCCCGGTTGACCTGCGAGGTGAGGGTGAGCAGCGGGCGCTGCAACGGCACCACGGCCCGCTTGAACTCCACCAGCTCCCGCTTCATCTGGTAGATCCGCTGGATCCGCCCGCTGCCCTGCCGGTCGAAGACGTCCGCCTCCAGCACGTCGAGGTCGTCCTCCAGCCGGTCGGCCACCTCCAGGTAGAGGTCCACCACCCGGTCGGTGACCGCGTACGCGACAGCCCACGGGCCGTGCAGCAGCAGGTCCCGCTTCGCCTCCAGGTCGGCCCGGACCGGCGACAGCCGGCAGGCGTCCCCGTGCCGCACGCTGATCAGGAAGTTCGGCCCGATGAAGAGCATCACCTGGCCGGTCTCCACCACCTCGGAGTTCTCGGTCAGCTCGGTGTGCTCGCAGTAGCGGGCAGTGCGCAGCACGAGGAAGGCCACGTCGCCGAAGCGCTCCAGCTTCGGACGCTGCTGGGCCTTGACCGCGTCCTCGACGGCCAGCTCGTGCAGGCCGAAGGTGGCCGCGATCGCGGTCATCTCCTCCAGCTCCGGCTCGTGCAGGCCGAGCCACACGAAACCGTTTCGCTCCCGGCGAGCGGCGGTCAGGGCGTCGGCGTAGGTCCAGTCGCCGGGCCGGCGCTCGCCGTCGACGTACAGGCCGCAGTCGACGATCCCGCTCCGGCCGGAGCCGGCCGGCTCGGTCGTACGCGGAGAGCCGTCGGCGTTGAGGATGCGGGACATGGCGCGTACCGGCGCCGCCCAGGCCCGTGGTCGGGGTGCCCGGTCGCCGTTCTGCGCGGCGCCGCGGTCGCGTGCCACCCGGTCCGTCATCTCGCCCCCTCTCCACGAAGCTGCGGCTTGCAGGTTACGCCGGTCGGGACGGGGCGCAGCGCGGGCGAGCACGGGGCGGCCTGCCGGACTGCGACCCGCGTCACGCCCGGGCGGGAGCGGTGACGGCGCCGGGCGGGCCGGCCGCGTCAGGGGGGTGAGGGGCGACACGGCCCACCCGGCACCCATTTGGGGGCGGGAGTAGTGCTGTGCGCGCCGGCGGCCCGGACGGGGCGGCCCGTGGCCGCCCGGTCGGCGGACCGGTCACCGAGAAAAGGTGAGCGGCGCTCGCAGCATTGTGGGTCGCCGACCGGCCCAGCGGGAGAGCCGGACCGGCCGGTATCGCCCTTCTGTCGGGAACCCGACAGAAAGCTAGCCCCGGACGGATGCCATCGCCTCTGCCAGCCGCCGGACGCCCTCGTCGATCCGGTCGGCCGTCACCGCCGAGAACGCCAGCCGCAGCGCGTGCCGGCCACCGTCGATCATGAAGTCGCTGCCCTTGACCACCGCGACGCCGCGCTCCGCCGCGGCCGGGGCGAGCCGGTCGACCTCCACGTCCTCGGGCAGCTCGATCCAGAGGAAGTAGCCGCCGTCCGGCTCCACGAACCGGGCCTCCGGGATGTGCCGGCGCAGCGAGTCGGCCAGCACCTCGGCGCGCTCACCCAGCGCCGTGCGCACCGTGTGGATCGACCGGTCGATCTCGCCGGAGACGCAGAACTGGTGCACGATCGCCTCGGAGACCATGCCCGGCGAGATGTAGAGGTTGGTGGCCCGCTTGGCGATCTTCGCGATCACGTCGGGCGGGCCGACCAGGTAGCCGACCCGGACGCCCGGGCAGACCGTCTTCGTGAAGCTGGAGGCGTGCACCACCACACCCCGCGTGTCCATCGACAGCATCGAGGGCAGCGGCTCGCCCCGGAACCGGATGTCCGCGTACGGGTCGTCCTCGAAGATCGTGAAGTCGTACTCGGCGGCCAGGTCGAGCAGCTCACGGCGCTTCTCCAGGGAGAGCGTCACGCCGGCCGGATTCTGGTAGTTCGGGATGACGTGGGCCAGCCGCGGCCGGACCCCCGACTCCAGCAGCTTGCGCAGCTCGGCGGTGTCCAGGCCGTCCGGCTGGATCGTGACGCCGTGGATCTCGCTGCCCATCTGCTGGAGGTTGAGCAGCGTCCGGTCGTACGTCGGGCGCTCGACCACCACCGCGTCGCCCCGGCGGACCAGGTGGTCGAAGAGGAACGCGTCGGCCTGGAGCGAACCGTTGGTGATCAGCACCTGGTCGGTCTCGACGCCGTGCTTCTCCGCGATCCACTTCCGCAGGGGCGGGTAGCCGACGGAAGTGCCGTACGCCGTGATCCCGGCGGGGTCGGCGTCGAAGGCGCGGACGGCGGCGGCCTTGAGCCCCTCGACATCGACGATGTCCAGCGAGGGAGCCCCACGGGCGAAGGAGATCAGCTGCTCGGCGGTCATGCGCACGAGCCTAGGGCCTGGCCCGGCGGGTCCGACCGCCATACACGCGAAGTTCAACATGCGGGCGGCCGCTCCGTCCACCAGGGGCGACGCGGATTCGAAACGAGTTCACGGCTGTCTACCATCCGACCGGAAGCTGGCGCCGGAACCACCGGCCGCCGAAGGATTGCGGGTCGCGGCAGACCCGGGGAGACAGGTGGTGAGGCTCGTGACCGAGGACGACGCCGGACGGCTCGACGACCAGCAGTTCGCGCAGTGGCTCGCCGGCCGGGCGGGCGAGGCGCTCACCGCGCTGCGGGACCGGCAGGGCTTCGCGGACCCCAGGGCACTCAAGGACGCCGGGGACCGCGCGTCGCACGAGCTGATGACCGCCGCGCTGGCCCGCTGGCGGCCCGCCGACGCGGTGCTCTCCGAGGAGGAGGCCGACTCGCGCCGGGCCTGGGCGGACGGCGAGCGGGCGCCCCGGCACGACGCCGACCGGGTCTGGATCATCGACCCGCTGGACGGCACCCGGGAGTTCTCCGAGGCCGGGCGGGACGACTGGGCGGTGCACGTGGCGCTCTGGCAGCGCTCGGCCGCGCCGGACGGCGCCCTGGTCGCCGGCGCCGTGGGCATGCCGGCCCGCACCACGGTGGACGGTGACCAGCTCATCCTCGGCACCACCTGCCCGACCCCGAAGCCGGCCGACGGGCCGATCCGGATCGCGGTGAGCCGCAGCCGACCGCCGGCCTTCGTCGGCGAGCTGGTCGAGCTGCTCGGCGCGCAGGCCGTCCCCATGGGCTCCGCCGGGGTCAAGGTGTGCGCCGTGGTGACCGGCGAGGTCGACGCGTACGTCCACGCGGGCGGCCAGTACGAATGGGACAGCGCCGCCCCGGTGGCGGTGGCCCTGGGCGCCGGGATGCACGCGTCCCGGATCGACGGGTCGCCGCTGCGCTACAACCGGGCCGACCCCCGGCTGCCGGATCTGCTGGTCTGCCGCCCCGAGCTGGCCGACCAGCTGCTCGACGCGATCGCCCGCACCGGGGTCGAGATGCCCGCTTCGACCGTCACCGACACCCCGGGTGGGGCGTTCGGCTGAGTGTTGCGGTACGCACGGCCCAGGTGACCGGAGGATATCGTTCGGTCGGAATGCACGTCCGACCTGAGTCCCGAGAGACGGGCCACCGCCAGCCAGGGAGGGTCATGCCGGCCGAGCGAGACCAGCACAACGCCTTCGGACAGCCGACCGGCCTCTGGCCGGGGCAGGACGTCCCGCGCCAGCAGGGCGCGCCCGTCCTGCCCTGGCCCGAGGCCGCGCCGCCGGTGCCACCGGCCGAGGCCCGATCCGGCCTGCCCTGGCCGGAGGCCGGGCCCGGTCACGGCGACCCCGACCCCCGGTGGGCCGGCGCCGACCCGGGATACGCCTGGCCGACGCGGCAGGCCGGCCCGGCCGGGCACCCGGACGCCGACCCGGCGGCCCGGGCGGCGGACGTCGACCTGCCGGCGCACGGCGGGGAGTACGACTGGCCGCCGCACGGCGGGGAGCAGGACTGGCCGCCACACGGCGGGGACACCGACTGGGCCGGGCACGGCGGGCCGGGCGACTGGGGGCCGGCCGCCGGGCCCGGACCGGAGGCCGGCTGGGCCGAGGGCGCGCCGGCCGCCACGGCCACCCTGCCCGGGCCGGCGCCGGACGGCGTACCAGGCGAGCCGCGTACCGCGGCCTGGCCCGGTGGCGCCGACCAGCCGCCGCTCCCGCCGGTGGCGCTGACCCCGACGCCGCCCGGGGGATCCCGGCGCCGGTGGCGGATCGCCGTCGCCGCGGCGCTCGTGCTCGCCGTCGCGGGCGGTGGCGCCGCCGTGGCGACCCTCCGGCCCGATTCGACCCGGCAGGCCGGCGAGGCGCCGCGCACCGGCGGACCGGTGCAGTCGGCCGGCCCGAGCGGCGCGGCCACGCCCGGCGCCGCCACCCCCAGCGCCGAACAGGGCCTCGGCGGCAAGCCGGCCGTGTCGCCGTCGACCTCCGCCGGCACCACTCCGGGCTTCGCCGGCACCCGGCTGACCCTCCCCGGCGCGTCGATCGGCGTGCAGAACGGGGAGAGCTTCGGCCAGGCGCTCAGCCGCTCCGACCGGACCTTCGGCAAGCTGCGGATGGCCCGCGTCTTCTTCCCCGGGCTGCCGCCGGCCTGGAACGGCAGCCGCGCCGACGTGGTGGACCGGACCGTGGTCGTCTCCTTCAAGGCCTCGCCGCAGGACATCAACTCCGGCAAGTACGACTCCCGGCTCGCCTCCTGGTTCGCCTCGATCCCGCGCGAGCACAACGTGTACTGGTCCTACTTCCACGAGCCCGAGGACGACGTCGAGCGCGGCGCATTCACCACGGCGGCGTACCGGACGGCGTGGAAGCGGGTCGCCGGGCTGGCCAACCGGGCCGGCAACCCCAAGCTGATCAACACGCTGATCCTGATGTGCTGGACGCTCGACCCAAAGTCCGGGCGCAGCTTCGACGCCTTCTACCCCGGCGGCGACGTGATCGAGACGCTCGGCTGGGACTGCTACAACTGGGGCGCCAAGTGGAAGCGGTACGCCCCGCCGCAGGAGATCTACGGCGAGATGATCAGCAAGTCCAAGGCGCTGGGCAAGCCGTGGGGCGTCGCCGAGACCGGCAGTGACCTGGTGCCGGGCGACTCGGGCAGCGGGCGGGCGACCTGGATCCGCTCGATGACCGGCTTCCTCAACGGCCAGCGGCCGGAGTTCGTGGCCTACTACAACCAGGTGGTCAGCCAGGGCGACTTCCGGCTGCTCGACCAGCCGAGCATCCAGGCGTGGAAGTCCTTCTGCGTGGCCTGACCCCGTGCAGCGGAACGGGCGGGTGACCGGCTGGTCGCCCGCCCGTTCGGCGTCCACGGCTCAGATGCCGCGGCCCCGCTTGTGCAGCGTGCGCAGCACCCGGTCGGCCTGCACCGCCCGGCTCGCCACCGCCAGCGCCAGGTAGGCGCGCGGCTCCCGCGGGTTGCGCGCCAGCGTGCGCCGGGCCCAGCGCACGGCGTCCCGCCGGTTGCCCATGGCCGCCTGCGCGAAGGCGATCTGACCGGCCACCCGCGCCTCGCCGTGCGGCACCGTGGCGAACTCCGGGTAGCGGCGCAGCAGCCACTGCAACGCCGTCGAGATGGTCTCCCAGCGCTGCGCGAAGTACGACCGCTTGTGCCAGCGGACCAGCACGTACGGGCTCTCCACATTGACCAGCGGGGCGTACCGGGCGGCCCGGAGGAGGAACTCGTAGTCCTCCGCGTAGCTGCCCGGGATCTGCTCGTCGACCAGCCCGATCGCGTCGAGCAGGGCGGCCCGGCGGATCAGGAACGTGGACGGGTGCAGCTCGGTGAGCCGGTCGCGCAGCAGCGCCTCCAGCGACACCCGGGAGCGGTCCAGCGAGCGGTCCACCGTGCGGTCGTCGTAGCTGACCCGGATGCCGCAGCTCACCAGCGCGCCGTCCGGGTGCACGTCGAGCGCCCCGAGCTGGGCGGCGAGCTTGCCGGGCAGCCACTCGTCGTCGTCGTCGCAGAACGCGACGAGGTCGCCGGTGGCCGCCTCGATGCCGGTGTTGCGCGCCCCGGCCAGCCCCGGGCTGCGGGTGTTGGTGATGACCCGGACCCGCCGGTCGCCCCGGTCCAGCTCCAGCGACCGGTCCGGCTCGGACTGGTCGTAGACCACGATGGCCTCGATCAGGCCGGGGTGCGCCTGGCTGAGGATCGCGTCGAGTGCCGCGCGCAGCAGCTCCGGACGGTCCCGCGTCGGTACGACGACCGAGATGCTCGGCCCACTCATGCTCTCTCCACGGACTCGTCGGAACCCCGCTGGCCCAGGTAGCCGTAGCGGACTCGGAAGGGGAGCGTGGCCAGGCTGACCACGGCCCGGCTGCGGCGCGGCAGGCGGCTCCGCCACGCCTCGTCCCGCCGCACGGTCAACGGCCCGCCGCTGAACCGCAGGGGGTTGCCGGCGACGCTGTGCGCGCGGAACGGGGCGGCGGGGGGCGACGGCTCCAGGTCGGGGCGCGGCGTCAGACGCGCCGAGCTGGAGTGGTCGGAGGTGAGGATGCGCAGCGCCTCGGGGTCGTCGGGCAGGCCGGCGAACTCGCGCAGCCGGCGGACCGTGCCGGCCGGGTCGGCCGTGAAGTCCTCGTAGCGCAGCCGGAGCACCTTCGCCCGGGCGGCGAGCAGGTGGAACGCGGCGTTCTGCGCGGTCCACAGCTTGCTCACCTCGAACGGCGAGAAGGTCGGCATGAAGTCCTCGCCGTCGACCACCTCCGGCCGGCGCACCTGCTTGCCCCAGGAGTACGCGACCGCCCGGCTGTCCCGGACCAGGTGCAGCACCCGCAGGTCGAGCCCCTCCGCCCAGCGCAGCGCGAAGGCGAGCGAGGCGTGCTTGCTGGAGTCGACCACCACCCGGGCGCCGGTCGCCGCGAGGGCGGCCCGGTAGATGCGGGTGTAGAGGTCGGCGTAGCGGCGGACGTCGGCGAGCTGCTCGGCGGAGAGCGAGTTCTTCGCCAGGCGGGGGATGTGCCGGGTCCGGTCGACCCGGTCCTTGAGCGCCAGCACGTCGTCCCGGTCGACGGCGGACCAGCCACCGAACGCGTGCTCACCCACCCGCTGCCAGAACGGGCAGGCCGTGAAGCGTTCGCCGCAGCCGCACCGCTCGTCGGCGCCGAGCGCGCGTTCCCAGAGGTGCACCACCTCACCGACCGCGCAGACGTCGGCACTCTGCGCCAGCAGCAGTTCCAGCAGGGTCGAGCCGCTGCGGCCGAGGCCGCCCACGAAGAGGACACGGGGCTCGGACGGCTCCGGGGCGCTCACCGGCGCCGCCCGCCGGCACGCTGGCTCGCCCGGCCGGCCACCAGGCCGTCGATCACCGCGCCGACCCGGGCCACCGCCTCGGCGCGCGGATCGGGCCGGTCCGGGTCCGCGGCCAGGACGAACCGGGCCGGGTCGGCCAGGCCCTCGTCGAGGGCGGCGACCAGCTCGGCCTCGGACTCGCAGAGACGGACCATGCCCGCCGCGCCGAGCCGCCGCGAGAACAGCTGCTGGTGATTGTCGACGTGCTCGTCGTGGCTCGGGTCGCGGGGCACCACGATCGGCAGGTGGCCGGTGCGGCGGGCCTCGGTGATGGTGGCCGGGCCGCCGTGGCTCACCACCAGCGTGGCCTCGGCCATGGCCCGCTGGAGCTCCTCGTGGCCGAGGAACGGGGTGGCCTCGGGCAGCGCCGGCGGGTGGCTGTGGCCGTACTGGAGGACGAGCCGGACACCCGGCCGCCCGGCGTGCCACCGCTCGAGCCAGCCGACCAGCCGGTCGAACCGGTGCACGTCGGTGCCGACGACGACCAGCACGTACGGCGTCGTGCGCCCGTCCCGCTGCCGGGGCAGGTGCGCGCTCACAGCGTCACCTTCGTTCGCGACTGCGGGGCTCGCAAAACCGGCTCACTCCTCGCGCTCACAGCGTCACCTTCGTTCGCGACTGCGGGGCTCGCAAAACCGGCTCACTCCTCGCGCTCACAGGAGGTTCCCCACGACGGTCGCCTCCGGGTACATGCGGCGCTGCTCCTCCCACTGCACGAGCATCGCGGAGAGGAAGGGGCGGCAGAGCCGGGCGGTCAGCGTCGCGCTGTCGATGCGGTCGTAGACCTCGATGTAGACCGTCGGGATCCGGCGCAGCCGGGCCGCGACCACGAACGGCAGGGCCACCCCGGCGCCGGTGGTGACCACGGCGTCGACGCGGCGGCGGCGGATCACCTTCAGCGCGAGGAAGGCGTTGCGGACCAGGTTCCGGACGTTCCGCGTGGTGGGGTGGTGGGCCCAGACCACGTCCTCACCGTCGAGCAGCGAGCGGGCGTCCGGGGTGTCGAACGTGACCCACGCCCGACGCCGCTCCCGGTACCACGGCTCCAGCGCCAGGAGCTGGGCGAGATGCCCACCACTGGAGCCGACCAGCAGGACCTGCCCCGAGTCGTCGATTGACCCGCTCACCAGAATGTTCCTCCCCGTACGCCGCGATCACGCCCGGATTTTCGTGAATGACCCCCGGACGCGCCATGACAACCTACTGGCGCGGGGGTGGACAACTGAAGGGGCCGTTGGACGGATCCCCACCGACCGGTCGGGTCACCCGGGGATTCCCGTGAACGGGATCCGGCGGAGCCGGCGAGGACCGAGGTCAGCCCGCGTTCCGCCGCCATGGCGGGCCGGGCCAACCGCGACGGCCGATGGTGTGTCAGGATTCCGTCACCGCTCCGCACGAGGGCCGACGGCGACGCCGACCCCGGGGGCAGGTCGGGCCCAACACCGGGAAACCCGCCGAATGGCCAGCGCCGATCGGCCATATCTACGCGGGCTGCCTACACCTGGGCAGGCTTACCGGAACGGGAGCAGACTTTCCCTCATCGTTCGGATCGGGGACACTCAAGGCCACGGTCAGGTCCAGTCTGCGCCGTGGACTGCCCGGCTCGGTCGAAAGGGAGCGACAGACTCTGATGCCCTCACCCCATTTGGCCGAGAGCGATTCCGACGGTCTTGCCCTGATGGCCTACCTGGGCTGGCTGCGCCGCCGCTGGTGGATCCTGCTCCTCGCCGCGGTCCTCGGCCTGGCCGGCGGCCTGGCGGTGAGCCAGCTCCAGCACGCGCGCTACACGTCGGGCACGTCGCTGCTCGTCCGCCCGCTCAGCGCCGGCGCGGAGAGCAACCCCAACGCCAAGGTGAACCTCGACACCGAGGCCCAGGTGGTCCGTTCGCTGGTGGTGGCCGAGCGGGCCAAGGGCCTCATGAAGGTCGACACCGGGGCCGACCAGCTGGTGAAGTCGGTGACGGTCACCGTCCCGCCGAACAGCCAGATCCTCCAGGTGGCCTACGAGGCCGACAGCCCCGCCCAGGCGCAGGCCGGCTCGCACGCCTTCGCGCAGGCCTACCTCGACCTGCGCAAGGCCACCGCGCAGAAGGCGCTGGAGAACGAGACCACCGCGCTCAAGCAGCAGATCGCCGACGTGAACAAGCAGCTCAGCTCGGTCGCCGGCCGGATCGCGGCGGCGCCGGCCAACAGCCCCGAGCGGGAGCGCGCCGAGGCCGACCGGAACGTGCTGACCAACCAGCTGACCTCGCTGAACAACCGGCTCAGCCCGCTGCTGTCCGCCGACAGCGACCCGGGCGAGATCATCTCGGACGCCCGGCTGCCGGAGAGCCCCAGCTCCCCCAACCGCACCTTGAACCTGGCCAGCGGCATGGGCGCCGGCCTGCTGCTCGGCATCGTGCTGGCGCTGGTGCTGGACCGGCTCGACACGCGGATCCGCCGGGGGCGCGACATCTCCGACCGGGTCGGCCTGCCGCTGCTGCTGGAGCTGCCCACCCGCACCCCGTCGCTGGCGGTGCTGCCGGCCACCCACCGGATCTCCCGCGAGCTGGGCCGGCTGCGCAACGTGCTGCTCTCCGCGGTGCCCGAGCCGGCGCAGGCCGGTCGAGGGCGCCAGCTGCTGCTCTGCGACGGCTCGGCCGGCTCCGCCGCCGGGTTCGTCGCCGCCAACCTGGCCGCCGCGTACGCCCGGACCGGCCAGCAGGTCGCGCTGATCACCACCAAGCCGGACTCGGCGCTGAGCAGCATCACCGGGGTGGCCGAGGGGCGGCACAGCCTGGCCTCGGTGCTCCGCCGGGACGTGCCCGCGCTCAAGGCGCTGGCCCCGCTGCCCGGTCTCGGCCAGCTCCGGGTGCTCGTCCCGGGTGACCTGGACGCCGAGGTCGAGCTGCCGGTCTCCGGCCTGCTGGAGATCCTGCGCGAGCTGTCGGCGCGCTTCGACCACGTGATCATCGAGACCGCCCAGCCGACCCTCGCCGTGGAGGCCCAGGCGCTGGGCCGGCACGTCGACGCGGTGATCGTGGTGGCCGAGAGCGGGCGGACCCGCAGCGGCGAGATCACCGCCGCGCTCCAGCAGTTCGAGCAGGTCAACGCCCCGGTGATCGGCGCCGTGCTGGCCCCGCGCCTGCCCGCCCCGGCACCCGGCGCCGCCCGCCCGGCGACCCCGGTCAACCGGCCCAAGCCGCGGCCGAGCCCCGGCCCGTCCGCCGAGTCCACCATGGTGCTGCCCCGGATGCAGCCGTCCGGTTCGGGCTCCGCGGCCGGGTCGGCGAAGCCGTCCGCGCCGGGCAAGGCGTCGGTCAAGCCGCCGGTGCCGAACAAGCCGCTGCCGGTCAACGGCAGCGGCGGCACCTACCGCTCCCGGGGTGACGGCGACGGCCGCAGCTACGCGCTGGACTCCGGCGAGGACCTGGGGTGAACCGCCGGCAGTTGCTTCGCGCCGCCCTCGCCCCGGCCCTCGTGGTCGGCTTCGGCACGGCCTGCAGCGAGCCCCAGCCCGAGGCGGGCAGCGTCGACGTGGTCGACCCGGGCAGCGCCCCGGCGACGCCCCCGCCGAGCCCGACCCCGAGCCTGCCCGCCGGCCCGCTGACCGGCGCGCCGGTGAGCGCCGCGCCGCTGGCCGGCCGCCAGGCGGTCGCCGTGCCGCTGCGGGTCAGCCCCTCGACCACCCCGGCCGGGCTGGACGCGGCCGACCTGGTCTACGCCGAGTTCGCCGAGTCCGACACGCTGCACCTGACCGCGGTGTTCCACTCCCGTGACGCCGCCAAGGTCGGCCCGGTCGCCGAGATCCGCCCGGTCGACATCCGGTCGGTCGCCGTGCTGCGACCGTTCGTCGGCTACGCCGGCGGCCCCACCGGCTTCCTCAGCCAGTTCGAGAAGTCCGGGCTGGCCGGGGTCACGCCGGACGACGGCGACGCCATCGACGACGGCTACACCTCGACGGCCGCGTTGCTCAAGGCCGCGCCGAAGGGCGGCCAGCCGCCCACGCCGCCCCTCGACCACGCCACCGACGGCGCCGCCCTGGCCGCGCGGGACCTCGCGCCGGCCACCGAGCTGTCGGTCGCCGTCTCCGGCGGACCGCCCATGGTCTGGCGGTACGACCAGCAGAAGTCGCTCTGGGTGGGCAAGGTGGGCACCGCCACGGTGACCGCCGCGTCGGTGCTCGTGCTGACCATGGAATACCGGACGCTCGACGTGCGGAACCCGTCGCCCCGGTCGCTCCCGTCGGCGAACGTCTTCGGTGAGGGCGCGGTGGTCGCGGTCTCCGGGCCGTCCAGCGCCAAGGGCCGGTGGCGCAAGCCGGGCCTCGGGATGGTCTGCACCCTCGCCGACACCGGCGGCGACCTCCTGCACCCGCAGCCGGGCAACGCCTGGGTGATCTACGCGCCGACCACCGCCAAGGTCACCGTGAAATGAGCACGGTCACCCCGCCCCGCCCGGCGCGCGGGTCGGCCCCGGTCGACGCGGCGGTGCCGCCGCCCGCCGGGACCCGGCTCAGGCCGGCCACGGTGCGGCCGAAGGGCTGGTCGCTGCGGTTGCCCACGGCGTGGCCGTTGATCGCGCTCTTCGTGCTCTACCCGCTGTGGTGGGCGCTCGGGGTGTCCAGTTTCGTCTTCGTCATCTTCGCGGTGCCGATGCTGGTGCAGATGGTCCGTCGGGGCCCGGTCCGGGTGCCGCCCGGCTTCGGGATCTGGCTGCTCCTGCTGCTCTGGCTGGTCCTCTCCGCCACCATGCTCGGCCTCACCGCGCCGAACACGCTGCCGCCGGGCGGTGGCGGCCGGTACATCGGCTGGGCCATCCGGCTGGCCAACTTCGTCGGCATGACCGTGGTCATGCTCTACGTCTACAACCTCGGCGAGCGGGAGCTGTCCCGGCGCCGGATCGTCCGGCTCTTCGGGTTCATGGGCGTGGTCGTGGTGATCGGCGGCTGGCTCGGCTCGCTCTTCCCGACCCTCGGCTTCGTCGCGCCGCTGCGGTTCATCCTGCCGCACTCGATCGCCAGCCAGCCCTTCGTCGCCTCGCTCATGGACGTGAAGTTCGCCCAGGTCCAGCAGGTGATCGAAGGCGAGGCCAGCTCGCCGCGACCGTCCGCGCCGTTCACCTACACGAACTCGTGGGGCGAGAACACGGCGATCCTGCTCGTCTGGCTGATCGTCGGCTGGGTGGTGCTGGGCAGGCCGCTGCGCCGGGTGGCCGGCGTCGCCATCGCGCTGGCCGCGATCTTCCCGATCATCTACTCGCTCAACCGCGGCCTCTGGATCGGCCTCGGCATCTCCGCGGTCTACGTGGCGATCCGGCTCGCTCTGCGCGGCCGGATGGTGGTCCTCGGCGGGCTCGCCCTGGCGGTCGGCCTGATCGGGGTGCTGATCATCGCCACACCGCTGGGCCGCACCTTCGACGAGCGACTCCAGAACGGGCACAGCGACGACATCCGCACCACCCTCTCCGAGGGCGCGGTCACCGCGGCGAACCACTCACCGATCCTCGGCTACGGCGGAAACCGGGCGCTGATCGGCAGCAACCGGTCGATCGCCATCGGCAAGTCCGACGACTGCAAGCAGTGCGGCAACCGGGAGCTGGGCAGCAACGGCCAGCTCTGGGCGCTGCTGGTCGGCCAGGGCTACGTGGGCGCGATCGCCTACAACGGCTTCTTCCTCTACTGCCTCTGGCGTTACCGGCGCGACCACAGCGCGATCGGGATCGCCGGCAGTCTCGTGCTCATCCTCATGCTCTTCTTCCAGTTCACCTACGGGGCACTGGAAGCCACCCTCGCCTACGGCCTGATCTCGGTCGCCCTGCTCGCCCGCAACGACCGGCTCCGCCGGGCACTCGCGCCGGCGCCGCCCCGGGGCACCGTGGCCGGGCTACGGGCCCGACTGGAAGCTGCCGGTGACCACTGATGGTGTTCCGCGTACCTCCGGACGGCGACGGCCGCTCCGCCTACCTCGGTGAGCTGGCCGGGCTGATCTGGCCCGAGCCGGCCGAACCCGCCCTGCGCCGGGGCGGCGCCGGCTGGATGGTGGTGCCCTCGGCGTCCCGCCCCCGGCTGCTGGTGCCCACCAGCTCCGGCCGCGCCGCGGCGAGCGCCGTGCGGCACTCCACCGAGGCGGTCGGCCGCAAGGCCAAGCTGGTCCGGCAGGGCCTGGCCACCGCGTTCCGGCTCGGCCTGGGGCCGCTGGTCTTCCGCGACCGGCTGGTGGTGACCGGCGGTGGGCTGGACGCGTACCTGGCCGAGGTGCTCGGCGAGCGGGCGCTGGTCAGCCTGCACATCGGGCCCGCCCGGGCCAACCGCAAGCCGGTGCTGCAACTGCTCGCACCGGACGGCCGGGCCCTCGGGTACGCGAAGCTCGGCGTCGACCCGCTGACCCGCGCCCTGGTCGACGCGGAGGCCGCCGCGCTGGCCCGGCTGGCCGGCCTGCCGCTCGGCCCGGTGACCGTGGCCGGGGTATGCCACCACGGCGACTGGCACGGGCACGCGCTGCTGGTGCAGGAGGCGCTGCCGGTGCGGCTGCCCCGGGCCACCCCGGCCGCCGCCGAGGCGGCCGAGCGGGCGGCCATGGTGGCGGTGGCCGGCTGTCTGGGCGTACGCCGGCGGTCCTGGGCCGCGAGCGACCACGCGACCCGGCTGGCCGACGCGGTGGACGCGCTCGGCGCGCGCCCGGAGGCCGGGCGGCTGCGCGCGGTGCTGAAGACGGTCGCGGACCTGGACCCGACGATGGCGTTCGGCGCCTGGCACGGCGACTGGAACGGCGGCAACAGCGCGGTGCTGGCCGACGGCCGGGTGCTGGTCTGGGACTGGGAGCGGTTCGAGGCGGACGTGCCGGTCGGCTACGACGCGCTGCACCGGGTGGTGCAGACCGCGATCGGCAACGACGGGGTGGAGCCGACCGAGGCCGCGCGGGCGCTGATCGCCGGCGCGGGCCGGAGCCTGGCGCCGTTCGATTCCGACGGCCGGGACGCCGACCTGGTCGCCGTGCTCTACCTCGTGGAGCTGGCGGCACGCTATCTGCGGGACCGGCAGGCGGAGGCGGGTGCGCGACTGGGGCACGTCGACACCTGGCTGCTGCCCGCCGTGGAGGAGCACCTGGCCCGCCGGGCCCGGTGAGAGTGAGGAGTGGGGACGTGACGCTGGCCAAGGAACAGGCGCTCCGCGCGGTGAAGTCGGTGAGCCGGACGGTCGGTCGGTTGACCGCCGGGTCGCGGATGGTGCCGGGATTCCTGATCGTGGGGGCGCAGCGGTGCGGCACCACCTCGCTGTTCAAGACGCTCTCGCAGCATCCCGGGATGTTGCCGCCCGCCTACCACAAGGGCGTGCACTACTTCGACATGGACTACCACCGGGGGATGAGCTGGTACCTCGGGCACTTCCCCACCACCGGCAAGGCGGAGGCGGTGAAGGCGCAGCTCGGCGTACGCGGGATCACCGGCGAGTCGAGCCCGTACTACATGTTCCACCCGCTGGCCGCGCAGCGGATCGCCCGCGACCTGCCCTCGGTGAAGCTGCTGGTGCTGCTCCGCGACCCGGTGGAGCGGGCGTACTCGGCGCACTCGCACGAGCTGGCCCGGGGCTACGAGGCCGAGCGGGACTTCGAGCGGGCGCTGGCGCTGGAGGAGGAGCGGACGGCCGGTGAGCGGGAGCGGATGACCGCCGACCCGACGTACTCGAGCCACCACCTCCAGCACAACGCGTACCTGGCCCGCGGGCGCTACATCCAGCAGGTGGAGCGGCTGGAGGCGCTGGTCGGCCGGGAGCGGCTGCACGTGATCGACAGCGACGACTTCTTCGCCGATCCGCGTCCCTCCTTCGACGCGGTCTGCGACTTCCTCGGCCTGCCCCGGTGGGCGGACATCGCCTTCGGCAAGCACAACTCGCGGTCCCGCTCGCCGATGTCGGCCGAGCTGCGGGCCCGGCTGGAGGACCACTTCGCCCCGTACGACGAGCGGCTGGCCTCCTGGTGGGGACGCGTGCCGTCGTGGCGGCGGTGACCCGGGCGGACGCCGGCGGCACCCCGACGCTGACCGCACCGGCCGGCGGCACGGGCGCGGGACTGGGCGGCGCGGCGCGGCAGGGCTTCGCCAACCTGGTCGGGGTGGGCCTGGCCGCGGTGGCCGGCTTCGGGCTGAACATCGTCATCGCCCGGGGCTGGTCGGTCCGCGAGGCCGGCATGTTCTTCGCGGCCACCAGCGCCTTCATGATCGCGGCGTCGGCGGCCCGGCTCGGCACCGACGTGGGGACCGTCTACTTCGTCAGCCGGTACCGGACCCTCGACCAGCGGGACCGGATCCGCGGCACGATCCTGGCCGGGCTGCTGCCGGTGCTGGCGGTCGGCGTGCTGCTCGGCCTGGCCGGCTGGCTGGCCGCACCGGCGCTGGCCGAGGCCACCATGCCGGAGGCCGGCCCCGGCGCGGTGACCGCGCTGCGCATCCTGCTGGCCTTCGTGCCGCTGGCCGCCCTGAACGACTACGCGCTCGCCGCCTGCCGTGGGTTCGGCCAGATGCGGCCGCTGCTCACCGTGGAGCGGCTCGGCCGCACTTTGGTGCAGTTCCTGGCCGTGGCGGTGGCCGCCTGGCTCGGGCTCTCCGCCACCGTGGCGCTGCCGCTGGCCTGGGTGGTGCCCTACCTGATCGCCGCGGTGGTCGCGCTGGCCTGGCTGGGCCGGCTGGTCGGCCGTGCCGGCCGGCACGTGACCCGGCCGGTGCCGACGGGCGAGCTGGTCGGGCCGTTCTGGCGGTTCACCGGGCCGCGCGCGGTCAGCAGCCTGGCCGCCATCGTGGTGCAGCGGCTGGACATCGTGCTGCTCAGCGCCCTGCGCGGGCCGGCCGACGCGGCGATCTACACGGCGGCGACCCGGTTCCTGGCGCTCGGCCAGCTCTCCAGCGTCGCGCTCTCCAGCTCGGTGCAGCACCGGCTGGCCGCCGCCTTCGCCCGCGACGACCGCGCCGAGGCGCGGCAGCTCTACCAGGCCGCCACCGGGTGGCTGGTGCTGCTGTCCTGGCCGGCCTACCTGGTGTTCGCGGCGTTCGCCGCGCCGATGCTGGCGCTGTTCGGCTCGGGCTACGGCGGCGGTCACCGGGTGGTGGTGCTGCTCGCGCTGACCATGCTGGTGGCCACCGGCTGCGGCATGGTCGACATGGTGCTGAACATGGCCGGCCGGACCGCCTGGACGTTCTACAACGCGATGGCCGGCACGGTGCTCAACGTGGTGGCCAACATCCTGCTCATCCCGCGCTACGGCATCCTCGGCGCGGCCCTGGCCTGGACGGTCTCCATCCTGGTGACCAACCTGGTGCCGCTGACCCAGCTCTGGTGGTCGATGCGGCTGCACCCGTTCGGGGCCGGCACCCGGGCCGCCATGGCGCTGGCCGTCGCCGCGTTCGGCCTGCCGCTCGGGCTGGCCCGGCTGCTCGACGCCCCGGCGCCGGTGCTCGTCCTGGTGGTGGCCGGTGGCGCGGCGGCGTACCTGGCGGGCGCCTGGCGCTGGCGGGCCACCCTGCACCTCGACGCGCTGCGCGCGCTGCGGCGTGGCCGCAACCGCGGCGGCGCGAACCCGGCCGCCCAGGCCTGACCCGTTCCTGCGTACCGATGGGACCCCGATGACCAGCAGCACGCCCCTCGCCCCGCACTCCGGCCTGTCGACCGTGAAGGCCGCGAAGCTCGCCGCCGTCGGCCTGCTGGCGGACCGGAAGGAACGCCGGGAGCTGGAGCGGCCGGTGGAGGCCGCCAACCGCAGGCTCAGCCTGAAGGTCGAGCGGCCGATCTTCATCCTCGGCGCGCCGCGTTCCGGCACCACGTTCCTGGGCAGCTGCGTGGGTGCGCTGCCGGACGTGTCGTACCACTTCGAGCCCCGGCTGACGAAGGCGGTGGCGCGCTGCGTGTACGAGGGGAGCTGGACCCCGCAGCGGGCGGCCCGCTACTTCCGCGGCTACTACGGGGCGCTGCTCGCCGCCTCCGGCCACGGCGGGCTGCGGTTCGCCGAGAAGGACCCGGAGAACTGCTTCATCGTGCCGTTCCTGACCGAGGTCTTCCCGGACGCCGTCTTCCTGCACGTCTACCGGGACGGCCGGGACGTGGCGGTGTCGCACGCCGAGCAGCCGTGGCTGAACGCGGCCTCGACGGGCACCGGCAGGAGCGGCCGGGGCGGCACGCCGTGGGGCGCCGCGCCCCGGTTCTGGGTGGAGCCGGATCGGCGCGAGGAGTTCAGCCGGGTCTCCGACCTGGGCCGCTCGGCCTGGATGTGGCGCCGCTTCACCGGCAGCGCGCTGGCCCAGCTCGCCGACGTGCCGGCGGAACGGGTCCGGCACCTGCGCTACGAGGACATCGTGAGCCGCCCGGCCGAGGCGGCCGAGGTGGTCGCCGATTTCCTGGCGGTCGACGACCCGGCCGGCCGGCAGGCGCTGCACGCCCGTTTCGCCAAGGCCCGGCCGAACTCGGTCGGCCGCTGGCGGCAGCGACTGACCGAACAGGACCTGGCCGACGTGCTCGCCGAGGCCGGCCCCCTGCTCAGCGAGCTCGGCTACACCGCGTGAGGTCCGTCGCACCGGTAGAGTGCCAGGGGTCGCCCGCCCGACCCGGCGCGCCGCTCCGCTGACGCGGGTCCGCCGGGGCCGACGGCCGTGGGGCCGGCGACCATCCTGGGGAGAGGTTGCGGTGGTACGACGGTTACGACGGACGATGGCGGCCGTGTTCGCCCTGGCCTGTCTCGTTCCGGCGGTGGCGGGCTGTGACTTCGGCTCCACCGACGGGCCGGACGGCGCGACGACGGCGGCGGCGCCGCCCCCGCCCACGGTGACGCCCCGGACCGGCCCGGTCCGGACCACGGGGCGCGGGCCGGAGCTGCCGGAGAAGGGCGCCTGGGTGGGCGCCTGGGTGAAGCCGCAGTTCCACAACGCCACCGGGCGGGCGGCCGCGTACGACGACTTCAACCGCGCGGCCGGCGGCGAACTCGCCATCGCGCACATGTTCCACGAGTGGAACGAGGCGTTCCCGGGCGCCACGGAGCGGGCCTTCCAGTCGCAGGGCAAGCTCCAGATGATCTCCTGGCAGGGCACCGACACCCGGTCGACGGTCAGCGGCGTCTACGACTCGCTGATCCGGCAGCGGGCCGCCGACGTCAAGGAGTTCGGGGTGCCGGTGCTGCTGCGCTACCGGTGGGAGATGGACCGGCCGAACCTGGCCGCCAGCATGCACTCCCCCGAGGACTACGTGGCCGCCTGGAAGCACGTCCGGGCCATCTTCACCGAGGTCGGCGTCACCAACGCGGCCTGGGTGTGGTGCCCGCACGCGGACGGCTTCGCCGAGCCCGACCGGGACGCCGCCGCCTACTACCCCGGTGACGACCAGGTCGACTGGCTATGCGCCGACGTCTATCCCGGCCCGGAGTGGAACAGCTTCCCCGACCGGATGGACCACTTCATGGCCTTCGCGCAGAAGCACCCGCGGCCCGTGGTGATCGGCGAGTTCGGGCTCACCCAGGAGGGCCGGCCCGGCCAGCGGGCCGACTGGATGCGCGAGGTCGGGCCGTACCTGAAGAAGCACCCGCAGATCAAGGCGGCCATCTACTTCGCTGCCCGGCAGACCACGAAACCCCTGTACGACAGCACCTTCGGCAACGACCCGGAGAGCGCGGCGGTGTTCCGCGAGATGGCCACCGACCCGTACTTCAATCCGCCGCCGCCGGACCTCAGTGTCTCCTCGGCGCCACCCTCCGTACCGGGTCGATGATCTTCCCTCGTCTTTTCGTGTGACCTGGGGCGTTTGCTCGGTCAAAAACCCCGGTCCCGGGTGGACGCGTGGCGGCCGGATGCGAGAAGGTATTGCTCTCACGTCTGCGGTCGGTCGTGCGGCGCCCCACCTCGCGCCGGCACCGACCATCACCGCAGCGCCTCCGACGTTTCCCCCGGAGTAGCCTGTGCCTTCCTCGTTCCTGAGACACCGCTCGGTGTCCGCTCTCGGCGCCGCCGTCCTCGGCATCGCCACCCTTTTCACCCCCGTACCCGCGCTCGCCGCCCCCGCGCCGGACCACACCACGCTTGTCAGCGAGGTGCCGACGGACAAGACGCCGAACATCAACGACGGCAACGTCGTGGCCATCTACGACGCCGGCGACAAGGTGATCGTCGGTGGTTCGTTCACCAAGGCGCAGAACCGCGGCTCCTCGACCACCGAGGTCACCCGGAACGGCGTGCTGGCCTTCGACAAGGCCACCGGCAAGCTGGACGACTCCTTCGCCCCGGTGCTCGACGGTGAGGTGACCGCGGTGATCGCCGGGCCGACGCCCGGCACGGTCTACCTGGCCGGCACCTTCAACAAGGTCGGCGACAGCAACTTCCGGAAGCTGGTCCTGCTCAACGTCGCGGACGGCACCCCGGTCGCCGGCTTCAAGGGCCCGGCCTTCAACGGCACGGTCACCGACATCGCCCTGGTCGACGGGCGGCTCCTGGTGGGCGGCATCTTCTCCACCGTGACCGCGACGACCACCCGCAACGGGCTGGCCTCGCTGAACCCGACCACCGGCGCGGTGACCGACTACCTCACCGTGGCACTGACCGAGAACCACAACTGGACCAGCACCAACGGCGGCGCCAAGGCCGGCGTCGGCGTGGAGAAGATGGCCGTCTCGCCGGACGGCAAGCACCTCGTGGTCATCGGCAACTTCAAGAAGGCCAACGGGGTCGTCCACGACCAGATCGTCCGGATCAACCTGGGCGATAGCGCGGCCACCATCGCCGACTGGAACACCGACGGCTACTCGGGCGCCTGCAAGTACACCGCGTTCGACTCGTGGGTGCGGGACGTGCAGTTCGCCCCGAGCGGCAAGTACTTCGTCGTGGTGACCACCGGCGCGTCGTACCCGGGGACGCTCTGCGACTCGGCGGCCCGCTGGGAGACCGCCGCCACCGGCGACGGGCAGGAACCGACCTGGAGCAACTTCAGCGGCGGCGACACCTTCCTCTCCACCGGCATCAGCGAGGAGGCCGTCTACGTCGGCGGTCACTTCCGCTGGTCGAACAACCCCCTGGCCCGCGACAAGGCCGGCCCCGGCGCCGTGCCGCGGGCCAGCATCGCGGCCCTCGACCCGGCCAGCGGCCTGCCGCTGTCCTGGAACCCGGGCCGCCACCCCCGCGGCTACGGCGTCACCGAGATGCTGGTGACCCCGGAGGGCCTCTGGCTGGGCAGCGACCAGGAGTACATCGGCAACTTCGACTACCAGCGGAAGCGGCTCGCCTTCTTCCCGCTCAGCGGCGGCGCCGCCCCGCACTCCACCAGCACCAAGGGCCTGCCCGGCGACGTCTACCAGGCCGGCCGCGCGGCGCAGACCGAGGTCCTCTACCGGGTCAACGCCGGCGGTCCGGCCATCCCGGCGACCGACGGCGGCCCGGACTGGGCCGCGGACAGCGCCACCGCGCCGAGCCCCTACCACAACAGCGGCAACAGCGCGTCGACGTACACCACCAACGCGACGTTCGACGCCACCGTGCCGGCGAGCACCCCCGCGACGCTGTTCAACAGCGAGCGCTGGGACCAGTCGACCACCCCGGACATGCAGTGGGACATCCCGGTCGCGGCCGGCACCCGGGTCGACGTGCGCCTCTACCTGGCCAACCGCTGGGCCGGCACGGGCACGGCGGGCAAGCGCAAGTTCGACGTCAGCATCGACGGCGTGCTCAAGCTGAACGACTTCGACCCGGTGGTCGGCGCCGGCGGCACGGACCGCGGCACCATGCGGTCCTTCTCGCTGGTCAGTGACGGCGTGGTCGACGTCGACTTCGGCCGGGTGCTGGAGAACCCGCTCGTCCAGGGCATCGAGATCGTGAAGACCGCGCCGACGCCGGACGCGGCGGACGTCCTCTACCGGGTCAACGCGGGTGGCGACCAGCTGGCCGCGCCGAGCGGCCCGGCCTGGGCCACCGACAGCCTGGCGGCACCGAGCGCCTACCACAACGCGGGCAGCAGCACCTCGCTGTACACCACCGACGCGGCCCTCGACGCCACCGTGCCGGCGGGCACCCCGGTCGCGCTGTTCAACAGCGAGCGGTGGGACCAGTCGACCACGCCGGACATGCAGTGGGACTTCCCGATCCCGGCCGGCACCCCGGTCCAGGTCCGGTTCTACCTGGCCAACCGGTGGGCCGGCACGGCCACGGCCGGTAAGCGCAAGTTCGACGTCAGCATCGACGGCGTGCTGAAGCTGAACGACTTCGACCCGATCGCCTCCATCGGCGCCACCAACAAGGGCACCATGCGGGCCTTCGCGGTCACCAGCGACGGCAACCTCGACATCGACTTCGGTCGGGTGCTGGAGAACCCGCTGGTCCAGGGCATCGAGATCGTCAAGCTCCCGCCGGTGCCGCCGGCCACCACGGTGGACAGCATCACCAAGCGGTCGTACGACGGCGCCACCGCGGTGGGCAACGCGACCTCGGTGGCCAACTCGGACAGCACCCGGTGGTCCACGGTGAAGGGCGCCTTCTGGGTCGGCGGTGACCTGTTCTACGGGGTCAACGGCGATCTCTACAAGCGCTCCTTCGACGGCGAGGCGTTCGGCACCCCGAAGAAGCTCGACCCGTACCACGACGCCAAGTGGGACACGGTCGTCACCGGCTCCGCGCCGGAGGGCCAGACCTACGCGGGCATGACGGTCAACTTCTCCGCCGAGCTGCCGAACGTGACCGCCATGTTCTACAAGAGCGGCCGTCTCTACTACACGTTGGCCGGCCAGAGCACCCTGTTCTGGCGCGGGTTCGCGCCCGACACCGGCGCTGTCGGCGCCGAGCGGAGCACGGTCACCGGCACCACGGCCTTCGCCGACACGAACGGCATGTTCGTCGACGGCGAGACGCTCTACGTCGTCTCCCGCAGCACCGGCAACCTCTCCTCGATGGCGTGGTCGGACGGCGCGCCGACCGGCTCCGCCACCGTGCGCAGCGGCCCGGGCGTCGACAACGTGGACTGGCGGGGCACCACCGTCTTCGTCGGTCCCTGACCCGAGGCGGTACGACACGACGATGGCCCGGCCGGTATCGGCCGGGCCATCGCCCTTTCCACAGTTGTTCAGACGCGGGGGGCGGTGTGCTCCCGCGCCCAGACCCGCATCAGGTCGCGTACCGAGATCACCCCGGCGACCTCCCGGCCGTCGAGCACCACGAGGTGCCGGAACCCACCCCGGGCCATGGCGGCGGCCGCCTCCTCCACCGTCCAGTCCGGGCCCGCGTAGACCACGTCCCAGGTCAGGTGCGCCCCGGTGCGTTCGACGTCGGGGTCGAGCCCGGCCCCGATGGCGTTGAGCACGTCGCGTTCGGTCATGATCCCGACCCCCTCGGAGTCCGGGTCGATCACGACCGCCGACCCGACCCGGCGGGCCGACATCATCCGGGCCGCCTGGCGGAGCGTGTGCTCCGGACCGACCACGAGAATTTCGCTGGACATCGCTTCGCGTACCTGCATCACGCATCACCCCTGTGGGACGGCGGCCTCGGTACGGACATGGTGGGCCATCGATGCGGAACGGGACAAGACCGGGCATCGCCACGAACGGCGCGGAATGGCTACTGTCGTGAGGTGCCCACCGAGCCCCTCCGCTGCGCCGGCGCGCTGATCGTGGACGACGACGGCCGCATCTTCATCCAGCGCCGGTCCCCCGAGCGGCGCCTCTTCCCCAACTGCTGGGACATCGTCGGCGGCCACCTCGAACCGGGTGAGGAGGTGCAGGACGCGCTGCGCCGGGAGGTCACCGAGGAGACCGGTTGGACCGTCTCGCACGTGCTCGGCCAGGTCGGCGAATACCGCTACACGGGCGACGACGGGCTGACCCGCGTGGAGACCGACTTCCTGATCCGGGTGGACGGCGACCTGAGCCGGCCCCGGCTGGAGGAGGGCAAGCACACCGAGTTCCGCTGGCTGGCGGAGCAGGACGTCGACCTGCTCGACGAGCACCGTGACGTCAACGACGGGCTGATCCGGCGGATCGCCGAGAACGGCTTCGCGGCCCTGCGTTCGATCGGTCTGTGAGGGAGACCGTCCCCGGCCGCGGCGCGGCACCACCTCCGGCGCGGGGAGCCGGGTCACTCGACGGCGTCGAGCTGCCGCCGCACCGGTTCGCGGGTCTGGTCGCCCCGGCCGTCGACCGGACCTTCGTCGCCGGCATGCTCGCCGGTCGCGACGGTGGCGGCGCGGAGCTGAGTTCCCGGTACGGCGGTCCGGCCGCCACCGGCGCCCTGGTGGAGTTCCGCACCCGCCTGGCCGCGCCGGGCGGCACGGTCGACGCGGCCGGTTTCGCGGCGGTGACCCGCTACCGGGACCCGGCCGCCGCCCGGCGGGCGCTGGACAAGCAGGTCGCGTACGGGATGATCCAGCGCTTCCCGGACGGCGGCTTCTGCGCCACCGAGCGCGGGCTCGCCTTCCTGGCGGAGTTGTTCGGCGTGCACGCCGAGGTGACCGAGGAACTGTGGGCCGGGCACGACGAGCGGGTGGAGCGGCTGGTCCCGGCGCTGGGCCGGGTGCTGGCGCACGCGGTCGTGTCGGCCGGGCCCGGCGCCTTCGCGACCATGGCCCCGCCGCACGAGCCGGAGGGCACCCCGCCCGGCGTGCTGCTGCTCAACCGGCTGGGCACCCTGCGCTACCACCGTGCGGACGCGCACGCGGCGGCGTGGACCGCCGCGGGGCACACCGCGGCGAGCGTCGCCGCGCTGCCCGCGGGGCCGGAGCGGCTCGCCATCGAGCAGGAGACGGACCGCCGGGCGGCCGGCCCGTGGGCGGTGCTCGCCGCCGAGGAGCGGCTGGAGCTGCTGGCCGACCTGGCCGCCCTGCCGGGCTGAACCCCGGCCCGCTGGGGCGCGACGATATCCTCCACCGAGTGGAGCGGAGTCGAGATGAGGATGGTGCCGGCATGATCGGGATGGTGCTTGCCGCCGGTGCGGGGCGCCGACTGCGCCCGTACACCGACACCCTGCCCAAGGCCCTGGTGCCGGTCGACGGGGAGACCACCATCCTCGACATCGCGCTGCGCAACCTCGCCGAGGTCGGGCTGACCGAGGTCGTGATCGTGGTCGGCTACGCGGCGGACGCGGTCCGGCAGCGGCAGGCCGCGCTGGAGGAGAAGTACGGCGTCACGATCACCCTCGTGCACAACGACAAGGCCGAGGAGTGGAACAACGCGTACTCGCTGTGGCTGGCCCGGGAGCACTTCTCCCGGGGGGTGCTGCTGGTCAACGGCGACACCGTGCACCCGGTGAGCGTGGAGAAGACCCTGCTGGCCGAGCGCGGGCCCGGCATCCTGCTGGCCGTCGACAACATCAAGGTGCTGGCCGAGGAGGAGATGAAGACCACCTTCGACGCGGCCGGCCAGCTCACCCGGATCACCAAGCTGATGGACCCGGGCGAGGCGTACGGGGAGTACATCGGCGCGACGCTGATCGAGCCGCAGGTGGCCGGCGCGCTCGCCGACGCCCTGGAGGCGACGTGGCGGCGCGACCCGAACCTCTACTACGAGGACGGCTACCAGGAGTTCGCCGACCGGGGCGGCGAGGTGCGGGCCGCGCCGATCGGCGACGTCTCCTGGGTCGAGGTCGACAACCACGCCGACCTGGCCCGGGCGCGGGAGATCGCGTGCCGCTACTAGCCCGGAGCGTGTTGACCCCGCTGCACATCGACGTGCGGCGGGGGGCGGTGGCCGACCTGGCGGCGATCCTCGCCGACGGCCGCATCTCCTCCGGGGGTGACGTGGCGGTCGTGGTCGGTCCGGGGCAGGGCGAGAAGGTCGCCGATCTGGTCCGCCCGTCGCTGCGGGCGGCCGACGTGTTCACCGTCGCCGGGGGCAGTCTGGACGCCGCCGACGACCTCGGCGGGAAGCTCCGGGCCCGGTCGTACGACGCGGTGGTCGGTATCGGCGGCGGCAAGACCATCGACGTGGCCAAGTACGCGGCGACCCGCCGGGGCCTGCCGATGGTCTCCCTGGCGACCAGCCTCGCCAACGACGGGATCGCCTCCCCGGTGGCGAGCCTCGTCACCGACGGGATCAAGGGCTCCTACGGGGTGCACATCCCGATCGCCGTGATCGTGGATCTGGACTTCGTGGAGAGCGGCCCGGACCGGCACAACCGGGCCGGCATCGGTGACGTGATCAGCAACATCAGCGCTCTGGCCGACTGGGAGCTGGCCCGGAAGGTGCGCGGTGAGTCGTTCGACGGACTGGCCGCGTCGCTCTCCCGGGCGGGCGCGGAGGCGGTGCTCAACCACCCGGGCGACATGAGCGACGACGCCTTCGTCATCGTGCTGGCCGAGGCGCTGATCTCCAGCGGCCTGGCCATGGCCATCGAGGGCACCAGCCGCCCGGCCAGCGGCGGCTGCCACGAGATCATGCACGCGGTGGACGCGCTCTACCCGGGCACCGCCTCGCACGGCGAGCTGGCCGGGCTGGGCGCCCTGTTCTGCACCTTCCTCCGCGGCGACGAGCGGCGGCTCACCGAGATGTCGGCCTGCCTGGCCCGGCACGGCCTGCCCCGGCTGCCCGCCGACGTGGGCCTGTCCGACGAGCAGTTCGTGGAGGCGGTGCAGTTCGCGCCGGCCACCCGGCCGGACCGCTACACCATCCTCGAACACCTGGCGATGTCGCCTACCGAGACGCGGGAGCGGCTGGCAGACTACGCCGGTGCACTCCGCGACCACCTTGGCTGAGCCGTCCCGCCCCTCCGTCGCCGACTTCCACCGGGTCAACCGTGGCGGCGGCCTGTTCAGCGAGTCGATCAGCCAGTGGATCGGGGCGGTGTTCGCGCTGGTCGCGCAGCGCCTGGGGTTGCGCCCGACCGCGCTGACCCTCACCAACCTGGTGCTCGGCCTGGCCGCCTCGGTCACCGTGGTCGCGCTCGCCGACGACGTGGCGGCGGGGTCCGTCCCGGCCTGGGCCGTCGGGCTGGTCGCCCTGGTCGCCTGGCAGATCGCGTACGCGCTGGACTGCGCGGACGGTCAGCTCGCCCGGGTCACCAAGCAGAACAACCCGGCCGGCGCCCGGGTCGACGTGCTCTGCGACGTGGCCGCCCAGATCGCCCTGGTCACCGCGCTCGGGGCGACCGCCGTGGCGCAGCGCCCCTCGACGCCCACCTGGCTGGTGGCGGTCTTCGCCGGCACCTGGATGGTCAACCTGGTCACCTCGGTGATGCAGGCCGGCCCGAACGCGGCCAGCATGGTCACCTCGACCTCGCTCCCGGTCCGCCTGGCGAAGCTGGTCCGCGACTACGGCGCGGTGATCTTCCTGGCCGGCCTGGTCCTGACCGTGGCCCCCGCCCTGACCCTGTGGGTGATCGTCGCCTTCACGATCGTCAACGGCGGCTTCCTCCTGGCCAGCATCGCCTTCTCCGCCCGAGCCTCCCTCCGCTGACGGGCGGCGGGCGAGCGGCAGGTGGGTCAGCGGCGGGCGGCGTTGGAGAGGTCGGCGTAGATGTCGATGAGGCGCTTCGTCACCACGTCGGGGTGGAAGGTGCGCTCGTAGCGGGTGCGGGCGGCCGGAGCGAGCGTCGGCGCGCCGGCCCGGGCCAGAGGGAGGGCGGCGGCCAGCGCCTCCGGGTCGGGCGCGACCACCCAGCCGGCCTCGCCGCGCTGCACCCCGGTGGGCAGGGAGACGTGCCCGTCGCCGGGCGTCGCGGTGGCCACCTCGGCCGGGCCGGTGCCGGCGGGCTCGCGGGGGGCGTCCGCGCCGACCAGGTACGGGATGCCGCCCAGCGCGGTGCCGAGCACCGGCCGGCCGCTGGCCAGCGCCTCGATGATCACCGTGGGCAGCACGTCGTGCCAGGTGGAGGTGGCCAGGACCACGGCGCTGTCGGTCAGCGCGGCGCGCACCCCGGTCCGGTCGAGCTGGCCCAGGTAGAGCACGTCCGGCCGCTCGGCGGCGGCCGCCTCGACCAGCGGACGCAGCTCGCCGTCGCCGGCGATCCGCAGCGGGCCCAGCGACCCCACGGGGTGCCGCCGCCAGGCGGTCAGCAGCAGGTCGAGGCCCTTCTCCGGGCTCAGCCGGCCCATGAAGAGGAAACCGTCGCCGGGCGGCGCCGGCGTCCCCGGGTCGGGCACCGCGTTGGGCTTGACCACGATCCGCTCGTCGGGGATGCCGTAGTCGCGGAGGTGGTCGGCGACGGCGGTGGTGAGCGCGATGTACCGGTCCACCGACTTCCAGGTCGGGCGGTGCACGGCGAGCGTGGTGGCCATCACGGCGCTCTGCGCGCGGGAGCCCCGGTAGCAGCGGTGCACGATCGCCGGCACCCCCAGCGCCCGGCCCCGGCAGTCCTGGCAGATCACGCCGTCGCGGAAGTAGAGCCCGGAGGAACAGACCTGGCGGTAGTTGTGCACCGTCTGCACCACGGGCACGCCGCGCTTGTGCGCGGTCCGCACCACCCAGGGCGAGAGCAGCGGGTACGGGTTGTGCAGGTGCAGCACGTCCGGGCGGTGCTCGGCGAGCAGGCGGTCGAGGTCGTGCTGGGCCTTCGGGGCCCAGATCGGCGAGATCGGCAGCAACGCCTTGGCCGGCTTCGACATCGCGGGGATCTCGTCGGAGCTGCGCAGGAACGGCAGCACCTCCACCCCGGCCGCGGTCAGCTGGGCGATCTCCGCGTCGACGATGGTGTTCTCGCCGGACGGCTGGGCTTCCCGGTACCGGTTGTGCGCCACCACGATTCTCACGGAGCTCGCCTTTCGTTCGCGACTGTGCCGACCTCTGCTCGCGACTGCGGGGCTCGCAAGCTCACTCCTCGCGCTCGCGCCAGGAACTCGCAAGCTCATTCCTCGCGCTCACGGCAAAGAAGGCTACCGTTGTACGGTGCCTGAACTACCGGAGGTGGAAGCGCTCGCCGGCTACCTGCGCGAGCGGGCGGTCGGCCGGCGGGTCGAGCGGTTCGAGGTCGCCTCGATCAACGCGCTGAAGACGTACGACCCGCCGCCGAGCGCGGTCGCCGGCCGGGCCGTGGTCGGCGCGGGCCGGTACGGCAAGTTCCTGGACGTCCGGTTCGCCGAGGGCCTGCACCTGGTGGTCCACCTGGCCCGGGCGGGCTGGCTGCACTACCGGGAGGCGTTCCCGTCGACCGCCCCGCTGCGCCCCGGCAAGGGGCCGATCGCCCTGCGGGTCCGTCTCGACGACGGCTCCGGTTTCGACCTGACCGAGGCGGGCACGCAGAAGAAGCTGGCCGCGTACCTGGTGACCGACCCGGCCCTGGTGCCGGGGGTGGGCAAGCTGGGCCCGGACGCCCTGGAGGCCGACCTGGCCACCTTCGGTGCCCGGCTGCGCGGGCGGCGGGGGCAGGTCAAGGGGGTGCTGACCGACCAGTCGGTGCTCGCGGGGATCGGCAACGCGTACTCCGACGAGATCCTGCACGCGGCGAAGCTCTCCCCGTTCGCGATCACCGACCGGCTGACCGACGATCAGCTCGCCACGCTGCACGCGGCGACCCGCGCGGTGCTCGGCGACGCGGTCCGGCGCTCGATGGGGCAGCGGGCCGCGGAGCTGAAGGGCGAGAAGCGCTCCGGGCTCAAGGTCCACGCCCGGAAGGGGCTGCCCTGCCCGGTCTGCGGCGACCTTGTGCGAGAGGTCTCGTTCGCCGATTCGAGCCTGCAATACTGTCCCACCTGTCAGACCGGCGGCAAGCCGCTGGCTGACCGACGGTTGTCCCGGCTCGTACGGTGAGTAACGGCACTCCTCGGTTACGGAGAGGAATCGTCCGCGGATCGCCGAAGGTCCCACTCCGCACCTCTACCGGGGCCGCCATCCATCGGTATAGTGGCTCGGTCCCCGGCTTCACAACCGACTCGGAGCCGGCCAGATCCTCGCGAGCGTCATCGGACGGCTTCCCCTCTGGGAGCGGTCCGGGCCGGGCCCGCGTGGGAGACTGGGACGGTGGGCGACCCGGGCCCTCACGGCGAGTGAGGGCGCGAGTCATGCGGGAGGACATGGGTTGAGGTGACGACAAGCCTCCAGCGCCCGGTAACCAACACAGGCCGGAGCGAGAGCGTGCGGCACGTCGACAGCTTCGAGATCCAGCCGCCGACTCCGCCGTCGCACAACGGCGTACCCCGGTTGGCGTGGGCTCGTGCCCGCCGCCGGGTGTCCCGCTGGCACCGGCCCTACATCGCGATCCTCCTGCTGCTCGACTTCGGCGCGGCGGCCCTGGCCAGCTACCTGGCCATCCAGATCTTCGAGCAGGCCGACTCGGGCTTCCGGCACGCGCCCCAGTCGTGGTTCTACACCGTCGCGTTCCTGCTGCTGCCGCTCGGCTGGCTGCTCATCCTGTGGGGCAACCGGGCCTACGACCGGCGCTATCTCGGCCTCGGGCCCGACGAGTTCAAGCGGGTGACCCGGGCCGGCGTGGCGGTGGCCGCCACCGTCTCGTTCATCGCCTTCGCGACGAAGACCTACTCGCTGTCCCGGTGGACGGTCGGCTTCGCCCTGCTCGGCGCCATGCTGCTCATCCTGCTGGGCCGGATGATCGCCCGGATGACGCTGCACGCCGTCCGCCGCCGGATCGGCCACGCCGGGCACCGGATGGTGCTGGTCGGCACCCTGCCGGAGTGCCTGGAGGTCTTCACCGCGGTCACCCGCAACCCGGGGGCCGGCCTGGTCCCGGTGGCCATCCACCTCACCGACGGGTACGCCGCCGCCCGGGGCATCGAGACGCCGGTGCCGGTCTACGCCGGCCGGGACGTGCTCGCGCTGGTGCGGGAGGTCGGCGGCGACACCATCGCGGTCTGCGGTTCGGCCAGCGCCGAGCCGGGCGAGCTGCGCCGGATGGCCTGGCAGCTGGAGGGCTCCGGCGTCGACCTGGTGGTCGCGCCCCAGCTCACCGACATCGCCGGCCCGCGGGTGCACATCCGCCCGATCGAGGGCCTGCCGCTGCTGCACGTCGAGGAGCCGACCCTGTCCGGGCCGGCGCTGCTCGCCAAGAACCTGATGGACCGGGTCGCCGCCGGGCTGGGCCTGCTGCTGCTGGCCCCGCTCTTCGCCGCGATCGCGATCGCCATCCGGATCTCCGACCCCGGGCCGGTCTTCTTCCGGCAGCCCCGGGTCGGGCACGAGGGGCGGACCTTCCGGGTCTGGAAGTTCCGGACCATGTACGTCGACGCCGAGGAGCGGCTGGCCGGCCTGGTCGACCAGAACGAGACCGACGGCATGCTGTTCAAGATGAAGCAGGACCCCCGGGTCTTCCCGGTGGGCCGCTTCCTGCGCGCCTCCTCGCTGGACGAGCTGCCCCAGCTGATCAACGTGCTCTGGGGCGAGATGTCCCTGGTCGGCCCGCGTCCGCTCCCCGCGGACGACGGCGACTTCCTGGGCGACGTCCGGCGCCGGCTGCTGGTCCGCCCGGGCATGACCGGCCTCTGGCAGGTCTCCGGCCGCTCCGACCTCTCCTGGGACGAGGCGATCCGGCTCGACCTCTACTACGTCGACAACTGGTCGCTGGCCTACGACCTGAGCATCCTGTGGCGGACCGTCGGGGTGGTGCTCGCCCGCAAGGGCGCCTACTAGGGGGAGCGGCCGGAGCGACCGACGCGGGAGGTCACGTTGCTCCAGGAGGAGATCCGCCGGCGCAACCTCGGCACCCTGCTCCGGCACGTCCACCTCGACGGTTCGGTCTCCCGGGCGGCGCTGGCCGAGCGGATGGGCTTGAACCGCAGCACGATCATGGCGCTGACCCTGGAGCTCACCGCCGCGGGACTGGTCCACGAGGAGGCCCCGACGGACACGGGCCGCACGGGCCGGCCGTCGCTGGTGGTACGACCGGAGACCACCGGGGTGTACGTGCTGGCGTTCGACGTCGCCGTGGACTGGCTGACCGCCGCCCGCGTCGGGCTGGGCGGCGTCATCCTGGACCGCCGGCGGGCGGCCCGCCCCCGCGCCGGCGCCGACCTCGACCGGGTGGTCGAGGTCCTCGCCGGGTTCGGTCGCGAACTGCACGACGCGGCGCCGCCGGAGGCGGTGTGTGCCGGGGTCGGCGCGTCGTACTGCGGGATGATCCGGCCGGGCGACGGGATGGTCCGGTTCGGGCCGGACCTGGGTTGGGTGGACCAGGCGTTCGGCGCCGAGCTGGGCCACCGGCTGGGGCTGGCCCGGCCGGTGCCGGTGGGCAACGAGGCCCATCTTGGCGCGGTCGCCGAGCAGCGACGCGGCGCGGGCCGCGGCTTCCAGAACATGATCTACCTGCATGGCGACGTGGGCGTGGGTGGCGGGATCATCGTCGGCGGCAAGCTGCTCGACGGTGACGGCGGCTACGCCTGCGAGCTGGGGCACATGGTGGTCAACCCGCATGACGGCCGGCCGTGCGGGTGCGGCTCCCACGGCTGCCTGGAGGCGGAGGTCGGCGAGCGGGCCCTGCTCGACGCCGCCGGACGGCCGGCCGACCTGTCCGGCCGCGACGCCCTGCGGGACGTGGTGGCCGACGCCGGCCGCGGCGACCCGACCGCCCGCGCGGCGCTGCACCGCATCGGGGACTGGCTCGGAGTCGGCGTGGCGAATCTGATCAACCTCTTCAACCCCGGCGTCGTGATCTTCGGCGGGATGCTGCGCGACGTCTATCCCGGCGCGGCGGCGGACCAGGTCCGTACCCGCATCGCCGCCAACGTGCTGCCCGTGGCCCGGGAGCGGGTACGGCTGCGTACCTCGGCGCTGGGCGACGACGCCACCCTGGTCGGCGCCGCCGAGCTGGGCTTCTCGGCGCTGCTGGCGGATCCGCTGGGCGGTGTCGTCCCGGCGCTGCCACCCCGCCGGTAGGCGCGCGGCGGACGACGGCGGGTTGGCGTAGCGGCCGGCACCGGCCAGGATCTGTGTCGTGGGTGGCAACCTCTCGGCCGTGTTCGGCGTCGTCTCGCTGGTCACCGCGCTGGCCGCGGCGCTGTGGGCCGTGCTGCGGCTGCGCGCCCGCCGGGGCATCGCCACGGCCACCCAGCGGGCCACCTACGAGGTGCTGCACACCGCCGGGCTCGCCGCCGAGCCACTGCGGGGCGGTCTGAGCGCGGCGGGCGCGGCGAAGGCCGTACGCCATCTGCGGGCCCTGGTGGGCGCGGCCGGGCTGGCCCTGACGGACCGGGAGGTCCTGCTGGCCCTCGACGGGCACGGCGCGCACCACGGCGACCAGCTGCTCGCGGCGGCCCGGAGGGCGGTCGGCACCGGGCGCTCGACGGTGCTGCGCGAGTCGGAGCTGCACTGCGACCTGGTGGACTGCCCGGTCCGGGGCGCCGTGGTGGCCCCGCTGACTGCCGACGGCCGGGCGGTCGGGGCGCTGGTGGCGGTGGCCGGCGAGCGGCCCGCCCCCGGCCTGGTGCAGGCGACCCTGGAGACCGCGCACTGGGCCGGCGACCAGCTCGCCCTGGCCGAGCTGGACTCCTCCCGGGAGCGCCTCGCCCGGGCCGAGGTGCGCGCGCTGCGCGCCCAGATCAGCCCGCACTTCATCTACAACGCGCTGACCGCGATCGGCTCGTTCGTCCGCACCGACCCCGAGCGGGCCCGCGAGCTGATCCTGGAGTTCGCCGAGTTCACCCGCTACTCGTTCCGGGCGCACGGGGAGTTCACCACACTCGCCGAGGAGCTGCGCTCGATCGACCGCTACCTGACGATCGAGCGGGCCCGGTTCGGCGAGCGGCTCCAGGTGCGTCTCCAGATCGCCCCGGAGGTGCTGCCGGTGACGCTGCCGTTCCTCTGCCTCCAGCCGTTGGTCGAGAACGCGGTCCGGCACGGGTTGTCCCGCAAGCCGGGCACCGGCATGGTGAGCATCGAGGCCCGGGACGCGGGCGCCGAGTGCCACATCACGGTGGAGGACGACGGGGTGGGGATGGATCCGACGACGCTGACCGCCGGCATCGCCGAGCTCGCGGGCGCCGGCGACGACCCGGGCGACGACCCGGGCCAGCACGTCGGCCTCTCGAACGTCGACGAGCGGCTCCGGTCGGCCTTCGGGGACCGGTTCGGCCTGGTCGTCGAGACCGGTCTGGGCTCGGGTACGAAGGTCAGCATGCGGGTGCCGAAGTTCCACCCCGGGGTACGGGCGACGTCATGAACACCGCGACCGGGTTTCTCCGCGTGCTGGCGGTCGACGACGAGCCGCCGGCCCTGGACGAGCTGGCGTACCACCTGCGGGCCGACCCCCGGGTGGCCCGGCTGCACACGGCCGGTGACGCGACCGAGGCGCTGCGCGTGCTGCGCGACGGCGACGTGGACGTGGTCTTCCTGGACATCCGGATGCCCGGGCTGGACGGCATGGAGCTGGCCCGCGTGCTGCGCCGGTTCGCCCGGCCGCCGGCGATCGTGTTCGTGACCGCGTACGACGACGGCGCGGTGGACGCCTTCGACCTGGGCGCCACGGACTACGTGCGCAAGCCGGTCCGCGCCGAGCGGCTGGCCGAGTCGCTGCGCCGGGTGATCGGTTCCCGGGTGGTGCCCTCACACCCGGCGGCGCTGGCCCGGGCCGAGGAGGACCCGACCATCCCGATCGAGCTGGCCGGGACCACCCGGATGCTGCCCCGCTCGGCGGTGCGCTGGGTGGAGGCGCAGGGCGACTACGCCCGGCTGCACACCGCGGACGGCTCGCACCTGGTCCGGGTCTCGCTGGCCACCCTCGCCGAGCGCTGGGCCGACGCGGGGTTCGTCCGGGTGCACCGCTCCTACCTGGTGCAGCTCAAGCTGATCGCCGAGCTGCGGCTGGTCAACTCCGGCTACGTGGTGGTGATCGACGGGGCGGAGCTGCCGGTGAGCCGCCGGCACACCCGGGAGTTGAAGGACAAGCTGGTCCGCGCGGCCAAGCAGGACTGGAACCGCTGAGTTCAGAAATTCTTCCGCCGGCGGGGAATACGCGCCCCTTGTCGTACGCTGTACGGGACGCCGTACGACAGAGTGGAGGCCCCATGCCCGACAGCCGCTACGACGCCGCGACCGAATTCGACAGGCAACTCGACCGACTGGTGCAGCTCGGCTACCCGGCCCTGGCCGGGCTGACCGAGCAGGCCTTCCGCGACCTGCTCACCCCCCTGCGCGCGGCGGCCGTCACCGGGGCCGCCGACCTGGCCGCGCCCACCGACGGACGGGTGCCCTTCCTGCTGGTGACCACGCGCGAACTGGTGCCCGTCCAGGAGCGCATCGCGCTGACCACGCTCGACGGGAAGCGGAAGACGGGCATCCTCGACCGGAACTTCCCCGCCGACGACCTGCCGACGTTCGACCCGATCAAGGAGCTGGAGGTGCCGCCCGGGCCCGCGTACCTGCTCTTCGACGTCGACCGGGGCGAGGAGTACCGGAACCTGCCGCCCTCGACGGCCCTGGCGGACATGTCCGCCCAGGGCCGGCTGCCGATCACCATCGACGAGGGCCTCGCCTTCGTCACCCTGCACCCGCCGGCGCTGGCCAGCAACCGGTGCTTCTCGCTGGTCGGCTCCCGCTGCGGGGACAAGCGGGTGCCGGCGCTCTGGATCAGCCAGGGCGCGCCGAAGCTGGGCTGGTGCTGGTTCGGCAACCCGCACACCTGGCTCGGCTCCGCCACCGCCGACCCGGTCCGAGTCGGCCTGCCGTGATCGCAGGGCGTCGGCGCGGTGGGCCGCGCCGACGCCCCTCAGAAGATGTCGCCGACGGGCAGCACGAGCGGGAACGGCTGGTCGGCCCGGAGGACGCCTGTCCCGGCGACCACGGCTGCCTCCCGGTAGGCCCCGCCGGCCTGCTCCAGCACGGTGAGGGTCTGCTTCCGGGGCTCCACGAGCCAGTAGCGGGGGATGCCGGCCACGCCGTACTCGTGCCGCTTGAGGACCAGGTCTCGCCCGGCGTTGCCGGGCGAGACCACCTCGACCACGAGGAGCACGTCGGCCGGGGCCAGTGCGGGCCCGCCACGGTCGAGGGCGTCCTCGCGGGCCACGAAGAGATCCGGGACGAAGTAGGAGGAGCGCTTCGCGCTGACCCCGATGTCCTGCCCGACGAGCAGGCCGGGAGGGGCCTGCCGGTCGAGGAGGCGGCGGAGACGGTTGGCGATCGCGCCGTGGAAGACGTCCGCGTGGGGGGACACGAGCAGGCTCCCGTCGAAGATCTCGTAGTCCTGGCCGTCCTCCGGCAGATCCTGGAGGTCGTCGACCGTCCAGACGCCGCCGCCAGGATGAGCTGGGTTGGTCACCGTCACACCTCCTCTCTACCGGCTCACCCTGACATCCCCCTCCGTCATCCACAACGAGGCGGCCGTCATCCACCGGGTTGTCCACAGGAGTGAAGCGTTGTCCACACGTTGTCCACAGGGCCGTCCCCGGCGCTCTTGACATTCCCGCTGATCAGGCGAGACTGCCGGGGATGACCGGAGCGGAGGAGCACGACGTTCCGGGGCGGCCCGACGGGTCGGCTCCGGTCCCCGCCCCGCGCGCCCCGCAGCCACCCCGGCGGACCCGCGTCGTGCTGGCCGAGGTCGCCCGCCCGCGCAGCCGCGCCGAGCACACCCGCTCCGAGCTGACCCAGCAGACCCGGGTCGGCGAGACGCTCGTGCAGGGCCTCATGCGGGCCCAGCTCTCGCTCGCCCTGCGGCTGAGCCTCCTGGTGCTGATCGGGCTGGGCGGGCTGCCCTGGCTCTTCGCCATCGCGCCCTCGGTGGGCCGGGTCACCGTGCTCGGCGTCAACCTGCCCTGGCTGCTGCTCGGGGTGGCCGCCTTCCCGTTCCTGATCGGGGTCGGGTGGGCGTACGTGCGGCTGGCGGAACGCAACGAGCAGGACTTCACCGACCTGGTCCAGCGGCCGGAGCGCTGATGGGCAACGGCTACATGGTCCCCGCGATCGTGGCGGTCACCCTGGTCACCGTCGGGATCGGCTTCTACGGGCTGCGGCTGGCCCGGACCACCTCCGACTTCCTGGTCGCCTCGCGGGCGGTCAGCCCGACCTGGAACGCCGCCGCGATCGGCGGGGAATACCTGTCGGCGGCGAGCTTCCTGGGCGTGGCCGGGCTGATCCTCAAGTACGGCGTCGACGTCCTCTGGTACCCGGTGGGCTTCGCAGCCGGCTACCTGGCGCTGCTGCTCTTCGTGGCCGCCCCGCTGCGCCGTTCCGGGGCGTTCACCCTGCCCGACTTCTGCGAGGTCCGGCTCGGCTCGCGGCGGCTGCGGAAGCTGGCCACCGTCTTCGTGATCTTCATCGGCTGGCTCTACCTGGTGCCGCAGCTCCAGGGCGCCGGGCTGACCCTGGCCACGGTGGCCGGCTCGCCCTACCCGGTGGGCGCGCTGCTGGTCGCCGTCGTGGTGACCGCGAACGTGGCGCTGGGCGGGATGCGGGCGATCACCTTCGTGCAGGCCTTCCAGTACTGGTTGAAGCTCACCGCGCTCGCCGTACCCGCGATCTTCCTGGCGTTGCAGTGGCAGGCCGACGCCCGCCCGGCGGTGACCCCGCCCGACGGGCCGGCGTTCCGGACCGCGACCACCGTCGTGGTGGAGCACCGCGCGACGCTCACCCTGCCCGACGGCGACACCCGGGAGGTACGCCCCGGCGACCGTCTCGACTTCGCCGCCGGTGACCCGGTGCCCGAGGTCTCCGGCGCGGCCACCGCCGCCACCGACTGGCTGCTGCCCGACACGGCCGGCGACGACGACCGGGGCCTGTTCGGGACGTACTCGCTGATCCTGGCCACCTTCCTCGGCACCATGGGGTTGCCGCACGTGCTCGTGCGCTTCTACACCAACCCCGACGGTGCCGCCGCCCGGCGCACCACGCTGGTGGTGCTGGCCCTGGTCGGCGTCTTCTACCTGCTGCCCACGATCTACGGCGTGCTGGGCCGGGTCTACACGCCGCAACTGCTGGTCACCGGCCAGACCGACGCCGTGGTGGTGCTGCTGCCCGGTGCGGCGCTGGGCGACGGCACCACCGGCCGGCTGCTCGCCGCGCTGGTCGCCGCGGGAGCGTTCGCGGCGTTCCTCTCCACCTCGTCCGGCCTGCTCACCAGCGTGGCCGGGGTCATCTCCACCGACGTGCTCGGCCGCGGCTCGGTGCGCGGCTTCCGGCTGGCCACGGTGATCGCCGGCGGGGTGCCGGCGGTGCTCGCGCTGAACGTCTCCGGGCTGGACGTCTCCCAGGTGGTCGGGCTGGCCTTCGCGGTCGCCGCGTCGAGCTTCTGCCCGCTGCTCGTGCTGGGCATCTGGTGGCGCGGCCTGACCGACCTGGGCGCCGCCGCCGGGGTGCTGGTCGGCGGGGGCGCCGCGATCGGCGCGGTGCTGCTCACCGTGCTCGGGCCGCCGCTGTCCGGCTGGCCGGCCACGCTGACCACCCAGCCGGCCGCGTGGACGGTGCCGCTCGCGTTCACCGTGATGGTGGCGGTGTCCATGGCCACCCGGCGGCGGCTGCCGCGCGACGTCGGCGTCACGATGCTCCGCCTGCACACCCCGGAGACGCTGCGCCTCTAGCGGCTGGGGGTACGGCTCAAGGGGGACGGGAAGATCCTCCTCTGGCCGGATCTGACGCTGGCCGGGGCGGGCTACGGTCGGTGCCATGACCGATCAGCACCCGGCGCTGTCCCTCCGTGGCCTGGCCAAGCGGTTCGACACCAAGGTCGCGGTCGCCGGCGTCGACCTCGACGTGCCGACCGGCTCGTTCTACGGGCTGCTGGGCCCGAACGGGGCCGGCAAGACCACCACCCTCTCCATGGCCGTCGGCCTGCTGCGGCCCGACGCCGGCCAGGCCCGGGTGCTCGGGTACGACGTCTGGGCCGATCCGGTGCGCGCCAAGGGCCTGCTCGGCGTGATGCCCGACGGCGTGCGCCTCTTCGACCGGCTCACCGGGGCCGAGCTGCTGGCCTACCACGGGCTGCTGCGCGGCATGGACCCGGCGGTGGTCGACCAGCGGGCGGCGGAACTGCTCGACGTGCTGGCACTCACCGACGCCGGCCGCACCCTGGTGGTCGACTACTCGGCCGGCATGAAGAAGAAGATCGGCCTGGCCTGCGCGCTGCTGCACGGCCCCCGGCTGCTGGTGCTGGACGAGCCGTTCGAGGCGGTCGACCCGGTCTCCGCGGCCCTGATCCGGGACATCCTGCACCGCTACGTGGTCGGCGGCGGCACGGTCATCTTCTCCAGCCACGTCATGGAGGTCGTCGAGCGGCTCTGCTCGCACGTGGCGATCCTGGCCGACGGCCGGATCATGCGGGTCGGCACGCTCACCGAGGTGCGCGGCGAGCGGTCGCTGGAGGAGGTCTTCGTCGAGGTGGTCGGCGGGCGGACCGCGACGGGCGAGGAGCTGTCGTGGCTGTCCCGGTGACCGCCGCCGAGCGGCCGACCCGGGCCGTCTCGCCCCGGCACTTCGTCCGGCTCAAGCTGCGGGTGCTGCGCAACAACTTCCGCGGTCAGGCCTGGCGGGTCGCGCTGTTCGTGGGCGGCGTGCTGTTCGGGCTCTGGTTCGCCGCCGGGGGCTTCTTCCTGCTGGCCGCGCCCGGCCTGGCCGGCGAGTCCCGCTACGCGCTGTTGACCGCCGCCTTCGGTGGTGGCCTCCTGACCCTCGGCTGGCTGTTGTTGCCGCTGGTGTTCTTCGGCGTGGACGAGACGCTGGACCCGGCCCGGTTCGCGCTGCTCCCGCTCTCCCGCCGCACCCTCGTCACCGGCCTCTTCGCGGCCGCCCTGGTCAGCGTGCCCGTGCTGGCGACACTGGTCGCGGTCACCGGGCTGGTGGTCACCGCCGGCAGCCTGGGGGGCTGGTCCGCCGCGCTGGTCGAGGTGCTCGGGGTGCTCCTCGGCGTGCTGCTCTGTGTGGCCGCCGCCCGGGCGGTGACCAGCGCCTTCGCCACCATGCTCCGCTCCCGCCGGGTGCGGGACCTGGCCGCCGTGCTGCTCGCGGTGGTCGCCGCACTGCTCGGCCCGCTGCAACTGCTGGTGATCGGCGCGGTGAAGCAGGCCGACTGGGATCGGCTCACCGGCGTGGCCCGGGTGGTCGGCTGGACGCCGTTCGGGGCGCCCTGGACGGCCGGCGTCGACGTGGCCGAGGGGCAGGCCGGGGCGGCCGTGTTGAAGCTGCTGATCGGCGCGGCGGCGATCGGCGTACTCCTGCTGTGGTGGTCGGGGTCCCTGGAGTCGGCCATGGTGGGCGCGGCGAGCGCCGGGCCGTCCCGGGACCGACGCGGCGCGGTGGCCGGCGCGGCGGTCGCGCAGCTCTTCCCCCGGGCCGTCGGCTGGGCCCGGCGGGACCGGTTCGGCGCGCTGGTCGCCCGGGAGTGCCGCTACTGGTGGCGCGACGCCCGGCGGCGGGCCAACCTGATCACCGTGGCGGTGGTCGGCATCTTCGTGCCGGTGATGGTCAACCTGGGCGGCTCCCAGCTGGTCACCGAAGGCGGGGCGGCGTTCGGCGAGGCCACCGCCAACTCGTCGCCCGTGCTGGTCAGCGTCTCGATGCTCTTCGTCGGGGTGCTCGCCGCGGTGACCGTGGCCAACCAGTTCGGTTTCGACGGCAGCGCGTACGCGGCCAACGTGGTGGCGGGCGTGCCGGGGCGGGTGGAGCTGCGGGCCCGGATGGTCGCGTTCTCGCTCTACGTGGTGCCGATCCTCGGCGGGGTCTCCGTGGTGCTGGCCGTGGTGCTCGGGCGGCCCGGCTGGGTCGGTGTGATGGCCGGCGCGCTGTTCGCCGCGTACGGCTGCGGGCTGGCGATCAACGCGACCGTCTCGGTGCTCGGCGGCTACTCGCTGCCGGAGACGAGCAACCCGTTCGCCATGAACACCGGCGCCGGGATGGCGAAGAGTTTGTACACCCTGCTGTCCATGCTGGCCACCGCCGCGGCCGCCGTGCCGCTGGTGGTGGCCGCCGCGCTGCTCGGCGACGTCTGGCTCTGGCTGGCCCTGCCGGTCGGTCTCGCGTACGGGCTGGGCGCCGCGCTGCTCGGCGCGTACCTGGCCGGGGACGCGCTGGACCGCCGCCAGCCGGAACTGCTGGCCGCCGTCACGCCGAGGCGCTGATGCCGGTCGTCGAGGCGGTGACCACCGTTCCGGTCCCACCGGAGCTGGCCTTCGCGGTGTCGCAGACCGTGGCGCCGGTCCGCTACCGCTGGGATCCCTTCGTCCGGGAGCAGCACTTCGTCGACGGGGCGACCCGCCCCGGCAAGGGCGTGCGCACCTTCACCCGGTCCCGGCACGGCCTCGTCATGGTCAGCGAGTACGTCTCGTGGGCGCCGCCGACCAACGTGGGCATGAAGATGGTGCGCGGGCCGTGGTTCTTCGAGCGGTTCGGCGGCGGGTGGCGGTTCGCGCCCGGCCCCGAGCCGGGCACGACCGTGGCCACCTGGCGGTACAACTTCCGGTGCCGGCCCGCGTTCCTGCGCCCGGTCGCCGACCGGATCGGGGTGTGGCTGCTCGGCCGGGACATCCGCCGCCGGATCGCCGGGTACGCCGCCGGCTGCGCCGACCCGGAGGTGCTGGACGCCGCCCGCCGTTCCCTCGCCGCGTAGCCGGAGGTCTTGGGCGCCCCGACCGGAAACTGTCCAAGATCCGGGGGTCAGGCCGCGCGGCGCATGACCGCGTAGAGGTGGTGACCGTCGCCGACGCTGGTCACGTTGACCAGCTCCCAGCCGTAGTGGGACAGGTGCTCGACCGCCTCCATGAGCGGCTGGAACCCGCTCCGCCCCCAGGCGTGCTTCGCGGTGACCACGAGGTGCCGGTGCGGGTAGGCGCGCAGGTCGACCTGACCGCCGAGGATGGCGTCGGCGCTGACGACGCGTTCCTGGGCGAGCTTCTGGGGTGGGACGACAGACATGCCCGGCAGGGTAGGGCCCTCAGTCGAGCCCGGGCCGCCCGAGGCTCGCGAGCAGGCGGCGCCAGGAGTCCGGGGTGAAGGCGAGCGTCGGCCCGGCCGGATCCTTGCTGTCCCGGACCAGCACCACCCCGGGCAGATTGCCCGCCACCTCGACGCAGTTGCCCTCATTGGCTGACCGGAGCGACTTGCGCCAGTGCGGCGCGACACTCGTCATGGCGTCACCTTCAGCTTGTTGATCAGGTCGAGGGAAGCACTTTCGCTGAGCGCCTCGCCGAGAAGATGCTCCCACTTGCGCTGCACCAAGCCTATCCACTCCGGATAGTCGGCGATCTGGCCCCGAGCGGCGTTGTCGAGGCAGAGCAGCCGGTCCTGTCCGGGTAGCTCCGCGAGCACGAAACCACCGCCCATCGAGACATGTGCGCCCACATCGAGCGGCAGGACGTGCAGCCGCACAGAGGGCAACTCGGCCGCTTCGAGCAACCAACCGAGTTGCCGGTCCATGGCCGCCGGTCCCCCGACAGGTCGTCGCAGAGCACTCTCGTCGATAACGAACACACACTCGGGCGGATTCTCCCGGTGGAGCAGACGTTGCCGACTCATGCGGAGGCTTACCAACTCCTCCACGCGATCACTCCGGTACAGGCCGCCGGCCGAGGCGACCGCCCGGGCATACTCCTCCGTTTGCAGGAGGCCAGGGACCAGACACGGCTCGAAGTAACACAGCCGCGTCGCCCGCTCCTCGTGCCCGGGCCAGGACTCGAACCAGGCTGGCCCGCTGTTCTCCTCACCCGCCGTCAGCAGGCTGGTGAGGAGGCCGCCGGTGCCGAGGGCCTCGTCGGCGGCGACGGCGAACTCCATGGTCGGCCGACGTCGCCCAGTCTCGATGGCGGCCACGGTGGAGGGGCTCCACCTGATCAGCGTGGCTAGCCCCTCCTGGGAGACGTCCGCTCCGGCCCGGGCGGCCTTGAGCGCCCGGATCCACATCTCGATGTCCATCCTTACGTCCCCGGTAAGTACGTGATCGCGCTCTGTAGTAAGCCCTGGCATCCTCCCGCGCCGACCCCGCCGAGTCCAGGGTGGAGAGGCGCGGCCCGGCTGGTGGAGGCGACGACCCGGCGGCCGGTCCTGCGGCAGGTCGCCCCGGCCATCCCCCGGCCGGGGCGACCCCTATCCGGGGAGGCGCTGATGAGCAACGACCGCCGAGATCTTGGTCGGAAGTGGCCCCTCAGGGGGCCGAATGCGTCCAAGATCTGGACGAGGCCGGGCGCGGCGCACGTCGCCATGCGGCCGTCGTGGCGGTGCCGAGTGTGCGGGGCGCACTGGCCGTGCCAGCCGGCGCGGCTCGCGCTGCTGACCGAGTACCGGCACGATCGGACCGCGCTGATGCTCTACCTGGGGCGGCTCATGGCGGAGGCCGCCGAGCAACTTCCGCGAGCCCGGGACCTGCACCAGCGCTTCCTCGTCTGGGCGCGGCGCCGGGGCGGCACAATGTTTCACGTGAATCATGATCCGGGCGCCGAGATCCATCACACCGACCCGTTCGCCGTGCCGGCCGGGCAGCGCTCGCCGGTCCGCCGGCTGCGTGGCCGGCTGGCCGCCCCGGTGACGCTCTGGACCGCGCCCGGCCCGGCCGGCCTGACCGTCTCGTCAACCCTGGTGGCCGAGGGGGAGCCGGACCGGCTGCTCGGGCTGGTCGACCCGGAGTCGGACCTGTGGGCGGCGGTCGAGGAGGCGGGCCGGTTCGCGGTCGCGCCACTCGGCCCCCAGCACCGGCAGCTCGCCGACCGGTTCGCCGGCCTCTTCCCGTCCCCCGGCGGCCTCTTCGCCCTCGACTCCTGGACCGACACCCCCTACGGGCCGGTGCCCGCGGACGCCGGCGGGTGGGCCGGATGCCGGCTCGACACCGCCCGCGAGTACGGCTGGGGCCTGCTGGTCGAGGCCGTCATCGAGGCGGTCGACCTGGCCGAGGAGACCGCGCCGCTGCTGCACTACCGGGGCCGTTACCGGGGGCTGGCCGACTGACCACCGACCGCTGAGCGGAGTGACCTGAGTCACTCGGCGCAGCCGGACCACCGTTCGGCGCAGGCGTCGACCACGGCCGATCCGAGCCTTCCCCGGCGGGGAGCGCGCTCTCTACCGTGCGCGAAAACTCCCCACGCCTGCAAGGTGGTGATCCACAGATGTCCACGGACACACCCGCGTCCGCACCCGCCGAGTCGGCGGCGGAACGGTACCTCGCCGTCCAGCGGTCGGACGAGTTCGCCGGGTTGCGGCGCGCGCTGCGCGGCTTCATCTTCCCGATGACCGTCGCGTTCTTCCTGTGGTACGCGCTCTACGTCATCCTCTCCGCGTACGCGCGGGGTTTCATGGGCACGAAGCTGGTCGGCAACATCAACGTCGCCCTGGTCTTCGGCCTCCTCCAGTTCGTCTCCACGTTCGTGATCGCCTGGCTCTACTCGCGGTTCGCCGATCGGAAGATCGACCCGGTCGCCGACCGGATCCGCGCCGAGATGGGGGAGGTGAGCCATGAACACGGTCCTCGCGGCTGAGGCGGGCAGCACCACCGCCCGGAACCTGACGATCACGCTCTTCCTGATCTTCGTGGCGATCACGCTGGCCATCACGGTCTGGGCCAGCCGGCAGACCAAGACCGCCACCGACTTCTACGCCGGCGGCCGGTCCTTCTCCGGGTTCCAGAACGGCATGGCCATCGGCGGCGACTACATGTCGGCCGCGTCCTTCCTGGGCATCGCCGGCCTCATCGCCCTGTACGGCTACGACGGCTTCCTCTACTCGATCGGCTTCCTGGTCGCCTGGCTGGTGGCGCTGCTGCTCGTCGCCGAACTGCTGCGCAACTCCGGCCGGTACACGATGGCCGACGTGCTGGCGTTCCGGATGCGCCAGCGTCCGGTGCGGACCGCGGCGGCGGTCTCCACCATCACGGTGTCGATCTTCTACCTGCTGGCGCAGATGGTCGGCGCGGGCGCGCTGGTCGCCCTGCTGCTCGGCATCAAGCCGGGCACCACCTTCCTGGGCATGGACGCGGGCACCGCCAAGGTGGCCACCATCATCCTGGTCGGCGCCCTGATGATCATCTACGTCACGGTCGGCGGGATGAAGGGCACCACGTACGTCCAGATCGTCAAGGCGTTCCTGCTGATGACCGGTGCGGTCGTCATGACCCTGCTGGTGCTGGCGCACTACAAGTTCAACCTGTCCTCGCTGCTGGGTGACGCCGCCAAGCAGTCCGGCAAGGGCGCGTCCTTCCTCGAACCCGGGTTGCGCTACGGCGTGGAGACACCCGGCGACGCGCTGAAGACCTTCTACAGCAAGATGGACCTGCTCTCGCTGGGCATCGCGCTGGTGCTCGGCACCGCCGGCCTGCCGCACATCCTGATCCGCTTCTACACCGTGCCGACCGCGAAGGCGGCCCGGAAGAGCGTGCTCTGGGCCATCGGCATCATCGGCACCTTCTACCTGCTCACCCTCGCCCTCGGCTTCGGCGCGGCGGCCCTGGTCGGCGGCCAGGCGATCACCGCGCAGGACAAGGCGGGCAACACGGCCGCCCCGCAGCTCGCCGAGGCGCTCGGCAAGGACTTCTTCGGCGGGGACCTGGGCGGGGCGACACTGCTGGCGATCATCGCGGCGGTCGCCTTCGCCACGATCCTGGCGGTGGTCGCCGGGCTCACCCTGGCCTCCTCGTCCAGCCTGGCGCACGACTTCTACGCCAACGTGGTGCGCAACGGCGAGGCGTCCGAGCGGCAGGAGGTGAACGTCGCCCGGATCTCCGCCCTGGTGATCGGCGCGATCTCCATCGTGCTGTCGATCTTCGCGCAGAACCTCAACGTGGCGTTCCTGGTGGCGCTGGCCTTCGCGGTCGCCGCCTCGGGCAACCTGCCCGCGATCCTCTACAGCCTGTTCTGGAAGCGGTTCAACACCTCGGGCGCGGTCTGGGCGATCTACGGTGGCCTGATCGCCGCCGTGGTGCTGGTCTTCTTCTCCCCGGTGGTCTCCGGGGTGCAGACGGCCATGTTCCCCGACCACGACTGGCACTGGTTCCCGCTGTCGAACCCGGGCATCATCTCGATCCCGATCGGCTTCCTCTGCGGCTGGATCGGCACCCTGTTGTCGAAGGAGCACGACGAGGAGAAGTACGCCGAGCTGGAGGTGCGCTCGGTCACCGGCGCCGGCGCGCACTGACCACACCCCCCACCCCCGGTGGGCCGGAGCCGACGACGGCTCCGGCCCACCGGCTTGAGTAGGCTGGCCGGCATGAAGGTCGCTCCCCGCTTCGGCTCCGGACATCGCATCCTCGTCACCGGCGGCGCCGGCTTCGTCCCGTCGCACCTGGTCGACCGGCTCATCGAGCGCGGCTGCACGGTCGTGGTGCTGGACAACTTCGTCACCGGCTCCAAGGACAACATCGCCCACCTCCTCGAGAAGCCGACCTTCACGCTGATCGAGGCGGACATCTCCGAGGGCCTGCCGACCGACCACCCGGCCATGGCCGAGCGGTTCGACGGGATCCTGCACATGGCCTCCCCGGCCAGCCCCACCGACTTCGAGAAGCTGCCGGTGGAGATCCTGCGGGTCGGCTCGGTGGCCACCCTGCACCTGCTGGAGCGGGCCACCGCCGACGGCGCCCGGTTCCTGATGGCCTCCACCTCCGAGGCGTACGGGGACCCGAAGGAGCACCCGCAGCGCGAGACCTACTGGGGCAACGTCAACCCCATCGGCATCCGGAGCGTCTACGACGAGGCCAAGCGCTTCTCGGAGGCGGCCACCATGGCCTACCACCGCAGCCGGGGCACCGACACCGCGATCGTCCGGATCTTCAACACGTACGGCCCGCGGATGCGGCCCGACGACGGCCGGGCCATCCCGACCTTCATCTCCCAGGCGCTGCGCGGCGAGCCGATCACCGTGCACGGCACCGGCGACCAGACCCGGTCGATCTGCTACGTCGACGACCTGGTGCGGGGCATCCTGCTGCTGCTCGACTCGACCGAGAGCGGTCCGATCAACTGCGGCACCGAGCACGAGATGTCGATGCGGCAACTGGCCGAGACGATCGTGTCACTGACCGGAAGCAGCTCCGAGGTGAGCTACATCACCCGCGCCGCCGACGATCCGGAGATGCGGCGTCCCGATCTGACGCTCGCCCGTGAGCTGCTGGGATACGAGCCGACCGTGACGCCCGAAGACGGCCTCCGGCGCACGATCGAGTACTTCCGCGGCCGGCTAGGGTACTGAGTCCCCCTGGGAGGAGGCTGACACCCGGCTGCGCCTCAGGGCATGGCTGGCTCGGCCGACCTACCCTCGGTTACATGTCAGCGACCTCGTCTGCCGGCGTCCCGCTCCCCGCACGTCTGAGTCGGAGCGCGGGCCGCGCCCAGGTCCCCGGCTCCGGCCGGGGCACCACCGGGCGCGCCCGCGCGACCGACGCCCGCTGGTACCCCTCGCCCGACGACGAGCCGCGCCCCGGCGGCCCCGGGGGTCCGGGCGGACCGACCGGCCCGGGCGGGTCGGGCGGCGGCGCCGGCGGTCCCGGCCGGCGCGGCCCGCGGCCGCGGTGGGGGCGCATCGGCCTGGTGGCCGGCGTCGCGGTGCTGGTGCTGGCGCTGCTCGGTGGCGCGGGCGCCTGGCTCTACGCCCGCAACCTCAACGGCGACCTGGCCCGGACGGACCCCTTCTCACAGATCACCGGGGGCCGGCCGGCCAAGCAGGTCGACGGCGCGTTGAACATCCTGCTGGTCGGCAGCGACTCGCGGGACCCGGACGCCGAGGTGGACGCCGCCGGCAAGTGGCGGGCGGACACGCTGATCGTCATGCACATCCCGGCCGACCACAAGCAGGCCTACCTCGTCTCGATCCCGCGTGACCTCTACGTGCCGATCCCGGAGAACCCCGGCGCGTCCTGCGACTCGGGCTCGCGCAACAAGATCAACGCGGCGTTCGCGTTCGGCGGCCTCCCGCTCGCCGTGAAGACGGTGGAGTGCTTCAGCGACGTCCGCATCGACCACGTCATGGCGATCGACTTCGGCGGCTTCAAGGAGGTCACCGACGCCCTCGGCGGGGTGGACCTCAAGGTGGAACGCACCATCACCTCGATCCACAAGCCGTACCGGACGTTCACCAAGGGTGTGAACCACATGAACGGCGCCGAGGCGCTGGACTGGGTCCGGCAGCGCAAGCAGTTCCCCGACGGCGACTTCGCCCGGATGCGTCACCAGCAGGAGTTCCTCAAGGCGCTGATGGACAAGGCGGCCAGCACGGGGACATTGACCAACCCGAAGAAGCTCAACGACTTCCTCAAGGCGGTCACCGCCGCCGTCACGGTCGACCAGGGATTCTCGTTGACCGACATGGCGCTGCAGTTCCGGAACCTGCGGGGGGAGAACCTGACCTTCCTCACCAGCCCGAACCTGGGCGGCCAGACCGTCGACGGCCAGTCGGTGGTGGTCTCCGACCGGGAGAAGGCGCTGGCGATGTACAAGGCCATCGCGGCGGACACGATGGCCGACTGGGTGAAGGCCAACCAGAAGACCGACAGTGACGGGAGCGGCGGCTGACGCCGCCCCCGCGAGGCAACGCATCCGGTCGGCGGTCAAGGCTCTTCCCACGGTGGGCCAACCGCCGACCGGATCTTTTCAATTGGCCGTTCGGTCACAACCCCGAGCCATTGGCCGAGATTGACGGGAATAGCCCTCGCATGAGGTCGCGAGAACGGGAACAGATACGTACAGTGGTCCCGCCCCCGATCACCGAGCTGGAGCACGCATGCCGGTCCAGACCAGCCGTCGCCCTCAGTCACTGGAGCCCGGTTCGCCCGGGCGGGTTCCCCCGATCATCCCCACGCAGCCCGGCCATGGCGGTCGCGGGCCCGGCGGTGGAAAGAAGCGCACCAAGCGCAAGGACCCGTTCTGGGCCAAGCTGACGGTGATCTTCGGTGCCGTGCTGATGATGACCAGCGGCGTCGCGATCGTCGGCAGCAAGGCGGTGATCGGCCAGGCGACCAGCAGCATCGACCAGGGCAACCTGCTCGGTGAGGCGGGCAAGACCGACGCCGAGGGCGGCAACAGCCTCGAAGGCCCCATCGACATGCTGCTGCTCGGCGTCGACGCCCGGGAGCGCTGGGCCGACGACAACGTCCGGTCGGACACCATCATCGTCCTGCACATCCCGGCCACCCACGACCAGGCCTACCTGATCTCGATCCCCCGGGACACCGAGGCCAACATCCCGGCCTTCGCCAAGAGCGGCTACAAGGGCGGCACCGACAAGATCAATGCGGCGTTCTTCCACGGCGCGCAGAACGGTGGCGGCTGGGAGGGTGGCGCCCAGTTGATGGCCAAGACCATCAAGCAGATGACCGGGATCAGCTTCGACGGCGCGGCGATCATCAACTTCGGTGGCTTCAAGAAGATCATCGACGCGCTCGGCACCGTCCGGATCTGCGTGAGCCACGAGGTCCCGTCGCACCACATGTCGATGGTCGACGGCAAACCGATGTGGAACGCCGACGCGAGGAAGACCGGCAAGCCCTACAAGCCGGTGGTGCACAAGAAGGGCTGCAAGGAGATGGAGGGCTGGGAGGCCCTCGACTACTCCCGCCAGCGCTACGGCCTGCCGAACAGCGACTACGACCGGCAGCAGAACCAGCAGCAGCTGATCAAGGCGATGGCGAAGAAGGCCACCGACAAGGGCATGCTGACCAACCCGCTCAAGCTGAACGCGCTGATCAAGGCGGCCGGCAAGGCCTTCATCCTGGACACCAACGGCGTGCCGATCGCCAACTTCATCTACACCCTCAAGGGCGTCAACGGGAACGACCTGGTCACTCTCCGGACCAACGGCGGCACCTACAGCACCGCCGGCAACGGCCGGGAGAAGTTCAACGAGACGACCATGGACATGTTCACGGCGGTGAAGAACGACAAGCTCGCGGACTTCGTGGTGTCGAACCCGTCCGTCCTGTCCACCCGCAAATGACCTGGTGACCGGCCGGTAGCCGCGCGAAAGCGGCACCGCCCGGACCTTCCCCCCGTAGCCTGACGTGAGCGGGTCTCATGTCGCGGCTACGGGGGGACTGTCACGTCCAGGCCAGCACGGAACGCACGCGGGCGGGGTCGACCCGCCCGCTGGCCCCGGTTCCTGCTCGGCGCCGGTCTCGCCCTGCTCCTGCTCGCCACCCTCGGCGTGGCGGGGCTGCACTGGCTCACCAACCGGTACGACCGCACCGTCACCAAGCAGCAGCTGCTCGACGCGGCGGCCCGGCAGTCCCGTACCGACCTCTCCGGCCCGCTCAACTACCTGCTGATCGGGTCCGACCACCGGCCGGGCGCCAACCCCGAGGACCAGCGCTCCGACAGCATCCTGATCGTGCACGTGCCGGCCGGGCTCCGGCAGGCGTACCTGATCTCCGTCCCGCGCGACCTGCTGGTCGCCATCCCGGCGGCGCCCGGCTTCGGCGGCGGCCAGGACAAGGTCAACGCGGCGTACGAGCACGGCGGCGGTGGCGAGGCCGGGGCCCGGCTGCTCAGCGCCACCATCGCCCGGCTCACCGGGATCCGCTTCGACGGCGCCGCCCTGATCGACTTCTCCGGCTTCAAGCAGGTCATCGACCTGCTCGGCGGCATCCGGATGTGCGTCGACACCCCGGTCCGGTCGATCCACACGAAGACCCAGTTCGACACCGGCTGCCAGCAGATGGACGGCGCCCGGACGCTGGACTACGTGCGGCAGCGCTACGACCTGCCCGGCGGCGACTACGACCGGCAGCGGCACCAGCAGCAGATGCTCCGGGCGGTGCTGGACCGGGCCGGCGAGACCCACCTGCGCAGCGACCCGGTGAAGCTGGACCGGGTGCTCCGGGCGGTCGGCGGGGCGCTGACCCTGGACAGCAACGGCGTACCCCTGGAGGACCTGCTCCTCGCGCTCCGCGGGCTGCCCGCGGACGCCCTGCACGGCGTCCAGGTGCCCTCCTACCCGCAGACCATCGACCAGGTCTCCTACGTGGTGCTGGCCAACGGCGGCGGCGGGCTCTTCGACGCGCTGCGCGGCACCCGGATGCCGGAGTGGGCCGCCGCCAATCCCCGCTGGGTCAACCGCCTCTGACCGGACGGGCCGTCTAGGCTTGGTAGCCGTGTTCGGACCACAGGTTCCCACCGTGCCCGCGTCGGCCGTGCCCGACGACGTCTACCTGCTCGACGTCCGGGAGGACGACGAGTGGGCCGCCGGCCACGCGCCGGCCGCCCACCACCTGCCGATGACCGAGCTGCCCGCCCGGATCGCCGAAGTGCCGGACGACCGCGAGGTGGCCGTGATCTGCCGCTCCGGCGGGCGGTCCGCGCAGGTGGTCGCCTACCTCATGCGCAACGGCTGGGACCAGGTGCGCAACGTCGAGGGCGGGATGGGCGACTGGGCCGCCGCGGGCCGCCCCGTGGTCACCGACGACGGGCAACCGGGCCGGGTCGCCTGAGGCGACGCCGCCATGACCGTCCCCCTGGTCTTCGCACACCGCGGCGCGTCGTACGACCTGCCGGAGCACACCCTCGCCGCCTACCTGCGCGCCCTCGACGAGGGCGCCGACGGGCTGGAATGCGACGTCCGGCTCACCCGGGACGGGCACCTGGTCTGCGTCCACGACCGGCGGCTGGACCGGACCAGCAACGGTCACGGGCTGGTCAGCGCGCGGACACTCGCCGAGCTGGAAGCGCTCGACTTCGGCTCCTGGCACCCCGGCGGGGTGCCGGCAGACGGGGACGAACAGCTCGACGAGACACACACCCGGCTGCTCACGCTGGAGCGGTTGCTCGACGCGGTGCTGGCCGCCGGCCGGCCGGTCCGGCTGCTGATCGAGACCAAGCACCCGTCCCGCTACGGCCGGGACGTCGAGCGCCGCCTGGTCACCGTCCTGCGCCGCTACGGGCTGGCCGAGCCCGGTCCGGACGACCCGGTCACGGTCACCGTGATGTCCTTCTCCCCGCTCGCCGTACGCCGGATCCGCGACCTCGCGCCCGCGCTGCCCACGGTGCTGCTGCTGGAGGTCCTGCCGCGCTGGCTGCGGCTGGGCCGGCTGCCGTTCGGCACCCGGATCGCCGGGCCGGGGATCGGCCTGGTGCGGGCCCGCCCCCAGCTCGTCCCCGCGCTGCGCGCCGCCGGCAACCAGGTCTACGTCTGGACGGTGAACGAGCCGGAGGACCTGGAGCTGGTGCTGGCCGCCGGTGTCGACGGGGTGATCACCGACCGCCCGGCCCGGACGTTGGCCCGGTTGGGCCGGTGAGGCCGGCCGGTCCGACCGGTGGGCGGTCGCCCGGCCGGGGGTGTCCCCGCACCGGGCGGCGGGGCACACTCGGGACATGCCGGAGCGAATTGACTTCACCGCCCTCATCGCCGGCCACACCAGCGTGATCAAGATGATCAATTCGGGGGAGTCCGGCCTGGCCGTGCTCACCCGGCTGCTCGGCGAGGTGGAGCCCGCCATCGGCGCGGCCGGCCTGGTGTTCGTGGAGTTCGCCCCCACCGGCGGCCGGGTGATCGCGGCGACCGGCAGCGCCGAGTTCGTCACCGGCCGCCCGCTGCCGGCCACCGACCCGGCCACCGTCTGCCTGCTCTCCGGCCCGCCGGTGCGCGAGGTCCGGGTCGACGCGATCCCCGGCGCGCTCGCCGACGAGGTCGCCGCGCGCGGGCTGCGCCGGATGATCCTGGCGCGCGCCGAGATCGGCGGGCTGACCGTGGGCAGCCTGCACGCCCTCTACCCGGACGGCGGGTCGCTGGACGCCGCCCAGCGCGCCGTGGTCGGCTACGTGGCCGCCTGCATCGCCCACATGTACGGCGACCAGACCGGCCTGCCCGTGCACGGCGACGGCCCGGTGGTGGCGGCGCTCGCCGACGGCCTGGCGGTGGTGGACCGCGAGCACCACGTACGGCTCTGGAACCCGGCCGCCGCCCAGGTGACCGGACGGCCGGCCGGTGACGCGCTCAACCAGCCGCTGCCGTTCCCCCTCCCCCCGTCCGGGCAGGTCCTCGACCACCGGCTGCCGGACGGCCGCTGGCTGCGGATCACGTCCGGCGAGCTGCCCGGGCCGGGCACGCTGCGGGTGGTCACCTTCCGCGACATCACCGACCAGCAGCGGCGCGACAACGACCGGGACCTCTTCGTCGCGGTGACCAGCCACGAGCTGCGCACTCCGGTCACCGTGATCAAGGGGTACGCGGACACCCTCACCGACCACTGGGAGTCGCTCAGCGACGACGACCGGCGGCAGGCCGCCCGGATCATCGGGCAGCGCGCCAACGAGCTGGCCCGGCTGGTCGACCGGCTGCTCACCGCCGCCACCGAGAACCGCCCCGGCGGCGAGCCGGCCGCCCCGTTCGACCTGGCCGACGCGCTGCGCGCGGCGGTGCCCGACCTGCCGGCGGACGTCCGGCACCGGGTGGTCCTCGACCTGCCGGCCGACCTGCCCAAGGCCCTCGGCGACCGGCACAGCCTGACCACCGTGCTCACCGAGCTGAGCACCAACGCCGGCAAGTACTCGCTGCCGGACACCCCCATCGAGGTCTGCGCCGAGGCGAACGAACGCACCGTCTCCTTCCGGGTCGCCGACCGGGGCATCGGCATCCGGCCGGAGCACGTGGAGCGGGCGTTCGACCGGTTCTGGCAGGGGGAGTCCGGCGACCGGCGCCGCTACCCGGGGGCCGGACTGGGGCTCTATCTCGTCCGGCAGATCGTTGAACAGCAGAATGGATGGGTATCCCTACGACCGAGAGCCGGTGGGGGTACCGTCGCAGAGGTGCGGCTGCCGCGGGGGTGAACCCCGGCCCGCGCAGGGGTGGGGAAGGAACGACGGTGGGGACGGGTTCGGCCGAACGATCATGGTGCGTGGTGGTGCCCCACCACGCCACCGGCGCGCGCCTGGCCCGGCACCGGCTCGCCGACGAGCTGGCCGACGTCGTACCCCCGACCCTGCTGGCCGACCTGGTGGCCGTCCTCGCCGAGCTGGTCGGCAACGCCGTGCGGCACGCCGACCCGCTGCCCGGGGGCGTGGTCCGGGTGGCCTGGCGGCTGCGGTCGGCGGCCGGCGGGCAGACCGTCCAGCTCCGGGTGACCGACGGCGGCTCCGCCTCAGGCCCGCTCATGCGGATCGCGACCCCGGACGCCGTCGACGGGCGCGGCCTGCACATCGTCTCCGGGCTGGCCAGCCGCTGGGGCGTCGAGCGGGACGGCCTCGGGCAGAGCGTGTGGGCCGAGTTCGACCCGACCGGCTCGACCCGGCCGGACCTGGTCGTGGCCGGTTGAGGCGACCGGGCAGGCGGGTCCGGCCCACGGCCGTCCGCTCCGGCATCTAGGCTGTCTCGCCGTGAGCAAGCGTCGAAAGAGCCAGCGGGCCGCCGAAGCCACCCCGAAGCGGGAGAAGGTGCGCGACGTCTTCGTGCCCCGACCGTTCGAGGGCCTGGTCGACGAGCCGGAGTGGATCGCCCTGCGCGAGCTGGTCCCGGCCGCCTCGGCTCCGCTGCGGCTGACCCCCGAGCTGGTCGAGGAGTACGGCGACCGGCCGGTCACCCTGGCCACCGTGCTGCCGATGGCCGCCCCGGCGATGACCAAGCCGGACGGGCGGGTCTTCATCGGCCTCCAGCGCCACCAGCAGTCCGGCGACGTCTCACGGGACCTGGCCGACGCGCTGCTCTGCGCGCTGCGGACCGAGCCGGGCGGTCAGGTGAGCGTGCCGCCGCTGCCCGGGCCGGGCCCCCGCCTCCAGGACATCCTGGTGGACGGGCCGCTGGAGATCAGCATGCACGACGGCTTCGAGTTCTGGCTCGACCCGGGCGCCGCCGACGACCCGAACGTGCAGGCGTCCCTGGAGCGGGCCAACGCGGCGATCTACCCGACCGTGAAGCTGGCCGCGGCGCGGGCCGCGTACTGGTGCCAGGTGCCGGAGAAGGCGCACGTGCGCTGGGTGCTGCCGGACGACGAGGACGTGGCGCTGGACGCCCTGTCCCGGCTGAGCGTGGCCGGCACGCTGACCCTCGGCGACGACACCCGCTTCGCCGGCATGTTCCGGGCACACGGCCGCCTCGTGCCGGTCTGGGACCTGCCCGAGGACGTCCCGGCCACCGACTGGGAGGAGCCGGTGACCGGGTTCGCCAAGCGGTACGCCGAGGCGCTGGAGGAGCGGGAGCCGCTGGACGCGGCCGGACGCCGGGCCCGCCAGGGCCTGCTCGGCCGCCAGCTCACCCTGCGCTGAGGCTCAGTGGCTCGCGGACCAGCGGGCAGGACATGCAGCGGGGGCCGCCCCGCCCGGAGCCCAGCTCGGACCCGGCGATGGCGATCACCTCGATGCCGGCCCGTTCGAGCTGGGCGTTGGTCTCCACGTTCCGCTCGTAGCCCACGCAGAGCCGGGGGGCGAGCGCGAGGGTGTTGTTGCCGTCGTCCCACTGCTCCCGTTCCGCGGTGACCGGGTCCAGCCCGGTGTCGATCACCCGGAGCTGGTCGAGGTCCATGGCGTCGGCGGCGGCCCGCAGGAACGGCGCCGGGCCGTCGACCCGCGGGTCCTCGCCGTCCGCGCCGGCGATGACCGTGTACGCGGAGAGCTCGCTGGCGATGTTCGGGTACATCAGCACGGCGTCGACGTCGACCATCGTGCAGACCGTGTCGAGGTGCATGGTGGCCCGCTCCTGGGCGATCGGCACCACCAGGATGGTGTGCGCCAGCCCGGCGGCGAAGACCTGCCGGCCCAGCCGCTCCGCCCCGGCCGGCGTGGTCCGCTCGCCCACGCCCACGGCGAGCACCCCCGGCGCGAGCAGCAGCACGTCGCCGCCCTCCAGGTGCTCCAGCTCCGGGTGGTAGACGAACTCGGTGCCGACGAACCGCGGGTGGTAGCGGTAGATCGCGTTGGTCAGCGTGGTCTCCCGCCGGCGGGCCGGCATGGCCAGGCTGGTCACCCCGACCCGGTCCCCGATCCAGAGCGACGAGTCGCGGGTGAAGAGCAGGTTGGGCAGCGGGTCGACGATGAAGTCGTGCCGGTCCATCAGCGTCCAGACCAGACCGCCGGGACGGTCCGGGCCGATCCGCAGCTCCTCGTGGGCGAGCCCGGCGATGAACACGTCGGCCAGCGCGGCCGGATCGAGGTACGCCAGGTGGTCGGCCACCCGGCGGCGCAGGGTGTCGCCCAGCCGGGGTGAGCGGAGCACCAGCTCGGTCAGCTCGGCCCGCGCGTCCGGCACGGCGAGGGTCTCGGCCAGCAGGGTGGCCAGGTAGAGCACCTCGACCCCGCGGGACCGCAGGGCGGCCGCGAAGGCGTCGTGCTCCTCCTGCGCCCGGCCCACCCATGGGATAGCGTCGAAGAGCAAGGAGTCGTTGTTGCGTGGGGTGAGGCGGGCGAGTTCCGGCCCCGGGCGGTGCAGCAGCACCGTGCCGAGGCGACCGACCTCGCTGTCCACGTAGTGGGTCACCTTCGCAGCCTAGGACAGGCTTCCGCACCATCCGAGAAAAGAAGTGTGAATGAATATGGCATTCATCCGCACTCATTCCGGCGCTCCAACTTGCCGAGCACCGGGGTGCGCAACGTAGGGTAGTGGAGACATAACTTCGAGAGACCTTTTGCCGGAGGTCGCGATGACTGTCTTTCCCGCTCGCCGAGCCGTACCGAGCCGGGCACTGCCGCCCGTCTCGGTGCCGCACCCCCGGGTCGAGACCACCTCGGTGCTCGAACCGGCCCGACCGACTCCGCTGGAGTGGGCCCGCCGCCGGCGGGCCGAGCGGGGAGCCCGCCGGTTGGAGGCGGCCGGGGCCCGGGCCCTCGGTCAACTCGACCACCTCGGCCCCGCCTGGCACGTCATCGAGTGGCCCCGCACCGACGCCGCGGACATCCTGCTCGACCGCACCCGGGACGAGCGGGCCGGGTTCCTCGCCATCGGGCCCAGCGGGCTCTTCGCGGTCACCGTCGCCGACCACGGCCGGGCCCGGGTGCTCGTCGCCGGCGACGTCGTGCAGATCAACGGCAAGCGTCCGCCCTATGTGGCCGAGGCGCGCCGCGACGCCAAGCGGGCCAGCAAGGCCCTCTCCGACGCCGTCGGCCTGCCGATCCCGGTGACCCCGGTGCTGACCTTCGTCGGCTCCGGGGTCATCAGCGTCTACGGCCTGCCCAAGGACTGCCTCATGGCCACCCACCGGGAGCTGGACCGCCTGCTCGTGGCCGGTGGCAACCGGATCAGCCCGGCCACCGCCGAGAAGCTCTCCCGGGTCGCCCAGGCCCCGTCGACGTGGCTCAACGGCACGTACCGTCCAGCGGCCGACTACCGGTGGTACGACGAGGGCCGAACGGCCGCTGACAAGCGGGCCGCCCGCCGGTAACGTCTGCGGCGACGCCACGCGGTCCACGGGTCCGCCCCGGTGGTCCCGTCGGCCCGCGCCGTCGCCGGCCGCCCGACACCGGGCACCGTCGCACCGACACCTGTCCCCCGGTCCCCGCCGAGCCCCCGGACCCCCGCGCGGCTCCGGCCACCGGAGACGCCGCACGGGGCGGGCGGTCGTCGTGACGACCGGCTAGCGTGGACAGACCGTCGGTGTACATAGGAGGCGCGGTGGCCCACGTCGAACTCTCGCTCTCGGAAGTGTTCGTGCCCCCGGCGGGGACACCGACCGAGCAGGAGTCCGACAACGTCGGGCGGTGGTCCGGCATGGTCTCCCACGCCGCCGAGCCGTGCCTGCTGATCGACGCCGACACCACCGTGGTGGCGATCTCCTCGTCCGGCTGCGACCTGCTCTGCCTCGGCGCCCCGGAGGACGTGATCGGCCGGCCGCTGCTGGAGGGCGGCCTGCGCCTGGTCGACTTCACCGCCAGCCCGAGCGAGCTGACCGAGCAGGAGACCGACAAGATCCCGCCACTGCTGGCGCTGCACTCCGGCCGGCTGGCCCGGGGGCTGCTCCGGGTCCAGGGGCCCGGCTCCGACGCCGGCACGACGGTCGACGCCATCTCCACACCGGTGCTCACCGACGGCCAGGTGGCCGGCTCGCTCACCTTCTTCTCGGCGGTCTGACCTGCGAGGACGTGTGGCGAGCGCCGCACCGGGCGGTGCTGGGGCACAGCCACACCGAGGCCGTAGGGTGCCCTCATGCTCGATGTCGCTCTGTTGCCGGGCGCGTACGCGGTGTGCCGCCTGCCGGCCGGCGCCGTGCTGACCCCACACCTCTGGGGCGAGCTGGGCGACCGCGACGTGGTGACGGTGAGCTGGACCGCCGACGGCGTCTCGGTGATCTGCCCCGCCGAGCGGGCCCCCGCCGGGGCGGACGTGGAGACCGAATGGCGCTGCCTGCGGCTGGTCGGCCCGCTCGACGCGGCGGTCACCGGCACCCTCGCCGCGCTGGTCGACCCGCTCGCCCGGGCCCGGGTCAACGTGGTGGCCTTCTCCACGTACGACACCGACCACCTGCTGGTGCCCGCCGTGCGGCTGGTCGAGGCGACGGGCGCGCTGGAGCGGGCCGGCCACCGGGTCCAGACGTGACTTCACCCGCCCGGGTGATCCTCCTACGATGGGCTCGGCCGTCCGGCCATGACGACATCCGTCGATGCCGAGGATCGCACCGTGCCCTGCACCCCGCCCCACCCCGCCCGCCGGCGACTCCCGGTGGTGCTGGCCGCCCTGCTCGCCCTCGCCGGCTGCGGCGCGCCGCCCGAGCTGACTGATCCGGCCGCCTCCGCGACCACCGCTCCGACGGCCTCCGCCACCCCCACCGCGAGCGCGACGCCGACCGCGCCCGTGACCCCGACCGGGCCGGCCCGCACGGCGCCGACCCCGGACCCGACCGCCACGCCCTGCCGGTCCGGCCCGTCCGGCGACCGGGTGGTCGCCCTGCTGCGCGGTTCGGCCCGGGTGCTGCCCCGCGACGTCCGGGTCACGGTGCGGACGGGACCGCTCTGCGCGGAGGGCTGGCAGTACACCGTGCTGGCGGTGAGCGGACACGAGGAACTCCAGGTGGTCACGAGGGGCCGGCCCAGCACGCTGGAACTCGTCACCGCCGGCACGGACGTGTGCGGCGTGGAGGTACGCGCCGCCGGCCCGCCCGGCATCCGGACCCTGGCCTGCGACGGCACCCCGGGTGCGTAGTCTGGGCGACATGCCGGGAACACCGCCGACCCGCTTCGTCTACCTGGGTCCCGAGGGCACCTTCGCCGAGCAGGCGCTGCGCACCGTCCCCGCCGCCGAGCGCGGTGGCCGGACGCCGGCGCGCAGCGTGGGCGAGGCGCTCGACGCCGTACGGGCGGGCGAGGCCGACGCGGCGCTGGTGCCCATGGAGAACTCGATCGGCGGCGCGGTCGGGGTGACCCTGGACGAGCTGGCCGAGGGGGAACCCCTGGTGATCACCCGCGAGGTGATCCTGCCGGTGGAGTTCGTCCTCGCCGCCCGCTCCGGGATCGCGCTGGCCGACGTGCGCACCGTGGCGGCCCACCCGCAGGCGTCCACCCAGTGCCGGGGCTGGCTGCGCGACCACCTGCCCGACGCCACGGTGGTCGACGTGCTCTCCAACGGCGCCGCCGCGGCGGGTGCGGCGAACGGCGAGTACGACGCCGCCATCTGCGCCCCGATCGGCGCCACCCGGCACCGGCTGGCCCTGCTCGCCGACAAGATCGCCGACCACCCGGACGCGGTGACCCGGTTCGCGCTGGTCTCCCGCCCCGGCCCGCCCCCGCCCCCGACCGGCGACGACGTGACCTCGCTGGCGGTCTACATCGCGCACGACCGGGTCGGCGCGCTGCTGTCGGTGCTCACGGAGCTGGCCACCCGCGGGGTGAACCTCACCCGGATCGAGTCCCGCCCCACCGGCGAGGCGCTCGGCCGGTACGTGTTCTTCCTCGATTGCACCGGCCACGTGGCCGACGTGCGCCTCGGCGAGGCGTTGCAGGGGCTGCGGCGGGTCTGTGCGGACGTGCGCTTCCTGGGGTCGTACCCCCGGCACCGCTGGAACCCGGCGGCGGGCGACCGGCCGGTCCCCGCGCCGGCCGGCCTCTCCGACAGCGACTACGCGGACGCGGCGGCCTGGCTGTCCCGGCTGCGCGCGGGCGAGCTGAACTGACGGTGCCGGGGCGCCCGGAGGGGGCGCCCCGCGCACCGGGCGGTCACTGCAGCAGGCCGCCGAGCAGGCCGCCCTGCTGCTGCTGGGCGCCGCTGCCCTGCACCGGAGGCTCCTCGGAGGGCTGGACCACGACGAAGCCCTGACCGGCGAAGCTCATCGTGAACGCCTCGCCGGTGCTCCGGCCGAGCAGCGTGCCCAGGCCGAGCTGCTCGGCCCGGTGGTAGCCGGTCTGGAGGTTGGCCGACCAGCAGACCGCGGCCTGCGGGTCGACGTAGGTCGGGGCGTCGACGTTGAGCACGACCGGGGTGCCCTTCGTGGTGATCGCGATCCGGCCGTGGCCGGTGAAGACGCAGTTGAACAGGCCGGACGAGGACGCCATCCCGGCGCCGCCGACCATCTTGATGTCGTACTGGAGCGTCGAGTCGAAGGCCAGCACGCTGGAACCGTTGATCGACAGCGCGTCGCCGGGCTCCAGGTCGATGATGTGCACGTCCTTGGCCAGCTCGGCGAGGAAGACGTCGCCGCGCCCGGAGAGCTTCATCAGCGGCACGCCCTCACCGGTGAGCCGCTGCTTGATGAACTTGCCGATGCCGCCGGAGCCGAGCGCCTGGAACTGCACCTGACCCTGGTACGCGACCATGGACCCGACGCGGGCCATGGCCTCGCCGTTCAGCTCGATCTTCAGCATCTTGGAGTTCTGCAGCCGCATGCCCGGCTGCTGGGACTCCTTCTCAAGGTTCTCCGCGGAGAACAGCGCGCTGCGCATGGGTTTCCTCCTGCATCGGGATGTGCCTGCACCGGAGGTTAGGGGACCCGCGCAACAGCGGGGATCGGCCGAGCGGGGCGCGCCGCGGGCCCGGTCAGCCCCAGCCGAGGGCGTGCAGGCGCTCGTCGTCGATGCCGAAGTGGTGGGCGATCTCGTGCACCACCGTCACGGCGACCTCCTCCACGACGTCGTCCTCGGTGTCGCAGATCCCCAGGATGGGGTTGCGGAAGATGAGGATGCGGTCCGGCAGCACGCCGGCGTAGTCCCAGCCCCGCTCGGTGAGCGCGTGCCCCTCGTAGAGCCCGAGCAGGTCCTCGCCCGGCGGCGGGTTGTCCTCGACCAGGATGACCACGTTGCTCATCAGCCCGAGCAGCTCCTCGGGCACCTCGTCGAGCGCCTCGCCGACGAGCTCCTCGAACCGCTCCCGGCTCATCTGCACCGCCACGCGGCCCGGCCACCCCTTCACGATCGGCGCACGGCACGGCAAGGGCGCCCGCCGGGGCACCCCTGCCGTGCCGGGCGCGGTCAGCCCAGGCGGGCGTTCAGCGTGATCTGCGCGCCCGGGGAGAGCAGCCGGGAGATCGGGCAGTTCTCCTTGGCCGCCTCGGCCAGCTTGGTGAACTCGGCCTCGTCCAGGCCCGGGACCTGGCCGACGGTCTCCAGGTCGATCCGGGTCACGGTCATGCCCGCGTCGGTCTTGTCGAAGTGCACCTTGGCGGTGGTCTCCACCGAGGTGTCGGTGGCGCCCGCGTCGGCGAGCTGCTTGGAGAGGGCCATCGAGAAGCAGCTGGCGTGCGCGGCGCCGATCAGCTCCTCGGGGTTGGTGCCCTCGCCCTCCTCGAAGCGGGACTTGAAGGAGTAGTTGCCGGTCAGGCCGCCCTTGCCGGTGTGGACGGTGCCGGACCCCTCGGTGAGGTTGCCCTGCCAGCGAGCGGAAGCGGTACGGATAGGCATGGCACCGACGCTAACGGAAACCGGCCGCCCCCGCACCGGCCTGTGCCCCTTGTGGTCCCCGTCATCACGCGCCGGCCGTGTCATGATTCGGGGCAGGCCCGCGTACGGGAAGGTGGCCGATGTCCCAGGATCCCCCCATCCCCAGGCAGGACAACCGGTCCGACGACACGACCGTCGTGGAGTGGGGCGACGCCGAACCGGCTTCGCCCGGCCGCGTCGGGCGCTCGCTCGCCGGCCTGGGCCGGGACCACCGCCTCCCGCCGGTGCTCGCCGGTCTCGGCGCGGTGGCCGCGGTCGCGTCGCTGATCGGCGAGTGGCTGGTGATGACCGTGCCCGACGAGGGCCCGGACGGGAGCACCACGGTCCGGCTGCCGAGCGGTGCGGCGCAGGTGGGCGGCTTCGGTGTCGCGTACCTGGTGGGACTGCTCGGCCTGGCGGTCGCCGTGGCGCTGGCGCTGCGCGGCGCGCCGGCGGTCCGGCAGCACGCCCGGCTCGCCGGTCTCGGCCTCGCGGCGGCCCTGCTCGCCGTGCTGGTCGCGACCGCCGCCTCGCTTGAGGAGCTGGCCCGGCGCGCCTTCTTCTTCCCCATCGAGCAGCGGTTGCAGGTGGAGCACGGGCGCGGCCTGGTCACCGCCTTCCTCGCCACCGTGCTGCTGGCCGCCGCGCTGCACCTGTCCGGCCGGGCCGCCGCCGCGCCGGCCGGCCGGGTGGACGAGCGCCGGGGTGAGCCGGCCGACGGGGAGCCGGACGGCTGGTCCGGCCGCGGCCGGCGCCGGGCGACCGAGGACGAGCTGCCGCCGGCCCCGGCCGACCTGAGCGTGCAGCCCACCACGCCCTTCGCGCGGCCCGAACCGCCCGGCTGACGGGGCGGCGACCAGGCCGTTCCCCGACCCGAACCGCCCGGCGGGAGCCCTGGCGGGGCGAGCCGTGGGGGACACCGGACGGCCGCCGCGGGTTGGTGTCCGATTCGCCGAAAAGCCATGGTTGCGACCCGTTCCGCGAGATACGGTTGCTGCCCGCCGTCCGGTGGCCGCGGCACCGAGGACCTGGACGGCCGACGCGACGGCGGCGGGCGAAGGAGGAACCATGACCCGCCCGGGCCTGCCCAAGCTGATCGCCACCGACCTCGACGGCACGCTCGTCCGCAGCGACGAGACCGTCTCGGCGTACACCCACGAGGTGCTCGACCGGGTGCGGGCCGCGGGGATCCCGGTGGTCGGCGCCACCGGTCGGGGACCGCGCCTGACCGAGCTGACCCGCAACGACATCCGTGCCGCCGACTTCCTCGTGATGGCCGGCGGGGGCCGGGTGGTCGACCAGAGCGACCCGGCAGGGCCGCTGGTGCTGCGCGACGAGCGGCTGTCGGGCAGCGTGCTGGCCCGGATCCTGGCCGACCTGGAGGCCGCCGTCGGTCCGCTCACCGTCATGGTGGAGGCGTCGGACGAGCCCGACGCGCCGCTGTGGGGCGACTACCACCCGAGCTGGCCCTACCAGGACCGGTTCGAGGCGCGCAGCCGCGCGGAATGCCTCTCGGGCGACGTGCTCAAGGCGTTCGCGCGGACCGCCGACCACCACGTGGACGAGCTGCTGGCGGCGGCCCGCCGGATCGTCCCGGCCCAGCTGGCCACGCTCACCCAGGCCGGGCTCGGCTTCGTCGAGATCTGTCCGCCCGGGGTGGACAAGTCCACCGGGCTCAGCGTGGTCGCCGAGCGGCTCGGCGTCGACCCGGCCGAGGTGCTGGTCTTCGGCGACCAGCCGAACGACCTGCCGATGTTCGCGTGGGCCGGCTGGGGCCGCGTGGCGGTGGCCAACGCGCACCCGGAGGTCCGGGCCGCGGCCGACGAGATCACCCTGCGCAACGACGACGACGGCGTCGCGGTCTACCTGGACCGACTACTCTCCCGGTGATGGGAGAGGCACCTCGGCTCGTCGCGACGGACATCGACGGCACGCTGCTCCGGGACGACCGGACGCTCAGCCCGCGCACCGCGGAGGTGCTGGCCCGGATCTCCGCGGCGGGCACGCCGGTCGTGCTGGTCACCGGCCGCCCCATCCGCTGGCTCCAGCTCGTGTACGACCAGCTCGCCGAGCCGCTGCCGGCGATCTGCGCGAACGGCGCGGTGGTGTACGACCCGGTCACCGACGAGGTGCTCCGCGCCGATCCGCTCGCCCCCGAGCTGCTGGCCGAGGTGGCCCGGCGGCTCCGGGCCGAGGTGCCCGACGTGAGCTTCGCGGTGGAGATCGTGGACAGCCGGCAGATGCGGCACGAGGCGCACTACCCGCTGCGCTGGGACGCCGACGCCGACGCGATCCGGGCCGTCGAGTCACCCGAGGAGCTGCACGCCGCCCCGGCGGTGAAGCTGCTGGCCCGGGCCGGTGAGCAGGATCCGGACGTGTTCGTCCGGGTGGTGGCCGGCGCCCTGCAGGGGCTGGCCGAGGCGACCCACTCGTCGTACAGCGGGCTGGTGGAGATCTCCGCCGCCGGGGTGACCAAGGCGGCCGGCCTGGCCTGGTACGCGGCGCGCCTCGGCATCGACGAGCGGGACGTGCTGGCCTTCGGCGACATGCCGAACGACGTGCCGATGCTGACCTGGGCCGGGCGGGCGGTGGCGGTCGCCAACGCCCACCCGGCCGTTCTGGCGATCGCCGACGAGGTCACCGGTGCGAACACGGAGGACGGTGTGGCCGCGTACCTCGAACAGGTCTTCGGGGTGGCCTGAGCGGCCGGCCGGTCAGAGGTACTGGCCGGGGGTGTGGCCCTCGTTGCCCTGCGGCATGCCCGGCATGCCCGGCACCATTCCGCCGCCCGGGCCGCTGGGCAGCGCCTGCCGGCCGGAGCGCATCTGCTCCAGCTGGACGCGGGCGGCCATCTGCTGGGCGACCAGCGCGGCCTGGATGCCGTGGAACAGCCCCTCCAGCCAGCCGACCAGCTGGGCGTGGGCGATCCGCAGCTCGCCCTCGCTGGGCGCCTGGTCCTCGGTGAAGGGCAGCGAGATCCGTTCCAGCTCCTCGCGCAGCTCGGGGGCGAGGCCCTCCTTCAGCTCGACGATCGAGCGCTCGTGGATCTCCCGCATCCGGTTCCGGCTGGCGTCGTCCAGGGGCGCCGCCTTGACCTCCTCCAGCAGCTGCTTGATCATGCTGCCGATCCGCATCACCTTGGCGGGCTGCTCGACCAGGCGGGTCGGATCCTCACCCTGGCCCTCCTCGGTCTGCACCGTGCCGACCGGCCGGCCGTCCGGCCCGACCACCACCACGGTGCCGGGGATGCCATCGTTGCCCTGTTCGTCGTCCTGTCCGGCGAAGCGCGCTTCGGTCATGGGACCCATCTTTACCCACCGCCACCACGGGCACGCGCCCGGACCGGCTGCCGGGCCGGGTACCACCCGGCCGGGGGCGCGCTACCGTCGCCGTCATGCCCGCAGACCCGCGCGCCGTGCTGACCCGGCCGGCCCCGCCGCCGGACGCCACCGTCGCCTACGGCGACCACCCGGACCAGTGCGCCGACCTGCGCCGGCCGGCCGGCGACGGGCCGCCCCGCCGGCTGGTGGTCGTGGTGCACGGCGGTTTCTGGCGGGCCGAGTACGACCGCACCCACACCGGCCCGATGGCGGCGGCGCTGGCCGCGCTCGGCCACCCGGTCGCCCAGGTCGAGTACCGGCGTACCGGCCAGCCGGGCGGGGGCTGGCCGCACACGCTCACCGACGTGCTGGCCGGGGTGGCGGCGCTGCCCGGGTTGGCCGCGGCCGCGCTGCCCGGCCTGGTGGCATCCGCCCCGCCGATCGTCGTGGGCCACTCGGCCGGCGGGCACCTGGCGCTGTGCGTCGCCGCGCACGCCCCGGCCACGGTCGGCGGTGTGCTGGCGCTGGCGCCGGTCGCGGACCTGGCCGAGGCGTACCGGCTGGATCTGGACTCCGGCGCGGTGGCCGCGCTGCTCGGCGGCGGCCCGGCCGATTTCCCGGACCGGTACGCCGCTGCGGATCCATCGGCATTGGTGCCGGTACGACCACGGACAGTAGTCATGCACGGCCTCCTCGACCGGCAGGTCCCGATCGCCATCAGCCGGTCCTGGGTGGCGGCCGCCCGGGCCGCCGGCAGCCCGGCCACGCTGATTGAGCTGCCCAATTGCGAGCATTTCGGGCTGATCGCACCGGACTCGGCGGCCTGGCCGCAGGTGGTCGACGCGTTGCGGTCGCTTCACGATGATCTTCCGGGCATTGACGCAGCGTCGCCGAGCAGGTAGAACGCCGAGGGGGCGTTGCACCCTGGCCGCTCCATCGGGAAGGAAATCGGTGTCACAGATGAACCGCAGGCGGGCGCTACAACTGCTGGCCGCACTGGGTACCACCGGGCTGGCGGCGGGCTGTGGCTCCGGAACCGACACCGCCGACGAGGCGAAGCCCGGCAGCCCGATCAAGATCGGTCTGATCGTCCCGGGCAGTGGGCCGAACAAGGTCATCGGGGACGAGATCACCAACGGGTTCCAGACGTTCCTCACCCTCAACGAGGGGCAACTCGGCGGCCACCCCGTGACGCTGGTGCCGGCCGAGGAGGGCGACACCGCCAAGACCGGCCAGGCCGCCGTCGACCGGCTGGTCAAGGAGGGCGTGCTGGCGCTCACCGGCGTGGTCAGCTCCGCGGTGATGCTCGGCATCCGGGACGCCGTGGAGCAGGCGCGGATGCCGCTGATCGGCTCCAACGCCTCCCCCATCAGCCTGCAGAGCGTCGTCTACATCTGGCGCACCTCCTACGTGCTGAACGAGCCGGGCGAGGCGCTCGGGCAGTACCTGCGGGACAAGCTGGACGCGTCCAGCCAGATCGCCATCTTCGGCACCCAGGGCCAGAGCAGCCGGGACGTCATCGACGGCCTCCGGCGCGGCTACGAGCAGGGTGGCCGCCGGCTGACCGACGACCCGATCTTCACCCCCGACTACCCCAACCCCGGCAAGGGCGCCTACGCGGGCTCGATCCGCAAGGCCCTGGACCGGCGCCCCGCGCCCGACGTGGTCTTCTGCCACTACTCCGGGGCGCAGGCCGTGCAGTTCGTCAAGCAGCTCTACGCCGAGGGCTACAAGGGCCCCATCTACGCGCCCGGCTTCCTCACCGAGGGCACCGTGCTCGGCCAGCTCGACGACGGCGAGAAGGGCGAGGAGCGGGGGCTGATCGAGAAGTACGGCATCGAGACCGCGCTGAACTACTCGGCCGACCTGAACAACACCGCCAACCGGGTGTTCGCCTCGGCGTACCGCAAGACCTACAACGTCTCACCCACCACCTACGCGATGGCCTCGTACGACGCCGCGCAGGTGCTGAACAAGGCGATCCGGCTGGTCGGTGACAACCCGACCCCGCAGCAGGTCAACCTGGCGCTCGGCAAGATCGGCCAGATCGACAGCCCGCGCGGCGCCTGGCAGTTCAACCAGTCGCGCACCCCGCAGCAGAAGTGGTACCTGCGCCAGGTCCAGCTCGACGGCCGGATACTCGCCAACGTCGTGATCAACGAGCTGGCGACGCTCGGCTGATCCACCCCGCGTACGTGAAACGGGCGGCCTCCCCTCGGGGAGACCGCCCGTTCCCGTGCGGTCAGTGGCGCAGCTCGGCGATGCAGCACTTCACGCTGCCGCCGCCCTTCTTCAGCTCGGCCAGCTCGACCGGGACCGGGTGGTAGCCGGCCGCCTTGAGCTTGCCGGCCAGCCGGGTCGCCTCGCTGTTCAGCACGACGTTGAGCCCGTCGCTGACCAGGTTGAGGCCGAAGGCCAGGGCGTCCTCGTCGTCCGCGACCACCGCGTCGGGGAAGAGCTGGGTGAGCACCTTCTGGCTGGCCGCCGAGAAGGCGCCCGGGTAGTAGACGATGTTCTCGTCGTCGATCGAGGCGAGCGCCACATCCAGGTGGTAGAAGCGCGGGTCCACCAGGCGCAGCGAGACCACCGGCCGGTTGAGCGCCTCCTGCGCCTCTGCGTGCGCGGCCAGCTCGGTGCGGAACCCGTGGCCGGCGAGGATCAGCCCGCCGTGCGCCTCCGGCACGTAGGCGAAGTCACCCTCACCCTCGTTGGTCTCGCTCGGCGCGATGAACCGCCAGCCGTTCTCCTCGTAGAACGCCCGGTGCGCGGCGGCCTCGGCGGCCCGCTGCTCGTGCTTGAACTGGGCGCCGTAGACCGTGCCGTCCACCACGAACGCGCCGTTGGCGGCGAAGACCATGTCCGGCAGCCCGCGCCCGGGGGTGAGCAGGTGCACCTCGTGGCCGAGGCCGACCAGGGTCTCGCGCAGGCGGTCCCACTGCTTGACCGCCAGCTCGGCGTCGACCGGGGCGGTCACATCCATCCACGGGTTGATCGCGTACTCGACCGCGAAGTGCTCGGGCGAGCACATGAGATATGTCCGCTTTCGCGGGACTCGCTGCTGGTTCACGGTCACCAAGAGTAGGTACGGTACAACTTTGGTAACAGCCACAACCATTGCTTCCCAGAGGCGGAACGTTGCAGATAGACGCGGTCGACCAGCGAATCATTGCGTTGCTCGTGGCGGATGCCCGCGCCTCGTACGCGGACATCGGCACGCGGGTGTCACTCTCCGCCCCCGCCGTCAAGCGCCGGGTCGACCGACTCCGATCGGCGGGGGTCATCCGGGGCTTCACCGCGGTCGTCGACCCGGCCGCCGTCGGCTGGACCACCGAGGCGTTCGTCGAGCTGTTCTGCGCCGGCCGGACCACCCCCGCCCAGATCGGCGCCGCCGCCCGGCGGCATCCCGAGGTGGTCGGCGCGTACACGGTCTCCGGTGAGGCGGACGCCCTCGTGCACCTGCGGGCCGCCGACATCGCGCACCTGGAGGAAGCGCTGGAGCGGCTGCGGGCCGAGTCCTTCGTCACCTCGTCCCGCAGCACCATCGTCCTCTCCCGGCTGGTCGAGTCCCCCGGCGTCGGCCCCTCCTCCCCTTGACCTGAACCGCACTTCAGGTCGTCAACTGGACCGGGACGTTCCGGAAACGACAGCGGGAGGCGACGTGCGGGCGGTGTGGCTACGGGAGTTCGGCGGTCCGGAGGTGCTGGTCCCCGGACCGGCGCCGGATCCGGAGCCCGGCCCGGGGCAGGTGCTCGTCGAGGTGGCGCACGCGAACATCACCTTCGTCGAGACGATGTTCCGGGCGACCGGGTTCGGCCCGGTCACCGCGGCCCTGCCGGTGATCCCCGGCAACGGCGTCGGCGGGACGATCACCGCGGTCGGCCCCGGCGCGGACCCGGCCCTGCTCGGCCGGCGGGTGGTCAGCACCACCGGCGGCACCGGCGCGTACGCCGAGCGCGTGGCGGTGGACCAGGGCGCGCCGATCCCCGTACCGGACGGGCTGCCGCTGGACGCGGCCGTGGCGCTGCTCGCGGACGGCCGGACCGCGCTCATGCTGGCCCGGGCGGCCGCGCTGCGGCCCGGCGAGCGGGTGCTGGTCGAGGCGGCGGCCGGCGGCGTGGGCGGCCTGCTCACCCAGCTCGCCACGGCGGCCGGCACCCGGGTCGTCGCCGCGGCCGGCGGCCCCCGCAAGGTCGCCCTGCTGCGCGAGCGCGGCCTCGACCCGGTGGTCGACTACCGGGAGCCGGGCTGGACCGACCGGGTCCGGGCGGCCGTCGGCGGGGTGGACGTGGTCTTCGACGGGGTGGGCGGGCCGCTCGCCCGGTCGGCCTTCGACCTGCTCGACCGGGGCGGTCGGATGGTCAGCTTCGGGCTCGCCGGCGGCGCCTGGGCGGACGTGCCCGAGGCCGAGGCCGCCGCCCGAGGGGTGACCCTGCTCCGCCCCCGCGGCACCCCCGAGGAGCTGCGCGCCCTCACCGAACAGGCGCTCGCCGAGGGGGCCGCCGGCCGGCTCCGGCCACTGATCGGGCAGCGGTTCCCGCTGGAGCGGGCCGCCGACGCGCACGCCGCCATCCAGTCCCGGGCCACGGTCGGCAAGACCCTCCTCGACGTCCGCTGACGCCGCCGCGCCGTGCCGCCGCCGTCAGAGGTACATGCCGGTGCGGTGCTCCTGGCTGCGGGCCGGCTTGTCCCCCTCGCCGAAGAAGCGCTTGCCGCCGAACTCCCCGTGCAACCGGTCGTCCAGCTCGTCGGCCAGCCCGGTCATCACCTGCACGGCGAGCATCAGGTGGGTGGCCTGGAAGTTGCGGCCGAACACCGGGATCGAGGCCCACACCGTGTCGTCGGCGCAGTAGAGCCGGCCGATCGGCATCCGGTTGGTCAGCTCGGAGAGCTTCACGTAGAGACGCTCGGTCGGCTCGACCTCGGTGAGCACCGGCGAGAAGACGTCGACCAGGGGCGGATTGTCGCGGACCCGCACGAAGACCATCGCCGAGCCGGCACGGATGTTGATGTCGCCGTCCGAGTCGACCTGCACCTGGTCGGCCTTGGACTTCAGCATCGTGGAGACGACCGTGCGGACCCGCTCCTCCAGGGCCAGCACGTCGTTCTCACCCGCCTGGGCGGCGGCCGCGGCCGCCAGCGCCTCGTCGAGGTCGGCCTCCACGTCGCGGTCCGGGCCGAACTCGCTGCGCGCGGTGCCGAGCGGTTCCTCCGGCAGCGGCTCCCCATCGGCGTCGTGGACCAGGTAGACCAGGAAGGCGGGGTGCGGGGCGCCGTAGACGTCGCGAAGGGTCCGGGACAGCACGGCCGACAACCGGGTGGCCTCGTCGGCGAGGCAGTCCAGGCCGAACTGCTCACCGGAGCCCGCCACCACGCCGGGCGGGGACCAGCCGAGCGCGATCATGTCGGCCACCGCGGCCCGGTCCAGCCGGTAGCCCTGCGGCAGGGTCGCGTTGCCGACGGCCCGCGCCGACAGGCGGCCCTCCTCGCCCGCGTCCACGCTCACCGAGTAGACGGCGTCACCGGTGCCGGAGGCGGTCGGGTCGAGGGTGACCTCCAGGTGCGCGCCGGCGGGCAGCCCGCGCAGCCGGTCGGCCAGCGCGCGAGCGAACTCCCGCCAGGCCTCGGTCACCTTGGCCCGCAGGTCGGCCGTGGTCGGCTCGTCCAGCAGGATCGACTCGTGCTGCTCCGGCGTCGCGCCGGCGGGCTCACCAGCCGGCGCCGAGGGGTGGTCTGCCGTCATGATCGCCTCCGTCCGTCCTCGCCACCCTACCCACGGACGATGGGGGCCCAATCACCCCGACCGGCATCGGACAGCGGGCCGGGAGGCCCTAGTCGGCGGGGGCGGTCCCGTCCAGCTCCACGGGCCACGTGCCGGCCAGCGCGCCGAGCCGGGCGGCCGCCGCGGCCGGGTCCGCGCCGCGCCCCACGGCCATCCCCAGCAGGTACGCGGTCACCGGCGCTCCCGGCCGCAGCACCTGGTGCGCCACATCCTTGGCCAGGTCGAGCACGGTCGGCACCGGCACCTCGGCCGGGTCCAGCCCCAGCTCGGCGCAGGCCGCCGTGACCCAGTCGTCCATCACGCTCATCTCGTCCACTCCTCGGCCCGGCGTACGTCCTCGTCAGTGTCGCAGTCGAACCACGGCGGCGGCCCGGACCCGGACCAGGACACCTCCCGCACCGTCGTGCCGGCCAGCAGCCCGCGCACCGGCGCCCCGTCGACCGTGCCGCCCCGTTGGGCGGCGAGCCGGTCCAGCGCGGCGCGGAGCGCGCTCACCCGCCACACCGCGCAGAGCTGCTGCCGGCGGCCCCCGTCGTCGACGTAGCAGGCCACCCCGGCGGCCGAGCCGTCGAGGGCGCTCCGCAGCTCGGCCACCGCCGCAGGCGTGAGCAGCGGCAGGTCGGCCGCGAGCAGGGCGACGGTGCTGGTGCCGGGGTCGAGCAGGGCCAACCCCGCCGCGGTCCCGGCCACCGGGCCGCCGCCGGGCGGCTCCTCGCGGGTCACCCGGACCCCCTCGGGCACCGGGCCGGCCGGGCCGACCACGATCCGCTCGCCCGCGTCGGCCACCGCCGCCAGCACCCGGTGCAGCATGGGCCGGCCGCCGACCGGCCGGGCCGGCTTGTCCACCCCGCCCATCCGGCGGGCCGCGCCGCCCGAGAGCACCACCGCCGCGTACGCCGTCACCGGCCCACGGTAACCGCGGCGGCGTCGCCGTGCGGGTGGGCCGGGGCGCGGGGCAGGATGGGCGGCATGGGACGGGCGACTGACCGGCGGGGCGTGCTCCGGATCGACCTCGACGCGGCGGCCGACGGGCGGGCGCGGATCCGCCGACCGGACACGCTGGCCGTGGAGGAGCCGCTGGAGATCCGGGTGGGCCCGCCGGGCCCCGGCCGGCGCAAGCCGCTCGCGGTGACCATGCGCACCCCCGGCGACGACCTGGACCTGGCGATCGGCTTCCTGCTCACCGAGGGGCTGATCCGGTCGACCGACGACGTGCGCACCGCGCAGCTCTGCGCCGGGGCGGAGACCCCCAACACCTACAACGTGGTCGACGTGGTGCTGGCCCCCGGAGTGCCGGAGCCCGTCACCGACCCGGCCCGGAACTTCTACACCACCAGCTCGTGCGGGGTCTGCGGCAAGGCGAGCATCGACTCCGTCCGGACCCGCTCGCAGTTCGCCGTCCGCGACGATCCGCTGGCGGTGACCGCCGAACTGCTCGCCGGGCTGCCCGATCGGTTGCGCGCCGCCCAGCGCGCCTTCGACCGCACCGGCGGCCTGCACGCGGCCGGCCTCTTCACCGCCGACGGTGAGCTGGTGGTGCTGCGCGAGGACGTCGGCCGGCACAACGCGGTGGACAAGGTGGTCGGCTGGGCCGTGCGGGAACGCCGGCTGCCGCTGGCCGGGCATCTGCTGCTGGTGTCCGGCCGGGCGAGCTTCGAGCTGACCCAGAAGGCGTGGATGGCCGGCGTCCCGCTGCTCGCCGCGGTCTCCGCGCCCAGCACGCTCGCCGCCGACCTGGCCGAGGAGGCCGGGATGACGCTGGTCGGCTTCCTGCGCGGCGGGACCATGAACGTCTACACCGGGGCGCAGCGCGTGCCCGGCTGAGCCGGTCACCGGTGAGGACGGCGCCGCCGGCGGCGCAGCACCGTGCCCGCGGTCGCCGGCCAGCCGTCCAGCTCGGACGGGGACAGCCCGCGGCGGAGCGCGTCGTCGAGGAGCACGGCGAGCGGGTAGCCGGGATGTGCGGCGAGCACCCGTTCCAGGGCGACCGCCGCCAGGGCGCCGTGCCCGGCCCGCCAGGCGGCGAAGGCCAGGAGGCAACCCGGGGCGGCGATCAGCTCCGGCTCGGCCCGGCGCAGCACGTCGGTCCAGAGACCGATGTCGGCGTTCCGGCCGTCGGTGCGGGACCAGGCGTGGTCGCGGACCGGGAGGTGGGTGAGGAGGACGGTCAACCAGGCCACCTCGTCGTCGCCCAGGCGCTCGCCGCGCCGGTGCCGCCGGAACGCGCCGCGCACCGCCGCCACCCCCGCGGACCTGACGGGAGGGTCTCCGGCGAGCCCGGCCAGGCGGTCGTGGGCCCGGGCGGTGGCACGGCGCATGGCCACCCGGACCGGCCCGGCGATCGGGGCCACCTGCGCGGCCAGCGCGGCACGGTCGGGCAGGGCGACCTGACCGGCGAAGACGGCCGCCGCGCTGATCTGGCTGGCCGCCGGGTCGTAGGGGGTGCCCTCGGGCGGGCAGCAGGCCGGCTCGGCGCAGAGGTAGGACCACCAGCGCCCCTCGGTCACTCGGAGCGCGTCGAGGACGACGAGCCCGGCCTGGTCCAGAGCCTCGCCGACCGCGTCGACCGCGCCGGTGACCCGGGCGGCCGGGCCGTAGCCGAGCACGGTGGCGGCGTCGGCGCCCTGGCGGGCCACCACCTCGGCCAGGTGCCGCGCGGCCGGACGCGGGTCGCTGCCCGGCTCGGGCAGGTCGCCCCGCGCCGCGAAGACGACCCGCCGGCCGCGCACCGCCACCACCACGACGCTGTCGGCGGGATGGAAGCCGAGCAGGTACGGCACGGCGGCCACGAGGTCGGCGGGCGAGCGGACGGCGAGGCGGGGACGCTCCGTGGAGTTCATGCCGGGAGCGTGCGGCGCACGGGTGCCGGCCCGACAGGCCCTGTGGACGACACGCGGGTTGTCCACAGACACGGAGAGTATCGGGCCAGGTGGGCGAGGAACGGCACGCCGCTGAGCCGTGCACGGCCCGCGCCGGCCGCGCGGACCGGCTACGTTGCGCTCATGGACCTGGCGTACCTGCGGGCACACCCGGAGCACCTGCCGACCTTCCTGACCCACCAGCGGATCCGGGAGACCCCGGTCTCCGGCGGGGACATCTGCGCCGCGTCCCGGCTCACCCTGGACGACGGGCACTCGGTCTTCGCCAAGACCTGGCCCGAGCACGCGGAACGGGCCGCGCCCGAGGGCTTCTTCACCGCCGAGGCGGCCGGGCTGCGCTGGCTGCGCGAGGCCGGCACGGTCGCCGTACCGGAGGTGGTGGTGGCGCTGCCCGAGTTGCTGGCGCTCGACTGGGTCGAGCCCGGCGAGCCGACGCCGGAGGCGGCCGAGCTGTTCGGCCGGGAGCTGGCCGGGCTGCACCGGGCCGGCGCCCCCGCCTTCGGCGCCGAGTGGCCCGGGTTCATCGGCGCGCTGCCGCAGGACAACACGCCCGACCCGGGTCCCTGGTCGGCGTGGTTCGCGCAGCGACGGCTGCTGCCCTACCTGCGGATGTCGGTCGACAACGGCGCGCTCACCACGGCGGAGACCCGCCCGGTCGAGGAGCTGATCGACCGGATCGCCGAGTTCGGCGGCGACGAGCCGGCGGCCCGGATCCACGGCGACCTGTGGCCCGGCAACCTCCTGTGGGGCATCGACGACCGGGTCTGGCTGGTGGACCCCGCCGCGCACGGCGGCCACCGGGAGACCGACCTGGCCCAGCTCGCCCTCTTCGGCGGCCCGCCGCACCTCGACCGGATCACGGCCGCCTACCGGGAGGCGTGGCCGCTGGCCGACGGCTGGCGGGAGCGGGTGCCGCTGCACCAGCTCCACCTGCTGCTGGTGCACACCGCGCTGTTCGGGGCCGCGTACCGGTCGGCGGTGGACTCCGTCGCCCGCGCCGCACTGCGCGGCGCCGGACGCGCTACGGTCGACGGGTGACCGCCGCCCCGACGACGACCGACGGGGTCCTCGTCGACCGCTACGGCCGGATCGCCCGGGACCTCCGGGTCTCGCTGACCGACAAGTGCAACCTGCGCTGCACCTACTGCATGCCCGCCGAAGGGCTGCCGTGGCTGGCCGGGCCGCAGCTGCTCGACGACGACGAGATCGTCCGGCTGATCCGGGTGGCCGTGCAGCGGCTCGGCGTCACCGAGGTCCGCTTCACCGGCGGCGAGCCGCTGATCCGGCCCGGCCTGCCCCGCATCGTGTCGGCGGTGGCCGCGCTGGAGCCCCGCCCGCGCATCTCGCTGACCACCAACGGCATCGGCCTGGACCGCCTCGCGCCCACCCTGCGCGCCGCCGGGCTGGACCGGGTCAACGTCTCGCTGGACACCCTGGACCGCGCGCGGTTCGCCGACCTGACGCGTCGGGACCGGCACGCCGACGTGCTGGCCGGGCTGGCCGGCGCGGCGGCGGCCGGGCTGACCCCGGTGAAGATCAACACCGTGCTGATGCGCGGGGTCAACGACGACGAGGCGCCCGCGCTGCTCCGCTTCGCCCTGGCCCACGGCTACGAGCTGCGGTTCATCGAGCAGATGCCGCTGGACGCCCAGCACGGCTGGGACCGGTCGACCATGGTCGTCGCCGACGAGATCCTCGCCGCCCTGCGCGCCGAGTTCGCGTTGACCGCCGATCCCGGCGAGCGGGGGGCCGCCCCGGCCGAGACCTGGCTGGTGGACGGTGGTCCGGCCCGGGTCGGCGTGATCGCGAGCGTGACCCGGCCGTTCTGCGGCGACTGCGACCGGACCCGGCTCACCGCCGACGGTCAGGTCCGCAACTGTCTGTTCGCCACCGAGGAGTCCGACCTGCGCGGCGCACTGCGCGCCGGGGCGGACGACGAGGAGCTGGCCCGCCGCTGGCGTGCCGCGATGTGGGGCAAGCGGGCCGGGCACGGCATCGACGACCCCACCTTCCTGCAACCCGCCCGCCCCATGTCGGCGATCGGAGGCTGACCGGTGCAACTCACCGTCCGCTACTTCGCCGGCGCGCGGGCCGCGGCCGGACGCGCCGAGGAGACCGTGGCCGCCGGCCGGTCGCTCGACGCGCTCCTCGACGAGCTGACCGAGCGGCACGGCGAGCGGCTGGCCGTGGTGCTGAAGGCGGCGAGTTTCCTGGTCGACGGCATGGCCTGCCATGATCGTCAAGCACCGCTGCCGGCCGGGGCGACGGTCGACGTGCTGCCGCCCTTCGCGGGCGGCTGAGGGAGGCTCCCGTGTTGGCGATGGCGTCGTTCGTGGGCTTCGCCGTGCTCGTCACCGCCCTGATCCACCTCTACCTGTGGAAGCGGCTGGTGCGGGACACCACCCGCCCGGGCCGCCTGCGGAAGGCCGGCGGGCTGGTCGCGCTGCTGCTGGCGCTGCTGGTGCCGGCCACCATGGCGGGCACCCGCAGCGGCGCCCAGTGGCTGGCCTGGCCCGGCTACCTCTGGCTGGCCCTGATGTTCTACCTGCTGGTGCTGCTGCTGGTGCTGGAGGTGCCCACGGCGGTCGTGAAGCTCGTGCTGCGCCGCCGCGAGCCCGCCACCGCCACCGGTTCCGAGCCGGCGCTGGTCCCGGCCGGATCCACCGCCGGTCGGGGGAACCTCGCCGCTGGGCAGGACCGGGTGCCGGCCGGCGGCGCGTCGGCGTCGCCCGTCGCGCTCGCGGACCCGCCGGCCGTGGGGCCGGCCGGGCCGTCGGAGGCGCCGGCCGGCGAACCCGCCCCCTCGGCCGGCGGTCCGGGCGATCCGCCGCCCGGCACCGACACCCCGACCGCCGCGCCGGACCACGACCCGTCCCGCCGGTTGCTGCTGGCCCGGGGCGCCGCCATCTTCGCCGGGCTCACCGCCGCGAGCGTCACCGGGTACGGCGTACGCACCGCCATGGGACCGCCCCGGCTGGACCGGGTGCGGATCCCGCTGGCCAAGCTGCCCCGCGCCATGGACGGGCTGCGCATCGCCACCGTCTCGGACATCCACCTCGGGCCGCTGCGCGGCCGGGCGCACACCGAGCGGATCGTCGCGATGATCAACCGGCTCGACGCCGACCTGGTTGCCGTCGTCGGTGACCTGGTCGACGGCTCGGTGGCCGAGCTGGGCCCGGCCGCGGAACCACTGCGCGACCTGCGCTCGCGCTACGGCAGCTTCTTCGTCACCGGCAACCACGAGTACTACTCCGGTGTGGAGGAGTGGGTGCGCGAGGTGGACCGGCTCGGCCTGCGGGTGCTCCAGAACGAGCGCCAGGAGATCCGGGCGCGGGGCGGCGTGCTGGACCTGGCCGGCGTCAACGACGTCACGGCCGCCGGCACCGGGCTGGCAGCCCCCGCCGACTACGCCGCCGCACTCGGCGACCGAGACCCGTCCCGCCCCGTCGTGCTGCTGGCCCACCAGCCGGTGGCCGCGCACGAGGCGGCGAAGTTCGGCGTGGACCTCCAACTGTCCGGGCACACCCACGGCGGCCAGATGGTGCCGTTCAACCTGCTGGTGAAGCTCCAGCAGCCGGTCGTCTCCGGCCTGGGCGAGGTGGACGGCACCAAGGTCTACGTCACCAACGGCGCCGGCTTCTGGGGTCCGCCGGTCCGGGTGGGCGCGCCGCCGCAGGTGACCCTCGTCGAGCTGCGCGCCCCATAGCGCGTCCGGGCCGCCCGGTCCAGCACCGCATTGCTCAGGTCACGCGTACGCGTGGCGGCGGGCGGCCGGAGGACCGGGCGTGACAGGATGCGGCGTGCCTCCGTTCAACGCCGCACCCTCCGGTGGCCCCCCGTCGTTCGTCGCGGACCTGCACATCCACTCGAAGTACTCGCGCGCGTGCAGCCGTGACCTGACCCTGCCGAACCTCGGCTGGTGGGCCCGACGCAAGGGCATCGGCGTCCTCGGCACCGGCGACTTCACCCACCCCGCCTGGTACGACCACCTGCGCGAGACCCTGCATCCGGCCGAGCCCGGCCTCTACCGGCTGAGCCCGGAGGCGGAGCGGGACATCGCCCGGCGGTTGCCGCCCCGGCTGGCCAGCGCGGCGGAGGCGGACCCGGTCCGGTTCATGCTCAGCGTGGAGATCTCCACGATCTACAAGCGGGACGACCGGACGCGGAAGGTGCACCACCTCATCTACCTGCCGGACCTGGACGCGGTGGCCCGGTTCAACGCGGCGCTGGGGCGGATCGGCAACCTGGGCTCGGACGGCCGGCCGATCCTCGGGCTGGACTCCCGCGACCTGCTGGAGATCACGCTGGAGGCCAGCCCGGACGGCTACCTGGTGCCGGCGCACATCTGGACGCCCTGGTTCTCCGCGCTCGGCTCGAAGTCCGGCTTCGACGCCATCGCCGACTGCTACGCCGACCTGGCCGAGCACATCTTCGCCGTGGAGACCGGCCTCTCCTCCGACCCGGAGATGAACTGGCGGGTCGGCAGCCTGGACCGCTACCAGCTGGTGTCGAACTCGGACGCCCACTCGCCGCCCGCGCTGGCCCGCGAGGCCACCGTCCTCGACTCGGGGCGGGACTATTTCGCCATCCGCGAGGCCCTGCGCACCGGCGACGGGCTGGCCGGCACCATCGAGTTCTTCCCGGAGGAGGGCAAGTACCACGCCGACGGGCACCGGCTCTGCGGCGTGAACTGGTCCCCGGAGCGCACCCGGGAGGCCGGCGGGCGCTGCCCGGAGTGCGGGAAGCCGCTGACGGTGGGCGTGCTGAGCCGGGTGGCGGAGTTGGCCGACCGGCCCGAGGGACACCGGCCGGCGCACGCCCGGGAGGTGACCCACCTGGTGCCGCTGGCCGAGATCCTCGGCGAGCTCAACAAGGTCGGCGCCCGCTCCAAGAAGGTCGAGGGGAAGCTCCACGAGCTGATCGCCGCGCTGGGCCCGGAGCTGGACATCCTCACCCGTACCCCGCTGGACGAGATCGGCCGAATCGGCGGCGAGCTGCTCGCCGAGGGCATCGGCCGGCTGCGCCGCGGCGAGGTGCGCCGGGTCCCCGGCTACGACGGCGAGTACGGAGTGATCACGCTCTTCGACCCGGCCGAGCTGGGGTCGTCGACCGGGGGCGCCGGCCAGGACACGCTCTTCGACGTGCCCGCGCAGCGGAAGCCCGCGGAGCCGGCGGCGAAGCCCAGGGCCCGGCGCCCGGCGGCGGCCAAGGCGGAGCCGAAGCGCAAGCCCGCCCCGCCGCCCCCGCCACCGATCGCGCCGGCACCCTCCCCGCACGAGCCGTTCGAGCCGATGCTCGCCGGGATGGAGGAGGTCGGCACCGGGCTGCTGGACCGGCTCGACGCGATGCAGCGGGTGGCCGCCTCGGCGCCGGGCGGTCCGCTGCTCATCGTGGCCGGCCCGGGCACCGGCAAGACGCGGACGCTCACCCACCGGATCGCCTACCTGTGCGCGGAGCTGAACGTCTTCCCGGAGCAGTGCCTGGCGATCACCTTCACCCGGCGGGCGGCCGAGGAGCTGCGGCACCGGCTGGACGGGCTGCTCGGCCCGGTGGCCGAGGACGTCACGGTCGGCACCTTCCACTCGCTGGGCCTCACCATCCTGCGGGAGAACGCGCCGGCCGCGGGACTGCCGGCGGACTTCCGGATCGCCGACGACGCCGACCGGGCCGCCGCCCGCGCGGAGGCCGGCGAGGACGACGAGCGGTACGCCGCGCTGCTGCGCAAGCGGGACCTGGTCGACCTGGACGAGCTGCTCACCCTGCCGGTGGCGCTGCTGAGGGGCGACAGGAAGCTGGTCCGGGAGTACCGCGAGCGCTGGAAGTGGATCTTCGTTGACGAGTACCAGGACGTCGACGCCGTCCAGTACGACCTGCTCCGGCTGCTCAGCCCCGCCGACGGCAACCTCTGCGCGATCGGCGACCCCGACCAGGCGATCTACTCGTTCCGGGGCACGGACGTCGGTTACTTCCTGCGCTTCTCCCAGGACTTCACCGACGCCCGGCTGGTCCGGCTGAACCGCAACTACCGCTCGTCGGCGCCGATCCTGGCCGCCGCCGTGCAGGCCATCGCGCCGTCGTCGCTGGTCCGCGGCCGCCGCCTCGACCCGGCCCGGCTCGACCCGGAGGCCCCGCTGGTCGGTCGCTACGCCGCGACCTCCGTCGCGGACGAGGCCGACTTCCTGGTACGCACCATCGACGACCTGGTCGGCGGCCTCTCCCACCGCTCGCTGGACTCGGGCCGGATCGACGGTCGGGCAACCTCGCTGTCGTTCTCCGACATCGCGGTGCTCTACCGCACCGACTCGCAGGCCGCGCCGATCGTGGACGCGCTGGCCCGGGCGAACATTCCCGTGCAGAAGCGCTCGCACGACCGCCTGCGCGACCGGCCGGGCGTGACCGCCATCGCCCGCGAGCTGCGGCACGCCGGGCTCGACGGTTCCCTCACCGCCCGGGTACGGCTGGCCGGCCAGATCCTGGCGGAGCGCTTCGCCGTGCCGACCCTCGACGGCTCCGGCGCGGTACGCCCCGAGGACGTCCGCACCGCGGTCGACCTGCTCACCCCGCTGGCCCGGCGCTGCGGCGACGACCTGGAGCTGTTCCTCGCCCAACTCGCCACCGGGGCGGAGGTGGACGCCCTCGACCCGCGCGCCGAGGCGGTCACCCTGCTCACCCTGCACGCGGCGAAGGGGTTGGAGTTCCCGGTGGTCTTCCTGGTCGGCGCCGAGGACGGGCTGCTGCCGCTGCGCTGGCCCGGGCAGGAGCCGGACGACGACGCGGTGGCCGAGGAACGGCGGCTCTTCTTCGTCGGGCTGACCCGGGCGCAGGACCGGCTCTACGTGAGCCACGCGGCCCGGCGTACGCGGCACGGGTCGGAGCGCGAGTGCCGCCCCACCCCGTTCCTCGACGTGATCGACCCGGGGCTGTTCGAGCGCTTCGGCGACACCGAACCCCGCCGCCCTCGCGACCGCCAACTCCGCCTGATCTGAAAGGAGGGGTCCCTTCCTGACGCCCAGCAGGGGGCCCCGGTCAACGCGCCCACCGGCGGCGGGAGCGGGAGTCAGGCGAGCAGGACCGCCAGCCAGGCGCCGGCCAGGATCGCCGGGCCGAACGGGAGCGGCGTGTCCCGGCGGACCCGGCGGGCGGCGAGCAGGGCGAGGACGATGACCCCGTTCAGCAGGTGCGGGAGGAGCAGGCCGAGGCCCAGGGCCGGCCAGCCGAGCCAGCCGAGCGGCAGGCCGAGCGCGGCGGCGAGCTTGACGTCCCCGAAGCCGAGGCGGGCACCGGGCAGCAGCGCGAGCAGCACGTACCCGGCGAAGGAGACGGCCGCACCGGCGAGGGCGGTCAGCAGGCGTCCCGGCGTGCCGCCGACCAGCGCGGCCGGAACCAGGCCCAGCGCGCCCGCGCCCGCCGTGGCGGCCACCAGCGGGTCGGGCAGCCGCAGGCAGGCCAGGTCCACGAGGGCGAGCACCAGCCCGATCGCCGCCACGGCCAGGAACGCGGGCAACGCCGGGTCGCCGGCCCGCGCGGCGGCGAGCCCGCCGAAGACCACAACCCCGGCCAGCGTCACCCCGAGCCGATTGCCGCGGCGGCCCGGGCCGGCGCCGGACGGCACGCCACGACGCCGGGCGACCGACCGTGAGGACGTGGCGGACGAGGCACCCGAGCACGCGACGCCACGGGGAAGGAAGGCCGGAACCGGCAGCCCGGCGGGCAGCCGAGAGCGGACGGAGAGTCGGGCGAGCGGGTCGGCGGCCCGGCCGGCCAGCGCGCCGAGGAGCGCGACACCCGCCACCAGCCCGGCCGACACGGGCCGGAACGTTACCGGCGGGCCGGCTCCGGGGCCGCCCCGTCGACGCGTGGTGCCGCCGAACGGCGCGGACGCTCGGTGCTCACCACCACGGCGACGCCGACCACGATCACCGCGCCGCCGAGCAGCACCTGCGCGGTCACCGGCTCGGCGACGAACAGCGCGCCGAGCGCCACCGCGACCGCCGGGTTCACGTACGCGTAGGTGGAGACCAGGGAGATCGGGGCGTGGGCCAGCAGCCAGACGTACGCGGTGAAGGCGACCAGCGAGCCGGCCACCATGAGGTACGCCAGCGCGGCCCACGAGCGGCCGGTCACCTCGGCAGGGGAGAATCCCTGCAGCTCGCCCCGGACGGCGGCGATCACGGCGAGCGCCGCCGCGCCGGCGAGCATCTCGTAGACGGTGGCCACGAACGGGTCGTCCGGCATCCGCATCCGCCCGGAGAGGTAGGAGCCGACCGACCAGCTGACCGCGCCGGCCACGACGGTCAGCGCGCCGACCAGCGGCACGCTCCCCGACCCGCCGCTCGGCAGGACGAGCAGCACGAGACCGACGAAGCCGAGGGCGACGCCGGCGAAGGTCCACGGCCGGGGGCGGTCCCCGCCGACGGTCCGCAGCAGCACCACGAGGAGCGGGACGGTGGCCACCAGCAGCGCGGCGATGCCGGAGGGCACCGCGGTCCCCTCCGGGCCGGACTCGGCGAGCACCACGAGGCCGTTGCCGCCGGCCAGCAGCAGCACGCCGACCAGCGCGGCGGTGCCGAGCTGCCGCCGGTCGACGCGGAGCGCCCCCGGACCGCGGCGCAGCCGCAGCACCATGGCGAGCACCGCCGCGGCCGCGGCGAACCGCATGGCGGCGGAGGTGAGCGGCGGCAGGGACTCGACCGCGACCCGGATGCCCAGGTAGGTCGAGCCCCAGAGCACGTAGACCAGGACCAGCGCGGTCCAGATCAGGGCGGGACGGGCCGGGGCGGCGGCGTGGTCGACGGCGGGCGTCGCACTCGTGGGGCGTGAGCTCATCGGTGGACCACGCTACGGTGACCACGGCGTCGGCGTCTCCTGTTGGTGGCCGGCCTCTCAGCACTGGCGTACGCAGGAGGGCGTTCATGTCGAACTTCGGACCACCGGGCGGCGGCTCCCCCGAGCCGTGGGGTGGACGGCGCCCCGACGACGGGTACGCTCCGCCGGCCGATCCGCGCTACGACCCCGGCTACGGCGGGCAGCCGGGCGGCTGGGAGGAGCCGCCGACCCGGCACTACGAGCCGCCGGCGCAGCGCTACGACCAGTCGACCCCGCGCTACGAGCCGGGCCCCGCCTGGAATGCCGGCCCGCCGCCGGCCGCGCCGCCCTACCAGGGCTACCCGGCCGATCCGGGCTACCAGGGCTACCCGGCCGATCCGGGCTACGGCGGCCAGCCGCCGTACGCCGAGCCGACGCCGCCCAAGCGCGGCAGGGGGCCACTGCTGGTGGTCCTGGTCGTGCTGGCGGTGCTGCTGCTCGGCGGGGCGGGGGCCTACTGGTTGCTCGGCCGGGACGACGCGGGCGAGGGCGGGAAGGTGTCCCCGTCCGCCCCGGCGGCCGCCCCGACCGGGGCCGCGAGCGATCCGGCCGGGGCACCCACCACCCCGCCGGCCCCGGCCTCCTCGACGGATCCGCGCTTCGTGAAGGCGGGCCAGTGCGTCGCCAACGAGGGCGGCTCCGCCGAGCCGAAGCTGGTGATCACCGACTGCGCCCCGAAGACCTACCAGGTGCTGCGCCGCATCGACGGGTCGACCAGCGGCAAGAAGGACGCGGAGTCGAAGTGCGCCAAGGTCGAGGGCTACACCGACTGGTACTTCTTCGACAGCCGGCTCGACACCCTCGACTTCGTGCTCTGCCTGAAGCGGCGGTAGGACCACGGTAGTCAAAACTAGGGCTGTCTAGCATCCACGCTAGACAGCCCTAGTTTCGTCTCGACAGTCTCGACACGCGGTAGCGGCATCTACGGATGTCTAGCCCCACCGCTAGACGGCCCGATACTGTGCGATTCGTGGATCCGGTCCGCAACCCGTACGCCCCCGGCGCCGGCCAGCGCCCGCCCGAACTCGCCGGGCGGGGGCGGGAGCTGGACGTCTTCGACGTGGTGCTGGAGCGGATCGCCCGCGGCCGGCCGGAACGCAGCCTCATGCTGACCGGGCTGCGCGGCGTGGGCAAGACAGTCCTGCTGAACACGCTGCGCTCGCAGGCCATCAACCACCTCTGGGGCACCGGCAAGATCGAGGCCCGGCCGGACCAGTCGCTGCGCCGGCCGGTCGCCGCCGCGCTGCACATGGCGGTGCGCGAGCTGGCCCCCCGCCACCGCGCTCCCGACCGGATCGACGCCTTCCTCGGTGTGCTGAAGGCGTTCGCCCAGCGCGCCGCCCCGGCCGGGCGCGGCGGGGCCGCCCCGAAGCTGCGCGACCGCTGGCAGCCCGGCATCGACGTGCCGGCCAGCAGCGGCCGGGCCGACTCCGGCGACATCGAGATCGACCTGGTCGAGCTGCTCACCGACGCCGCCGCGGTGGCCACCGACGTGGGCACCGGCATCGCGATCTTCATCGACGAGATGCAGGACCTCGGTGCGGAGGACGTCTCCGCGCTCTGCGCCGCATGCCACGAGCTGTCCCAGCTCGGCGCGCCGCTGATCGTGGTGGGCGCCGGGCTGCCGCATTTGCCGGCCGTGCTGAGCGCCGCGAAGTCGTACTCCGAACGGCTCTTCCGCTACCAGCGGATCGACCGGCTGGACCGGATCGCCGCCGACCAGGCGCTGTGCGCCCCGGCCGAGCGGGAGGAGGTCGAGTACGAGCAGAAGGCCCTCGACCTGCTCTACGAGAAGTCCGGCGGCTACCCGTACTTCGTCCAGGCGTACGGGAAGGCCACCTGGGACCACGCGCCCCGCTCGCCGATCACCGCCGCGGACGTCCGGGTCGCCGCGCCCGAGGCGGAGGCGGAGCTGGCGGTGGGCTTCTTCGGCTCGCGGTTCGAGCGGGCCACCCCGGCCGAGCGCGAGTACATGCGCGCCATGGCCACGCTCGCGCTGGTGGACGGCGAAGAGGGTGGCCGCGACGACATGGACGCGGCGGTGCCCACCGCGGAGATCGCGCGGGCGCTCGGTCGCAAGCCGGCCAGCCTCTCGCCGGCCCGGGACGCGCTGATCAAGAAGGGCCTGATCTACTCGGGCGAGCGGGGCACGGTCGCCTTCACCGTCCCGCACTTCGGCCGCTACCTGCGCACCCAGCCGGCCTGACCGCGGCTCAGACCTTCGACCAGGGCGGCGGGAAGACCACCTCGCCGGTCGGCGGTGGCGGCTCGTCGCTGGTGGACGGCGGCAGCACGAGCGCCTGCCACGGCTCACCCAGCCCCGACCACGGGCTGGTCAGCCCCAGCCGGTCCGCGCGGCCGAACCCGAACCGACGGTAGTACCCCGGGTCGCCCAGCACCACCACCAGCCGCTCGCCCAGCTCGGTCGCGGCGTCGAGAGCGGCCTGCACCGCCGCCGCGCCGTGCCCGATCCGCTGCCGGTGCGGGGCGACCGCCACCGGGCCGAGCGCCAGCGCCGGCCAGGCGCCACCGTCGGTGCGCACCTGCACCCGGGTGAGCAGGGCGTAGCCCACCACCTCGCCGCCGTACTCGGCGACCATGGCCAGCTCCGGTATCCAGGCGTCGCTGCGCCGCAGGTCCTCGACCAGCTCCACCTCGGGCGGGGTGGCCACGTCGGGGCGGGCGAACGCGGCGGCCAGCACCCGGGCGACCGGCTCCTCGTCCGCCGGGTCCTCGGGTCGGAGTCGCAGGGTCGTCACCCGCGCGACCTTACCGCCCGGAGCCGGTCCATCTGCGACGGTCGCTGAAATCGGTACGCACCGGACGTCCACGTCGGCCGATCCCTTTCGAGTGTTGCGGGGGTGGCGGGGGCCGCAACGGGGTATGACTGAGCCATGAAGCCCGTGCGCTCCCTCGCCCGCGTCATGTTGAGCGGCATCTTCGTGGTCAGCGGCGCCCGCAACCTGCGGAACCCGGGACGGCTGGTCCCGGCCGCCCAGCCGATCACCGACAAGGTCACGCCGCTGCTCCAGAACATCAACCCCCGCATCCCCACCGACACCGCGACCCTGGTGCGGGCCAACTCGGCCACCCAACTGGTCGCCGGGCTGATGCTGGCGACCGGCAGGTTCACCCGGCCGGCCGCGCTCGTCCTCGCCGCCACCCTGGTGCCGACCACCGCCGCCGGCCATCCCTTCTGGAACACCGACGACCCGGCGGCACGGAACAACAACCAGATCCACTTCCTGAAGAACCTCGGGCTCTTCGGCGGCCTTCTCCTCGCCGCCGCCGACACCGAGGGCAAGCCGGGGCTCCGCTGGCGCACCGGCCACCGGATCGACCACTCGCGCCGCTCGGTGAAGCGCGCGGTCCGTACCGCCCGCCGGGAGGCGAAGATCGCCGTACGCTCGGCGGCCACCGCCCGCCGGATTCCCGGCTGACCTGCATCAATACGGCCGCCACCCCCCGCAAGGCCGCTAATCACCTGAACCGTCCGAGACCCGTTAACGCGGTGGAAATGTCAAAAACACGTGTGGGATCGGACACGGTCGCATAACGCGGGAGGCACTGACGTGAGGCGCCGTTCTAGGCTCCGTGCTGGACCTGGACGGGCAGGACGACCTTGGTACGGGGGTGGCCACGCCATGCCGACGACAGTCGGTAGACGGACGGACCGCCTCGCTCCCGTCCAACGCGTCACGCGCGGAGTCGACCGCCGGACCGTCGTGCGGACCGGCATCGTGGCCGCCGTCGCCTACGCCGCCTGGCTCGCGATCGGCGCCTTCGGGCGGCCGTACAACTTCTTCGACATGAAGATCTACCACGGTGCCGTGGTGTGGTGGGCGAACGGCAACGAGCTGTACGACTTCATCGCCCCGTCCACCACCCTGGGCTTCACCTACCCGCCGTTCGCCGCCCTGGCCATGCTGCCGATGTCCTGGCTGCCGATCGACGCCGCGGGCGGGCTCAACGCCCTGGCCAGCATCGCGGCCCTCGCCGTCGTGCTGGCCGCGCTGCTGCGCCCCATCGTCGACCGGCTGGGCTGGTCGCTCTGGTTCACCGTCGGCATCGCCACCCCGCTGGCCGTGGCCATCGAGCCGTCCCGGGAGACCCTCGGCTACGGCCAGGTCAACCTGCTGCTCTTCGCGCTGATCATGGCGGACCTGGTCGGCCTGCGCTGGCGGGCCCGGCGCGGCACCCACCACGAGACCGCCGACTCGGCGCTGGCCCGGTTCGTCTACAGCGGCACCTGGGCCGGGGTCGGCATCGGGCTGGCCACCGCGGTCAAGCTCACTCCGGCGCTGTTCCTGGCCTATCTCGTGATCACCCGGCAGTGGCGGGCCGCGCTGACCGCCGTCGGCACCACCATCGGCGTGACCCTCGCGACGTTCTGGCTGGTCGGCGCGGAGACCCGGACGTACTTCACCGACGTGCTCTGGCAGACCGAGCGGGTCGGCGCGGCGGACATGACCGCCAACCAGTCCCTCGCCGGCCTGCTGGCCCGGCTATACGACTCGATCGAGACGCCCGGCCTGCTCTGGCTGGCCTTCGCGGTGCTGATGCTGGCGCTCGGGCTGTCCCGGGCGGCCAGTGCCCGCGCCGACGGCGACGAGCTGACCGCGTTCACGCTGGTCGGGCTCACCGCCAACGTGGTCAGCCCGATCTCCTGGTCGCACCACCTGGTCTGGGTCATCCCGGCGATCATCGTGCTGGCCGACGCCGCCGTACGCCGCCGCGAAGCCAGCCGCGGCGTGCTGCCCCGGGCCGCCGGCGCGCCGCCGGCCACCGGGGTGCCGGCGCTGCGACCGCCGATCTGGTACCCGACCCTGACCGGGCTCCGGCACGGGGTCGGCGCGCTCGGGCTCTACCTGCTCTTCCTGATCTCGCCCATCTGGCCGTACGAGCATCAGCTGCCCGAGGTGTCCCACTACCAGGACGGCCTGTTCGGCGCGCTCATGGAGAACTCGCTGGCCGTCGCCCTGATCGTGCTGGTCGCGGCCCTGCCCTGGCGCCCCGGCGCGGAGCCGGCCTTCTACCACGACCGGCTCGCCAGGGTGGCGCAGCCCGCCGGCCGGCGCTGAGCCTCAGGGGCAGTTCACCCACTCCTCGGTGCCGTCGGAGAACACCTGCCGCTTCCAGATCGGCAGCCGCGCCTTCACCTCGTCGACCAGTCGCGCGCAGGCCGCGAAGGCCGCCGCCCGGTGCGCGGTGCTGACCGCCGCCACCAGGGCCACATCGCCGATCTCCAGCGGGCCGATCCGGTGCGACACGGCCACCGCGTACACGTCGGGGTCGGCGGCGATCTCGGCCGCCACCTCGCGCAGCACGGCCTCGGCGGTCGGATGGCCCTCGTACTCCAGCAGCATGACCGTCCGGCCGTGGTCGTGGTCGCGGACCACGCCCTGGAACGAGACCACCGCGCCGGCCCGACGGTCGGCGACCGCGGCCTCGTGCGCGGCCAGGTCCAGCGGCCGGTCGGTCACCGCGCCGAGCACCACGCCGTCCACACTCCTCGCGCTCACCATGCCCGCTCCCCGGGGGTCAGCGGCAGCGGTACGAGCGGCACCCGGTCGCCCGCCGCGCCGCTGGTGCCCGGCCGGATCATCGCGAAGCCGTCCGCGCCGGCCAGGCCGCGCAGCATCGCCGAGCCGACGTGGCGGACCGGGTGCGCGGTGCCGGCCACCCGGTCCCACCGCACCAGGGCGAGGTGGGTGTGGTCGCCCCGGCCCGGTACCGGCTCGGCCAGGGTGACCTGCGGCAGCACCGGCATCGGCCGGCCCTGCAGGCCGGCGAGCAGCGGCGCGACCAGCGACACCAGCGCGACGATCGCGGACTGCGGGTTGCCCGGCAGGCCGGCCACGAAGCGCACCCGGCCGTCGCCGTCCACCAGCCGGGCCAGCAGCATCGGGAAGCCCGGCCGGACCGCCACGGTGTTCACCACGTAGTCGGCGCCGAGCGTCTCCAGCGTCGGGTGCAGGTGGTCGACCGGGCCGTGCATGGTGCCACCCGTCGTGCAGACCAGATCGGCGTCGGCGAGCGCGGCGCGCAGCGCGGCCACGTGGGCGGGGAGGGTGTCCGCCACCGGACCGACCACGTCGGCCGGGCGCACCTGGCAGCCGTACCGGCGCAGCCAGGCGGGCACCGCCGGGCCGAGCGCGTCGCGGACCCGGCCGGCCCCCGGTGGGCCCGCGGTCAGCAGCTCGTCACCGAAGACCAGCAGCGCGGCGCGCGGCCGGCGGCGGACCAGCAGGGTGTCGTGCCCGCAGGAGGCGGCCAGGCCGATCACCGCCGGGTCGACGGGCGTGCCGGCGGGCAGCAGCTCCTCCCCGGCGTACGCCTCCTCGCCCGGCTGCCGCCACTCCGGTGCCGGACGGGGCGTTCCTGCCACCCGGCCGTCGGCCGTGCGGGTCGACTCCTCGATCCGGAGGATCGCCGTCGTGCCCTCGGGGACCATGGCGCCGGTGGCGATCTCCACCGTGCTGCCGGCGGCCTCCAGCGGGGGCGGGGTCTGCCCCGCGAGCACCCGGCCGACCACCTGCCACGGGCCGTCCCCGCGCACCGCCCAGCCGTCCACGCTGGAGGTCGGGAACGCGGGCAGGTCGGTACGCGTCGTCAGCGGCTCGGCCAGGGTGTGCCCGTCGGCGTCGGCGAGCGGCCGGCCGACCGTGGGGAGCGCGGCGGCGAGACCCACCGCGTACACCCGGGAGCGGGCCTCCTCCCACCCGGCAGGTGGCGGCGCGGCGACCCCGGCCGCGGCGGCTGCGGTTTCCGTGCTCATCGGCCGAGCCTAGCGCCGGCGCGGCGGGGGTGTGTGGTCAGTGGTCGCCGCCGCGGAGCTGGTCGACGGTGTGCCGCAGGATCGGCCCGAGCACCGCCAACCCGTCCTTCGCCCCGCCCCGCGACCCGGGCAGGTTGACGATCAGCATCCGGCCGGCCACCCCGGCCAGCCCGCGGGACAGCGCGGCCGTCGGCACGGCGCCCCGGCTGTGCGCCCGGATCGCCTCGGCGATGCCGGGAATCTCGTAGTCGAGCAGCGGGCGGGTCACCTCGGGGGTGCGGTCGGTCGGTGTGACACCGGTGCCGCCGCTGGTCAGCACCACGTCGACGCCCTCGTCGCGGGCCGCCCGCAGCGCCGCGCCGACCGGCTCGCCGTCGGGCACCACGACCGGCTCGTCGGCCTCGCAGCCCAGCTCGCGCAGGCCGGCGACGAGCAGCGGGCCGCTGGTGTCCGCGTAGACCCCGGCGGCCGCCCGGTTGGAGGCGACGATCACCCGGGCCCGGATCACGGCCGGTCCTCCGGGCGGACCCACTCGCCGGTCTTGCCGCCCTCCTTGCGCAGCACCCGGACCGCGTCGACCGAGGCCGCCGGGTCCACCGCCTTGACCATGTCGACCAGGGCGAGCCCGGCGACGGCCACCGCGGTGAGCGCCTCCATCTCGACGCCCGTCCGGTCGGCGGTCCTCGCCGTGGCGGTGATCTCGACCGTGTCGTCGGTGAGGCGCAGGTCGACGGTGACACCGTGCAGGGCGATGGGGTGGCAGAGTGGGATCAGGTCGGGTGTGCGCTTGGCTCCCATGATCCCGGCGAGCCGGCCGACGGCCAGGGCGTCACCCTTGGGCAGCCCGTCGCGGCGCAGCAGATCCACCACCTCGGCGGTGGTGCGGAGCCGGCCGGCGGCGACCGCGAGCCGGCCGGAGATCGCCTTGGCGGAGACGTCGACCATCCGGGCCGCGCCGGCCGGGTCGACGTGGGTGAGCTGCGCGGGTTCGGTCACGGCGCGAGCCTATCCGTCCACAGCTCGTCGACGAGCGAGTCGATCGTGACGACCCGCCCGGCGTGCAGGGCGAGCATCGCCAGGACGAGCTGCTGCTTCGGTGTGCCCAGCGAGACCTGGGTCGGCCCCCACCAGGCCTCCGGAGCCCCCAGGAGCCGGACGTCCACCAAACCTTTCCTCCGCAGTGCCGAATTGAATAACCACTGCATTTCCCGCCAATATATGCGGAACACGCCTTAGCGGAAGATTGTGCGCGATCCGCCGCACGACTTCAAAAGATATCAGAGAGCGACGACATTTTTCCGGTCCGTGGACCTGCGGGGTGTGATGTAACGCAGTGCCCGAACGACTAGAGACATCGCGCATGGGGGGACTCGATAATCCCATTGGAAGGTCGCCCGAATACGCGTTCAGTCTTCAGGCAAAGACACTGAGTGACAAGATGCGGCGACATTAGCGCATTCTGCGCATATGGACATCTAATGTTACTAACTCGGCCTAAACGTCATAAGCTGTCGTGCGTCGGTGGGGGGTCGACGACAACGGCTCCGCAGGATCGAGTGAAGGGCTGAGCACATGCGCGGCAACGACTGGCTCTGAGGGATCTTTCCGGGCGCCTGAGCGCCCCGTACAGTACTGGTGCACGCACCGCTACGAGATGGGCGCGGTGGAGGCCAGGACGTGACTCGCACCCTTGCACGCGACAATGGGACCGATCGGCGGCTACGGCTGCTAGTCGGTCTCGTCGTGTTTACCGCCGGGGTCTCGACGCTGGTCAGCATCCGACTGATTGACAGCCACGGCCTGGTGACCGAGAACAACCTCACCCGGGCCGTCGCACTCACGTTTCTGGTCGCCGTCGCGGCGACCGTCAATGTCCGCATCCGCATCCGCGCCACCACCCACGGCATCTCCTGGACGGACGCCGCGACGGTCGTCGGTCTGGCGATCGCCCCCGTACCGTGGGTGATCGTCGCCACCGGTCTCGGCGTCGCGATCGCCCGAGCGATCACCCGGCTGACCCCCATCAAACTGGCCTTCGGCATCGCCAAGGAGATGACGCTGGCCGCCGCTGGCGGACTGGTCCTGGTCGCCGCCGGCTGGACCTGGCCGTGGTCCGGGTCGATCGGCCGCTCGCTGCCCGCCCTGGTGCTGGCCTACCTGACCGTTGTGGTGCTCGACGAGCTGCTCATGTTCCCGGTCCTCGCGTTCGCCACCGGGACACCCATCCTCAACCGCTTCCGGCAGCAACTCGACCTCCGGTTGGCGAGCGTGCTCGCCCGCTTCTCGGTGGTCCTGTCCACCCTGCTCATCCTCCGGATCAACCCGACCTTCCTGGTGGTCGTCCCGCCCCTCGTCCTGAGCCTGCACCTGGCCAACTCCAGCCGGGTGCGCAGCCGGGCCGAACGGGAGGCCTGGCAGCGCCTGGCCCGCACCACCGACGCGCTGAACGTGGTCGACCTCGACCAGGTGCTCACCACCGCGGTCACCCAGGCCACCGAGCTCTTCTCCGCCGACGAGGTCGACATCGAGCTGCGCGAGGAGGGGCGGCTGGTCCGGGGGGCCGGCGGGGCCATCACCCTCCGGGGACCGGCCGGCACGCCCAGCGCGATCGAGGGTTCGGTGCTCACCACCCGCCTGGAAGGGCACGACCAGACCGCCGACATCGGGGTGCTGCGGCTGCGGTTCACGGGGCCGGTCAAGCTGTCCGAACGGGAGCAGTACACCCTGCGCACCTTCGCCTCGGCGCTCTGCACGGCCGTCCGCAACGCCCAGGCGTACGCCGAGCTGGCCCGGATCGCCGACGAGCACGCGTACGCCGCCACCCACGACGCGCTCACCGGGCTCTCCAACCGGCGGCACCTGCTCGACGAGGGCACCGAGCAGCTCACCAACCGGCACGCCGACGGCGTCACCGCCCTGGTGCTGATCGACCTCAACCACTTCAAGGAGGTCAACGACACCCTCGGGCACGGCGCCGGCGACCGGGTGCTGATCCAGGTCGCCGACCGGCTGCGCGGCGCGGCCCGCTCCGACGACCTGGTGGCCCGCCTCGGCGGCGACGAGTTCGCCGTGCTGCTGCGGGGCCTGCCCGCCCCGGCGGTCGCCGCGCACCGGGCCGAGGCCCTGCTGGCCGCGCTGCACGAGCCGCTCGACCTGGACGGCATGCGGATCAGCGTGGAGGCCAGCGGCGGCATCGCGGTAGCCCCGGCCAACGGCGGCATGCCCGAGCTGCTGCGCCGCGCCGACGTGGCGATGTACCAGGCCAAGCGGGCCGGCCAGCGGGTCGCCACGTACGCACCGACCCGCGACACCGCCGACCTGGGCCGGCTCACCCTCGGCGGCGAGCTGCCCCGGGCGGTCGCCGACCACGAGTTCATCGTCAACTTCCAGCCGATCGTCGACCTGGGCAGCGGCGAGGTGATCGGCGCGGAGGCGCTGGCCCGCTGGCACCACCCCACGCACGGCATGATCGACCCGCTGCGCTTCCTGGAGGCGGTCGAGCGCTCCGGGCTGCTGCCCGCGTTCGCCGAGGCGATCCTCGACCAGGCGCTGATCGCCGCCGGCTCCTGGCGGGACGCCGGCTTCGACCTGCCGGTCTCGGTGAACGTGTCACCGCGCAGCCTCCTCGACGCCCGCTTCCCCGGCGCGGTGCTGGCCCGGCTCCGGGCGCACGACCTGCCGCCGGACCGGCTGGTGCTGGAGCTGACCGAGACCCTGACGCTCAGTCAGCTCGACGTCGTCGACCGGGTGCTCAGCCGGCTCCGCGACTCCGGCGTACGGCTGGCGCTGGACGACTTCGGCACCGGCTACTCCTCGCTCTCGCTGCTCTCCCGGATCCCCGTGCACGAGCTGAAGATCGACCGGAGCTTCGTCACCGCGATGGAGAGCGCCGCCGAGGCCGCCGCGGTGATCCGCTCCACCCTGGACCTGGGCCGCAGCCTCGGCCTGACCGTGGTGGCCGAGGGCGTGGAGAGCGAGCCGCAGCGGCGGGCGCTCTGGGAGCTGGGCTGCGCCGCCGGGCAGGGCCACCTGTTCGCCCGGCCGCTGCCGTCCGGCGCGCTCCTCGCCGCCCTCCAGCGCGGTGCCGGCGGCCGCCCGGGCGCCCTCGCGCCGCCGCTGCACGACGCCGGCTCGGTGATCCGCCTGCCCGGCCGCCGCACCGGCGGCGGACGCAACCGCACCGCCACCCCCTGACCACCGCGACCCGCCAAGATCCGCAGGCCGGGATGCCGCACCCGTCTGCCAGACTGGCCGGCGTGACCGCCGACGCCGACCGGACCGCCCCCGCCTTGCGCCGCTGGCAGGCGATCGACACCGCCGCCGGCGGCCTCGCCCTCGACGTGGGCCTCTACGCCGTCTCCGCCGCGTTCGCCGCGGTCACCGCCGTCACCTCCACGCTGCTGCCGCACCGCGCCTGGGGCACCCTCGCCACCCTCGGGTACGCCCTGGCGGCGCTCGCCGCGACCGCCCAGCTCCTGGCCTGGCGCCGGCAACCCGGCACCCGCCTCGCCGGGCTGCCCGTCCGCTGGGCGGTCACCGGCTTCGCCTGGGCCACCACCGCCCTGCTCCCGGTGGCCGCCCAGAGCATCCAGCGCGCCGGCGGCCGGACCGACCGGGCGCAGGAGGAGGTGGTCGTCGTCGAGCACGCCGGCGCGCGGCTCGCCGAACACGGCACCCCCTACCTCGGGCACGACGCGATCGCCGCCCTGCCCCCCGGCGAGCAACTGCTCGGCTACACCCCCTACCAGCCCGGCATGGCGCTGTTCGGGCTGCCCCGGGCCGCCGCCGACGCCTGGTGGACCGACGCGCGGGTCTGGTTCGCCCTGGTCACCGCGCTGGTGCTGGCGGCCGCCGTGCACACCCTGCGGACCACCGCCGGCCCCGCGGCACCCCGGCGCGGCGCCGCCGTGCTGCGCGCCGCGCAGGCCGCCACCGTCCTGCCGATCTGCGCGCTCACCCTGGCCACCGGCGGCGACGACCTGCCCGTACTCGCGCTCTGCCTGCTCGCCCTCGCCCTCGCCGCCGCCGGCCGGCCCGGCCGCGCGGGTCTCGCGGTCGGCGCGGCCGGCGTGTTGAAGCTCTTCGCCTGGCCGGTCGCGGTCGTGCTGGTCTGCTGGGCCGCCACCCGCCGCGCGGGCCAGCGCACCGCCCTGGGAGCCCTCGGCCTGCCGGTCCTCGCGCTGCTCCCCGTGCTACTGGTCGACCGCGACGCCCTGGTGGAGAACGTGCTGCGCTTCCCCCTCGGGCACGGGCTCGTGACCAGCCCCGCGCAGTCCCCGTTCCCCGGCCACCTCATCGCGAGCGCGCTGCCCGCCGGCCGGCTGGTCGCCGCCGCGCTGCTGGCCGCCGTCGCCGTGGCGATCGCCGTGCGGCTGCTGCGCCGCCCGCCGCACACCGCCGCCGCCACCGCCCTGATCTGCGGGTACGGGCTGCTCGCCGCGATCCTGCTCATGCCCTCGACCCGCTTCGGCTACCTGCTCTACCCGATCGCCCTGCTCGTCACCGCCCCCGCCCTCGCGCTCGCCGGGCACCGCCCCGAGACCGCCCCCCGATCGCCTTTCCCGGCAACTGGCCGGCGCGGCCCGGCCGGAGGGCGTAGACCTGAGGCATGACCACCTACCGCGACCGGGCCGAGGCGGGACAAATGCTCGCCGACCAGCTCGGCGAGCTCGCCGGGCGACCCGACGTCATCGTCCTCGGGCTGGTCCGCGGCGGCGTACCCGTCGCCCAGGTGATCGCCGAACGGCTCGGCGCGCCGCTGGACGTGCTCGTGATCCGCAAGCTCGGCATGCCCTGGGCCCCCGAGGTCGCGTACGGCGCGCTCGGCCCCGGCGGCGTCCAGGTGCTCAACGAGATGATCGCCGACCGGATCGACGCCGACGAGCGCGCCGAGGTACGCCGGCGCGAGCAGGCCGAACTGGACCGCCGCGAGCAGCTCTACCGGGGCGACCGCCCGCAGCTCGACCTGGCCGGCCGGACCGCCGTCATCGTCGACGACGGGCTGGCCACCGGCGCCACCGCCCGCGCCGCCGTGCAGGTCGCCCGGCACCTGGGCGCCGCCCGCGTGGTGGTGGCCGTCCCGGTCGGCTCCGACCAGGCGTACGAGATGCTCGCCGCCGAGGCCGACCAGGTGGTCTGCCCGCAGGTCCCACCCGACTTCGCCGCCGTCGGGGCCTACTACGACGACTTCCACGAGGTCGCCGACCACGAGGTGACGCAGGCGCTCACCGCCACCGCGTGATTCCACCGGGTACCTTCGGTGTCATGCAGCTCACCTGTCCCAAATGCCATGGAGAGATGCGCCAGTACGAGCGCAGCGGAGTGATCATCGACCAGTGCGGCGAATGCCGCGGCATCTTCCTCGACCGCGGCGAGCTCGAGAAGCTGTTCGAGGCCGAGGCGAACTGGAACCAGCAGCACGGCGCGCGGCAGGCCGCGCCCTCCGGAGGCGGCTACGCCCCGCCCCCGCCGCCACCGCCCGCCGCCGCACCCCACCAGCCCGGCTACGGCGCCGTCCCGCCGCCTCCGCCCCCGCCCGGCCACGGCTACCCGCAGCCCGCCTACGGCCACGGTCAGCAGCACTACGGCTACCACGGCCACTACCGCCGGAAGAAGAAGCACGGCGGCTTCCTCGGCGAACTGTTCGACTGACCGTCGCCTCGCCGGGCCGGCACCCGCCGGCCCGGCGTTGTCGTCGTGCCGACTCCGCCACGCCGTGGCAGGCTGCACGGCATGACCGCGATCCGGCCGCACGAGGCGCTGGCGCAGGCGTACGACGGCATCACCGCCGTCGTCACCCGACTCGACGACGCCGGCCTGCAACGCCCCACCCGCTGCCGGGGCTGGCTCGTCGCCGACCTGCTCTTCCACGTGCTCTGCGACGCGCAGCGGGCGCTGGTCACCCTCGCCAGCCCGGCACCCGGGCCCGCTGACGTCGATGACGTCAGCTACTGGCGCGCGTTCACCCCGGGCGGCGACGACGAGGCGAGCGTGAAGCACGCCTGGTGGGCCCGGCGTTCCGCCGCCGCCTTCGACCGGCCCAGCGGCGTGGTACGCATCTGGTCCGACACCGCGCCCGCCGCCGTCCGCGCGGCCGCCGCCGCCGACCCCGACGGGCACGTCACCACGCAGGGGCACGTGCTGCGCGTACCCGATTTCCTCGCCACCCTGACCACCGAGGCGGTCATCCACCACCTCGACCTGGTGGTGGACCTGCCCGACGCCCCGCTCCCGGCCGAGGCACCCACCCGGGTGGCGGTGGCCACGGTGGACGGCCTGCTCAGCGACGACGCCGTCCGGCCGACCGGCTGGGACGACCGGGACTACCTGCTCAAGGCCACCGGCCGGGTGCCGCTCACCGACCGCGACCGGCTGGAGCTGGGCGAGGCCGCCGGCTGGTTCCCGTTGCTCGGCTGACCGCTCGTCCGGCCCGGATCAGACGATCGCCATGTCGACGAAGCGGGACAGGTGCAGCTGCGCCGCCACGGTCACCGTGTCGGTCGGGCCATTTCTGTGCTTGGCGACAATGAAGTCCGCCTCGCCGGCGCGCGGCGACTCCTTGTCGTAGTAGTCGTCGCGGTGCAGCAGCAGCACAACGTCGGCGTCCTGCTCGATCGAGCCCGATTCGCGCAGGTCGGACAGCTGGGGGCGCTTGTCGGTGCGCTGCTCCGGGCCACGGTTCAGCTGGCTGACCGCGATCACCGGGCACTCGACCTCCTTGGCCAGCAGCTTCAGGCCACGCGACAGGTCCGCGACCTCCTGCTGCCGGCTCTCGGTGCGCTTCGGCGAGGTCATCAGCTGGAGGTAGTCGACCACGATCAGCTTGAGGTCGTGCTTCTGCTTGAGCCGCCGCGCCTTGGCCCGGATCTCCATGAGGTTCATGCTCGGCGTGTCGTCGACGAAGAGCGGCGCCTCGCTGATCTCGCCCATGCAGCGGGCGAGCTTGGTCCAGTCGTCGTCGGAGAGCTGGCCGCTGCGCAGCACGTGCAGCGGCACGCGCGCCTCGGCCGACAGGAGTCGCATGACGATCTCGACCTTGCTCATTTCCAGCGAGAAGATCGCCGACGCCTGGTTGTAGCGGATAGCGGCATTCCGGGCAAAATCCATAGACGCGGTTGATTTACCCAAGCCGGGCCGGCCGGCCACGATGATGAGCTGCCCCGGGTGGAGGCCGTTGAGCAGTCGGTCGAGGTCGCTGAAGCCGGTCGGGACGCCGGTCATCATCCCGCCCTGCGCGCCCACCGCCTCGATCTCGTCGAGCGTCGGCTGGAGCATGTCGGCCAGGACGGCGAAGTCCTCGCTGACCCGCTTCTCGGTGATCTCGTAGACGGCCTGCTGGGCGAGGTCGACGATGTCGTCGACGTCGCGGCTGCCGCCCTGGCCGGTGCCGTAGCCGAGCTGAACGATCCGGGTGCCGGCCTCGACGAGCCGGCGGAGCACCGCCCGCTCGCCGACGATCCGGGCGTAGTAGGCCGCGTTGGCGGCCGTGGGGACGCTGGCGATCAGCGTGTGCAGGTAGGGCGCCCCGCCGATCCGGGCCAGGTCGCCGGAGTCGGCGAGCGCGGCGGCCACGGTGATCGGGTCGGCCGGCTCGCCGCGGCCGTAGATGTCGAGGATCGCGTCGAAGATGGTGGCGTGCACCGGGCGGTAGAAGTCGTTCGACTTGAGGATCTCGACGACGTCCGCGATGGCGTCCTTGGAGAGCAGCATGCCGCCGAGGACGCACTGCTCGGCGGCCACGTCCTGCGGCGGGGTCTTCTCGAACTGGCCGTCCCGCTGTGCCGGGGTGGGCGGCGGCCCCCCGGCCCGCTCCGAGCGCGTTCCGTCGGTGACCGACACGGGGCCCCCCTTGCTGCGTCGGATCGGATCCAGCTTTACCGCTGGGGTGTGACAAGTTCCGACGACCCTCCGGTCGATCGGGGGCCATCGCCCGGACGGTCGGGGGACCACGATACGGAACCCGCGGTCAGCCACTCAACAGCACCGGTGGACGAGCCTCGGGACAACCTGTGGACGCCGGTGGGCAGGCATGTGCGCAGGGTGTGCACAGGGTGTGGATAAGTGATGGGGAATTTGGGCGCGCTCGGCTGTGACCTGCGGTTTTACGATCCCCACCCTGTGGACGGAAGATTTCGGGTCGAGCTTGTGCGCCGTTCGTCCCGTACTATCTCTGCGAACGGCTACACCTGGACTGCGGATTGCACTTTCGGTCGAGAAGGGTCACGCTCCCGCCGTGAGAAACCGGGACTGGGGAAGCGGGGAGGGCAGCCCGCGCGAGCGCCGGCCGAGCGCCTCCTGGGACGCTCCCGCCGGTCCGCTCCCGGCCGGTTCGTCCGCCGCCTCCGAGAGCTACCGCACGCCGAGTCGCCGGCGCGCCGTCGAGCGCGGCCAGGACGAGCCGGTGGACGCCTATCTTCCCCGGTGGGCGCTGGAGTCCGGCATCCGTCGGGCCGACGGCGGGGGTCGGCACGCCGCTCGCGACGACGACGAGGACGTCGACCCGCCGTACTCGGGTGGGGGTTGGCGGGCGGACACCGGCTGGCGCCGCGAGGACGACCGCCGTGACCTGCGGGCCATCGGCGCCGGCCCGGTGTCGGAGCACACCGCCGAGTGGACCCTGGACACCCCGCAGGACCAGGGGTACGTCGGGAGCCGGCGCGCCGACGGGATCGAGGGCGAGCCGGTCTCCGGGGTGGCCCCGCGCAGCCGGCCGCGCCGCGCGGCGACCCGGCGGCCGCAGGTGACCTGGTCGGGGCTGGAGGAGGCGCCCGCGTCGGGCGACGAGGGTGACCGGTGGGACGCCGAGCGGCCGACCCGGCGGAGTCGGCGCGCGACGACGGATTCGTGGTCGCGGCCGGCGGTGGACCCGTGGGAGCGGGGGCGGGCGGCCGAGCCGGACCCGGCGGAGCAGCCCGCGGTCGACCCGTGGGACGCGTCGGGCGTGCACGCGTGGGGCCGTCCCGCCACGGCCGGCCGCTGGGATCAGGCGGAGAGCCGCTGGGATCGGACGGAGCACACCGGTCAGTGGGACCGGTTCACGGACACCGGTCAGTGGGACCGGCAGGCCGACACCGGCCGGTGGGACCGGGTCCGGGAGACCGGTGCCGGGGAACGGTACGCGGAGGTCGACCAGTGGGACCGGACGGCGCCGCCGGTGCCGGTGCGGGAGGGTTGGGCGTCGCCGGAGCGGGCCGAGGCGTTCTGGTCCGGGACGCGGTTGGCGGGTGACGATCCCCGCTGGACGGAGACGCCGCCGTCGGCCCCGCGGTCGCCGATGGTCGCCGCGCCCGCGCCGCGCCCGGTGCCCCGCCGTCGCCCGGTGGAGCCGGTGGTCGCGGGGCGGGCCGGGGCGTCGACGCTGCGGCGGCGGGTGGAGCCGGTGGGCGGCGGGTCGTGGGGCCGCCCGCTGGAGGACGACCTGCTCGACCCGGATCCGGGTGGGCCGATGCGATCGCTGGTCTACACGGCTTCGTGCTACCTGGTGCCGGCGTTGCTGCTCATCGTGGGGTTGCTGTTCCTCGACGGGCAGCCGCCGGCGGGATGCGTCACGGACATCACCGGGGGCGGTTGTGACTCGCCGCGGGCGCACGCCATCGCCTCGTTGGTGGCGGGGGCGCCGCGGTTCGGGCTGGCGCTGCTGAGCAGTCTCGTGGTGGCGGTGGTGCTGCGGCGGGTCGGCACGACCTGGCGTTCGGCGACGGTGGCGCTGGCGGCGGCCGTGGTGGGCGGCGGGCTCTCGACCGTGGTGATCAGCGCGGTGACGGGCCAGCCGATCGGGTGACGTCGTAGCCCCTCTGACATGCGAGAGGGCCCGCACCGAATGTCGGTGCGGGCCCTTCCGTCGTGCTGTGTGGTGTCAGCCCTTGACCACGTTCAGGTCGAACTTGGCGCTCACCTCGGGGTGCAGCCGGATGCTGACCGGGTAGGCGCCGAGCGACTTGATGTGGCTGGGCAGCACCAGCCGACGACGGTCCAGGGTCGGGCCGCCGGCCGCCTTGACGGCGTCGACGATCTCGGCCGGGGTGACCGAGCCGAAGAGCCGCCCGCCGTCGCCGGCGCGGGCCTTCAGGTTGACCTTCAGACCCTCGATCTGGGCCTTGACCTCGTTGGCGTGGTCGAGGTCGCGGATCTCGCGGGCCGCGCGGGCCCGCTGGATGACCGTGACCTGCTTCTCCGCGCCCTTGGTCCAGGCGATCGCGAAGCCCTGCGGCAGCAGGTAGTTACGGCCGTAGCCGTCCTTCACCTCGACGATGTCGCCCGGGGCACCGAGGCCGGACACCTCCTGAGTCAGGATGATCTTCATGTCGGTGCCTCCTCTCAGCGGGCCGTGGCCGTGTACGGCAGGAGCGCCATCTCGCGGGCGTTCTTGACCGCACGGGCGATCTGCCGCTGCTGCTGCGAGGTAACGCCGGTCACCCGCCGAGCGCGGATCTTGCCGCGGTCGGAGATGAACTTGCGCAGCAGCGCGGTGTCCTTGTAGTCGATGTAGGTGATCCCGTCCTTGTCGAGCGGGTTCACCTTCTTCTTCGGCTTGCGAAGTGCCGCAGCCTTGGCCATTGCTCTTGCTCCTGGTTTGCGATCGCGGGCGCTCGGCGCCATTAGAACGGGGGCTCCTCGTCGAAGTTTCCGCCGCCCGAACCACCGCGCGAGGGAGCCGGTGCAGCCGAAGCCCAGGGGTCGTCGAAGTTGCCTCCGCCGCCACCCTGGCCACCACCACCACCGAAGCCGCCGCCACCGCCGCCCGAACGGGACATCTTCTGCACCTTCGCCGTGGCGTAGCGCAGTGACGGGCCGATCTCGTCGACCTCCAGCTCGATGACGGTGCGCTTCTCACCCTCGCGCGTCTCGTACGACCGCTGACGCAGCCGGCCGGACACGATCACCCGGGCGCCGCGCTGCAGCGACTCGGCGACGTTCTCGGCGGCCTGCCGCCAGACCGTGCACGAAAGGAAGAGCGGCTCGCCGTCCTTCCATTCGTTGGTGGTCTTGTCCATGAACCGGGGCGTCGAAGCGACCCGGAACTTGGCGACCGCCGCACCCGACGGGGTGAACCGCAACTCGGGGTCATCGGTCAGGTTGCCGATGACCGTGATGGTGGTGTCTCCTGCCATGACCATCTCCTCGCGCACTCATCAGATCCCGCCGTACAGGCTCTCAGAGCCGTACGACAGAGCCGATGAGGCTGATCCGGGCGAACCGGGATTGAATGCTTAGCGCATCTCCGGCCGGATGACCTTGGTGCGCAGCACCGACTCGTTGAGTCGGAGCTGACGGTCCAGCTCAGCCACGGCCTCCGGCGATGCCTGGAGGTCGATGACGGCGTAGATGCCTTCGGCCTTCTTGTTGATCTCGTACGCGAGGCGCCGGCGGCCCCACACGTCGGTCTTCTCCACCGAGCCACCCGCGGTCCGGATCACGTTCAGGTACGTGTCGAGCGACGGGGCGACGGTGCGCTCCTCGAGGCTGGGGTCGAGGATCACCATGACTTCGTAATGACGCAAGACGTGCTCACCTCCTGTGGGCTAAGCGGCCACGGTCCTTCCGTGGCAGGAGGTCGTGCGTCGCTGCCGTGACCGGTGCCGGGGGAACCCGGCCGGACGCGGACAACCGGACCAGGATACCCGGTCCCGACGATCATGCCCGGCCCGGTCGTCCACCGGGTCCGGGCGCGGTGACAGGGGCCCACCTTCGGCGTCGCGCGCCGGAAGGTGGACCCCTGTCCACGGGGCCGCGGGGCGTCCCGTCCGCATTCCTTGGGTGGGACCTGGGGAGGAACGACCACACCGATGAGGTTGGATCGAGGACGCCCCGCGGAGCTTTATCGTGTTGTTACCTGGTCTGACCATACAACGGCTCTCGTCACCTCTTGGGGGAAATGGAGGAATTCGCCGGACTGGTTCGGTGGCCAGTCTTCGGGTCTGACGAGCGGGGATCCCGCCCCGTCGTGCCGGGCCGCACGGCGGGGCGTCCCGTTACCGGGGGCCTCCGCTTCGCCGTACGCGCTGTGGACCCGCGTCCGGCCGGAGCGTCGACCATCGATCCCACCTCGGACAACGACCACCGGGCCGGCTGGTGACGCGATCCGTACCACGGAACCCCCGCGCGCGGGAGCCCCGCGCGTCGGAGGCGCGACGTAGGCTGCCCTGCATGCGAATCGGAGCCCACGTCGATCCGACCGACCCGCTGGCCGAGGCGGCCGCCCGGGAGGCCGAAGCGGTGCAGTTCTTCCTCGCCGACCCCCAGGGCTGGAAGGCCCCGAAGCCGCGGGAGGACGCCGAGCGCCTGCGGGCCGCCGACGTCGACCTCTACGTGCACGCGCCGTACGTCATCAACGTGGCCACGCTGAACAACCGGATCCGCATCCCCAGCCGCAAGCTGCTGCTCGGCCACGCCGCCGCCGCGGCGGCGGTCTGCGCCAAGGGTCTGATCGTGCACGGCGGCCACGTCAACGCCGGTGACGACCTGGCCGTCGGCTTCGACAACTGGCGGAAGACCTTCGCGTACGCGGCGGACTCGGGCGGCTTTCCGCTCCCGATCCTCATCGAGAACACCGCCGGCGGCGACAACGCCTGCGCCCGGCACCTGGACGCGCTGGCCCGGCTCTGGGACGCGCTCGGCGACTACGAGGTGGGTTTCTGCCTCGACACCTGCCACGCGCACGCCGGGGGCGAGGAGCTGCTGGGGCTGGTCGACCGGGTGAAGGCGATCACCGGCCGGATCGACCTGATCCACGCGAACAACTCCAAGGGCACGTTCAACTCCGGTCAGGACCGGCACGACAACCTCACCGGCGGCACCATCGACCCGGAGCTGGTGGTCGCGGTGATCCGGGCGGCGGGCGCGCCGGTGATCGTGGAGACACCGGGCGGCGTCGAGGGTCAGGCGGCCGACATCGCGTTCCTGCGCGGGCAGCTGGGCGCGACGGCATGACCACCGAGCAGTCCGACGCGACCGGCGGCCGGGCCGACAGCGACCCGGCGCCGGCCACGGGCGACAGCGCCTCCGGCGCGAAGCCGGAGGCCACCGAGGTGGCCGGAACGGACGGCGCGGCCCGACCCAACGGCAAGGCCAGGACCGGCCGCAAGGCCAGGAACCGCGACAAGGCCGGAAACAGCGACAAGGCCGGGACGGCGAAGGCCGGGACCGACAACGAGGGCGGGACCGACAAGAGCGGGACCGACACGGCCGGGACCAACACGGGGACCGGCAAGAGCGGACCCGAAAGCCGGGCCGGGACCGACGGCGAGGCCGCGCCAGGCGCGGCTGGGAAGGACGGCAGGGCCGAGTCGTCCGGCGCGGGGAAGGACGACGAGACCGGGGCCGGCGGCACGGACGGGGACAAGCCGGCCGATCCCTGGACGGCGTTCGGTCCCGCGCCCGATCCCGTGCTCAGCCGGCCCCGCCGGGCGGTCCGCGCGGTCGGCCGCTCCCTGGTGCACGAATGGACCCTGGCCGCCGTCGCCTCGCTGGCGCTGGCCGTGCTGATGACCTGGCCCACGCTGCGCTACCCGCGCTACACGCTGCCGCAGGACTACTGGGACCCGAGCCTCCAGTCCTGGCAGCTGGCCTGGTCCGGCCACATCCTGCTGACCGACCCGGCGCAGCTGTGGAACTCGAACACGTTCTTCCCCGAGTCGTGGAGCTTCGCCTTCTCCGACACCCTGCTCGGGTACGCCCCGGCCGGCATGATCGGGGTCGGCCCCGAGGACGCCCTGCTGCGTTACAACATCATGTTCGTGCTGGCGCACGCGCTCGCCACGTTCGGGGCGTACGCGCTGGCGCGGCAGCTCGGCGCGGGCCGGATCGGCGGCGCGGTGGCCGGGGCGAGCTACGCGTACGCCCCGTGGCTGCTGGCTCAGGCCGGGCACCTGCACGTCATCTCCAACGGCGGCATCCCGCTGGCGCTGGCCATGCTCGCCCGCGGTCACGGCTGGTCGCTGCGGCACGGCTACCGGCCGCGGTGCCGGCACGCCGGTTGGGCGTTCGCGGGGTGGCTGGTGGCCGCCTGGCAGCTCAGCCTCGGCTTCGGCATCGGGCTCCCGTTCGCGTACCTGCTGGCCGGCATCGTGCTGGTCTCGGCGGTCGTCTGGTTCGCGCGGCGGCGCCGCGTGACGCGTCCGTTCGGCTGGCGGCTGTTCCTGGCCGACCTGCTCGGCGGGCTGGTCTTCGCCGCGGTGGGCGCACTGCTGGCCGTGCCGTACTTCACGGTCGCCGAGCAGCACCCGAACGCAGCCCGGACGTTGGGCGAGATCCAGCTCTACTCGCCGCCGGTCAGTGGGTTCTTCACCGCCCCGGCGGAGTCGCGGGTCTGGGGTGAGCTGCACGAGGGCGCCCGGGCCGTGCTGCCCTGGCATCCGGAGATGACGTTGCTGCCCGGCTTCGCGCTCTACGCGCTGGCCGCCGGCGGGCTCTTCTTCTCGGTCTGGCGGGTCCGCCACCGGCTCTTCCTGCTGGCCGGGGTGCTCGTGACGGTGGCCCTGGCCATGGGCACCCGGTTCTTCGACGGCCGGTTCACCTACGTGCCGCTCTTCGAGCACCTGCCGGGCTGGAACGGATTGCGTACCCCGGGCCGGATGATGCTCTGGACGACGCTTCTGCTCGGCCTGCTCGCGGCCGGCGCGGTCACCGCGTTCTGCGCCCGCGTACGCGAGCTCGCCGCCGAGCGGGTCCCGCCGTGGCCGGGCCCGTGGCTGCGACTGGCCACCCTCGTGCCGCTGTTGCTGGTCGTGGTGGAGGGGTTGAACGTGACGCCGCATCCGGTGGTGCCGCAGCAGCCGGCGGTGATGCGGACGGTGGACGGGCCCATGCTGGTGCTGCCCAGCAGCCAGAACCTGGACCAGCCGGTGATGCTGTGGTCGACCGACCGGTTCCAGCGGATGGTCAACGGCGGCAGCGGCTTCACTCCGAACTCCCAGGCCCAGGTCCGCGACGCCACGGTCAGCTTCCCCGACTTCGGCAGCGTCGACTACCTGCGGAAGCTGGGCGTGAAGAACGTGGTGGTGCTCCGCGACCGGCTCGGCGGCACCCCGTGGGAGGGGATGCTCGACCGGCCGGTCGACGGGCTGGGCGTGACCCGGGAAGAGGTCGGCGACGCGGTCGTCTACCGCCTCTGACCGGTGCCACCGGTCAGGCGGTGACCGCCCCGGCGGGGTGATCGGCGGCGGCGCCGTGCCGCCAGCGCTGGTACCAGGGCGCGTCCTGTGTGCCGTCGAGCACCCCGCCGTCCGGGTCGTCCGCGTAGGTGTCCCGCACCGCGTCCCGCTCGGGACGCAGGATGTCCCGGATCACGAACCCGCAGAGCACCGCGACGGTGATGAGGCGCAGGCTGGCGGCCAGCACGAAGACGCCCTCGGGGAAGACCGGCCGGGTGGTGGCCGCCCCGAGCAGCTCGCCGTAGAAGGCGGCGAAGTAGCAGACCTCCGCGAACTGCCAGGCCAGGAAGGCGCCCCAGCGGGGGCGGGCGAGCACCGCGAGCGGCAGGAGCCAGAGCACGAACTGCTGGGACCAGACCTTGCTGAAGATCAGGAAGGCGGCGACCACCAGGAAGGCCAGCTGGGCGAGCCGCGGGCGACGCGGTGCGAGCAGCGCCAGCGCGGCGACGCCGAGGCAGGCCAGCCCGAAGAGCAGGTACGACAGCCAGTTGAGGGTGGAGATGTGCGCGTTCAGCCACTCGAAGGGCCCGAGGTCGCCGGGCGCGGAGGGGCTGATCCTGCCGTCCAGGTAGCGGCCGATGTACCAGAGCGTGCCCCAGTCGATCGGCCGGGTGGTGTTCAAATCGAAGAAGCGTTCCCAGTTCTCCCGGTAGGGGATCGCCACCGGCAGGTTGACCGCGATCAGGGCCACCGCGCCGGTGGCGGTGGCGGTGAGCGCGGCCCGCAGGCGGCCGGCGCGCAGGGCGAGCACGAGGATCGGGCCGAACAGGAAGAGCGGCCACATCTTCGCCGCCCCGGCCAGGCCGAGGAGCACGCCGGCGGTGGCGGGGTGGCGGCGCGCCCAGGCCAGCAGCCCGAACGCGGCGAGCCCGACGGCGAGCAGATCCCAGTTGACGGTGGCGGTGAGCACGAGGGCCGGTGAGAGCGCGAAGAGCGCCGCGTCCCATGGTCGTCGGCGGCGCAGGCTGAGGATGACCGCCACGGTGGCGACGGCGAGCGCGCTGAGCACCAGCGCGTTGAGGTTGTAGAACCACTGCCCCTGGTTGATGCCGGGCCGGTCCACGCCGAGGGCGTGCACCGGCAGCCCGATCGCGCCCATGAAGTAGCCGGTGAGCACCGGGTACTCCACCGGGTGGTCGGCGTAGGGGACCTTGCCCTCGTTGAGCCCTTCGGCGTAGTAGAGGGCCAGCACGTCGGTGTAGCACATCCGGGTGTACTGGACGTTGTTCTGCCATGCCCCGTCCTGGCAGGGGGACTTCTGCACCCAGTGCAGGGCCAGCGTCAGGCACACCAGGGCCAGCACGATCCGGGCCGCGGTCCAGAACCGGCCCTCCCGGCCGGGGGGCCGGTCCAGGGCGACGGCGTGGTCACCCAGCGGGCCACCGATCAGCTCGCTGGCGCCGCGGACGAGGCCGTCCGAGCGGGACGGATGGTCCACGACGGCGCCGGGTCGCGGCGCGGCCTCGGACGCGCCGGACCGGAGGTGCGGATCGGAGCCGTTCTCGTCGATGCCTGCCGTCGACTGGGTGCTCATGGAGAGGCATCCTGCCGTACGCCGGGCCCCGCCGTCCCGCCTCGCGCGCACAAATTCCGCCACGCGAAACGCCGACGGCGGCCGGACCAGGTGGTCCGGCCGCCGTCATGAGGCCGTGGGCGTCAATACGTCTGGCGGGTGGGTGGTGTGCTCGGTAGCAGACCACCGCCGCGGCCGCCGCGGCCGCCGGTGTCGCCCGGCCCCGGCGGGACACCCGGCCCGGTGTTGCCACCGTTGTTGCCGCCCGGGCAGAACAGGCCCAGCGGGTCACAGCCCGGCCCACCCGGCTGGCCCGGCACCGGCACCTCCGGTGGCGGCGCCGTGCCGTTGCCGGCGTCGTCCTTGCCGACGTGGGCGGCCGGCGGGAAGTCCGCCTTCTCCTCGCCCTTGAGCGCGTCGTTCATGAAGCGCTGGAAGATCGCGCCGGGCATCTTGGCACCGCTGATCTTGTTGCCGTCGTCGTCCTCGATCGCCTTGCGCGCGCCCTTGTTGCCGACCCAGACGGCGGTGGCGAGCTGCGGCGTGTAGCCGATCATCCAGGCGTCGCCGTTGGCCAACGGGTCCTTCGGGTCGCCGAGTTCCCAGGTGCCCGTCTTCTCGGCGGCCTTGCGGCCGTCGTCGAGCCGGCGGTTCACCTGGCCCGGGTACTGCTCCAGCACGGAGGTGACGTCGGCGACGATGTCCTTGTCAATGCGCCGCTGCGGCTTGAGCTTCTCCCCGCCGACCGTGTCCCACTTGCCGGTGTCCGGGTTCTGCTTCTGCACCAGCTTCACGAAGTGCGCCTTGTTGTAGACGCCCTGGTTGGCGAAGGTGGCCACGCCGTTGGCGTGGTCGAGAACCGTGATCGGGTACTGGCCGTAGCCGATGACGTTGAAGAAGGGCGATGGCGCCAGGTCCTTCGGGTCCGCCTTGGTGAGGTCGTACGCCTTGGCGGGGTTGGTGTCGGTGCGCCACATCGTGGTGACGCCGGCCTGCTTGGCCATGTCGAGCACCTTGTCGGGACCGATCTGCTCGGTGATGTAGTAGAACGGCACGTTCAGCGACTTGAGGGTTGAGATCTCGAGGGTGCAGGAGTCGCCGCAGGACACCTTGTCGGCGCCGGCGTTGCTGACCTTGAACTTCGTGTCCTTCGGGGTGAACGCCGAGCCCTTCCACCGCGACTTGATCGAGATGTCCGCCTTGAGTGCCGCCGCCAGGGTGTAGATCTTGAAGCTCGATCCCGGCGAGTGGCCTCCGGAGAGCACCCCGTTGTCCACGTTCTTACCGGCATAGTCGGTGCCGGTGCCGTTGTCCCCGCCGTAGTAGGCGCGCACCGCCCCGGTCTTCGGGTCGATCGACACCACGGCCGCCATCAGGTTCGTCGGCTGCTTGTACAGCTCCGAGCCCTTCTTGGCCCGCTGGGCGGCGTCGAGCGCCGCCTCCTGCATCTTCTTGTCGATGGTTGTGGTGATCTTGTAACCGCCCCGGCTCAGCGCCTTCGCGCAGAGCGGCTTCTTCTCGGTGACCTCGGCCTCGTTGTCGGTGCAGAGGTTCATCTCCCGCAGTTCCTGGGAGACGTAGTTGACGATGTTGCCGTACGGGGTGTCGATGCCGAACCCGCCGCCGTTGTTCTTCGACGGCTTCTGCAGCGTCTTGGTCGGGTACTCGGTGGGGTGCGGCGGCATTTTCGGCGCGTCGAGCCACTTTTCGGCGATCATGCCGTTGATGACGTAGTTCCACCGGTCCAGCGCGTCCTGCTGGTTGATCGCCGGGTCGTAGCCCTTGTGCGTGGCGCTCGGCTCGGGCTGCTTGATGAGCGCGGCGAGCACGGCGGCCTCCGCCACGGTCAGCTTGGAGACGTCCTTCTTGAAGTACGTCTGCGCCGCGGCCTGGATGCCGTAGGCGCCCCGACCGAAGTAGATGACGTTCAGGTAGTGCTGCATGATCGTCTTCTTGTCGTACCGGTCGTTCAGCTTGGAGGCGAGGATCGCCTCCTTCACCTTGCGGCCGTACGTGTCCTGGTTCAGGTTGTCGAAGGCGTTGCGGGCGTACTGCTGCGTGATCGTCGAGGCGCCCTGCTTGTCGCCGCCGCTGATGTTGTTCCAGGCGGCCCGGGCGATGCCCTTGTAGTCCACACCGGAGTGCCGGTAGAAGTTCCGGTCCTCGGCCGCGGCGACGGCGTGCTGGACGTGCTCCGGGATCTGGTTGATGGTCACCAGCTGCCGGTTCTGGTCGCCGATCTTGGCGATGGCCGTCTTGCCGGTCTTGTCGTAGATGGTGGTCGACAGCGGCGGGATGGTGTCCTCGGGAAGCAGCACCTTCTGCGAGTACCAGGTGAAGCCGACCACGCCCATGCCGGCGAGCATGATGAAGACGGCGAACCCGGCAATCATCATGTTGATCCGGCGGCGCTTCTTCGCCCGGGCCCGCGACGCGGGGTCGTCCCCGCGGCCACCGCGGCCCCCGCGACCCGGGCCGGTCGGGCCGCCCGGCCCACCGGGGCCGCCACCGGCCATGCCGGGCACCCCGGCGCGGGCCACCGCGGCCCGGCCACCCACTGCCGCCGAACCGAAGCTCGCCCGCCCGGCCGCGCCGACGCTCGCCGCGCCGACCGAGGCACGCCCGGCGGGGCCGGCCGGGGACACCGGCACGGAGGCCCGCCCGGAGCCGGCCCGCCCCGATGCACCGCCGGGCGCCGGCGAGACCGGCACCGAGGCCCGTCCCGCACCGGCCCGGCCAACCGAGGCCGAGCCCGCGGCGCCACGAGATGTCGGGGCCGCGCCGCCGACCGAGGCCCGCCCACCGGACGCGGAGCCGCGCGGCGTCACGGAGGCCCGGGCCGAGGCAGCGCCGTCGGACCCGGAGGACCAGCCGTTCCCGTGCGGGCTCCCGGGAGAACCGGGCTCGCCGTTCGGGCCCGGGATCTGGGCCCGCCCACGCGAAGAACTGGAATCGCCGTAGTTCATTCCTCACACCCTGCCGGTCGCGGTGGGGCGCGGGCGCGCCGCCACCGGGTTGCCGTGAGATGGAACACGAGACGCTACACCCCTGGAGCGCCCGGGCGCAGGCGTCAAATCCGACCTATTCGGATCTATCAGACCTAATGGCTGTCGGTCGTCCCGCCCTGGGGTCGGGCCGGAATCGAGCGGGACAGCCAGGTTCACCGTTGCGCCTCTCGCCTTCGCCGAGGGGTGGAGCTGGTCGCGGTCCCCTGCTCCACCGTGTCGTCCGTGCCGCCGGCCAGCCCGTCCCGGCCGAGCAGGAACTGCTCGACGAGATGGTTCCAGTCGCAGCCGGGGCACACCTCCACCACGAACACCTGGAACTCACGCAGCGTCATGGCCAGGACCGGCAACTCCGCCCGGGTGCGCGCCTGGCCGGCCGACTGCTTGAGTTCGTCGCCGTAAATGTAGTGGACGTGGATGAGGTTCTCACTGCGGCAGATCGGGCAGCGCTCGTCGGTGGGCTCGCCGTGAAAGCGGGCGGCGTTCTTCAGGTACGGCGAGGCATCGCAGACGTCGTAGGTGCCGATCCGCCCGGTGAGGAGTTCACGCAGCACCGCTCGCTTCTGGAGCGAGTAGTCGACGACCTGGCGCTGCGTACGCATGCGGGAAAGGGTACGCGGTCCGGCGGGGTGAGGCGACCATCGTCACGATCCGTGACGGCAGAACCTCGGAATCGAGGGTTTGCCCTGATCATGCGTCTCCGCTAACGTGCGATGTATCGGTTCGATACATCGCGGCGGTTACCGCTCCGCGCCGGGGGTAAGAAGGGATGGCCCGTGCTCGAGTTCGCCATCCTGGGTCTCCTGCAGGAGGCTCCGATGCACGGCTACGAGCTGCGCAAGGAGTTGACCGCCAAGCTCGGCGCGATCCGGGCGGCGATCAGCTACGGCTCGCTCTACCCGACCCTGCGCCGGCTGCAGGCGGCGGGATGGATCACCGAAGCCGCCGAGACACCCGCCACCGCCGAGGAGGTTCCCGCGCTGACCAGCCGACGCGGTCGGGTGGTCTACACCATTACCGCCGAGGGCAAGGAACGCTTCGCCCAGCTCATAGCGCAGGCTGGACCCGAGACGTACGACGACACGGGCTTCGGCGTGCACTTCGCGTTCTTCGCCCGGACCGACCAGGCCACCCGGCTCCGGATCCTGGAAGGTCGTCGTCGAAAGATCGAGGAGCGTCGCGAAGGCCTTCGTGACGTGCTCGGCCGGGCGGCCGAGCGGCTCGACGCGTACACCCTGGAACTGCAACGCCACGGGCTCGACGCCTGTGAGCGCGAGGTCCGCTGGCTGGAGGAGCTCATCGCCAACGAGCGCTCCGGCCGGGCCCCGACGGTCCCCCAAACCGGGACGGCCGGCGGCCGAGGAGAAAACGACAGCCCGCCCCCGCCTGGAGAGTCCAGGACGAAGCGGCCGTGATGAAAGAAGAAGGAGGCAGACGTTATGGGCTCCGTCCGCGTCGCCATCGTCGGTGTGGGTAACTGCGCCTCGTCCCTCGTGCAGGGCGTGGAGTACTACCGGAACGCCGACCCGAACGACCGCGTCCCGGGTCTCATGCACGTCACCTTCGGCGACTACCACGTCTCCGACGTGAAGTTCGTCGCGGCGTTCGACGTGGACGCCAAGAAGGTGGGCATGGACCTCGCCGAGGCCATCGTGGCCAGCGAAAACAACACCATCAAGCTGTGCGACGTGCCGCCGACCGGCGTCACCGTGCAGCGCGGCCCGACCTTCGACGGTCTCGGCCAGTACTACCGCGAGATCATCGAGGAGTCGGACGCCGAGCCGGTCGACGTGGTCCAGGCGCTGCGCGACGCGCAGGTCGACGTGGTCGTCTCCTACCTGCCGGTGGGCTCCGAGCAGGCCGACAAGTTCTACGCCCAGGCCGCCATCGACGCGGGCTGCGCGTTCGTGAACGCCCTGCCGGTCTTCATCGCCTCCGACCCCGAGTGGGCGAAGAAGTTCGAGGACGCGGGCCTGCCGATCGTCGGTGACGACATCAAGAGCCAGGTCGGTGCCACCATCGTGCACCGCGCCCTGGCGAAGCTCTTCGAGGACCGCGGGGTCGAGCTGCTGCGCACCTACCAGCTCAACTTCGGCGGCAACATGGACTTCATGAACATGCTGGAGCGCAACCGCCTGGTCTCGAAGAAGATCTCGAAGACCCAGTCGGTGACCTCCCAGATCCCGCACGAGATGCAGAAGAGCGACGTGCACATCGGCCCGTCCGACCACGTGCCGTGGCTGGACGACCGCAAGTGGGCGTACATCCGCCTGGAGGGTCGCTCCTTCGGTGACACCCCGCTGAACGCCGAGCTCAAGCTCGAGGTGTGGGACTCGCCGAACTCGGCCGGTGTCATCATCGACGCCGTCCGGGCCGCGAAGATCGCGCTGGACCGGAAGATCGGTGGCCCGATCCTCTCCGCCTCCTCGTACTTCATGAAGTCCCCGCCGAAGCAGTACGCCGACCACGACGCGCACGCCGCCGTCGAGGCGTTCATCGCCGGCGAGGTCGAGCGCTGACGCGCTGAGCACACCGAAGGAAGGCCGGGTCCGCGCGGACCCGGCCTTCCTTGTTCGGGTACGTCAGGACCAGGCGTGCCGCAGCGCCACGGCCGCTTCCAGTTCCAGCAGGGTCACCTTGCGCGGCAGCCCGCCGCCGAAGCCCACCAGCTTGCCGCCCGCCCCGACGATCCGGTGGCAGGGCACGATCACCGGGATCGGGTTGCGGTTGCAGGCGACCCCGACCGCCCGGGCCGCGCCCGGGTCCCCGACCGCCTTCGCCACCTCGCCGTAGGTCTTCGTCTCCCCGTACGGGATGAGGGTCATCTCCCGCCAGACCGCGCGCTCGAACTCCGAGCCACGCGGCGCCACCACCGGCACGGTGAACCCGGTCAGCTCACCGGCGAAGTACGCCCGCAGCTCGGCCACCGCCCGCCGGGCGACCTCGTCGCCGGGTTCGTCGGTCGCCGACGCCACCCGGCCGAAGTGCGCCCCGCGCACGGCGTCGGAGTCGGTGCCGACGGAGAACTCCCCGATCGGCGAGTCGAGCACGGTCCAGCGCATGTCGCCCATTGTCCCGCGCGACGAGGCAAAGTTCCTCCCGCCCCGGGCGTCTGAGCTACGGAGGTGGGCGGTGGCAGAGGTCGACGGGGAGTTCACCGCGTTCGTCAACGAACGGGGAGCAGCCCTGCTGCGCGTCGCGTACGCGCTGGCCGGGAACCAGCACGCAGCGGAGGACCTGCTCCAGAACGCGCTGGCCAAGGCGTACGCCCGCTGGCCGCGCATCCGCGGCGACGCCGAACCGTACGTGAAGCGGATCCTCTACCACGACCAGGTCTCCGGATGGCGGCGCCGGGCGCGGCGCCCCGAGGTGCCGCTCGCGGAGCTGCCGGAGCAGGCGGCGGCCGGCGAGGACAGCGACCTGCGGCTGCTGCTGCGGGACGCGCTGCGGGCGCTGCCGCCCCGGCAGCGGGCCGTGCTGACCCTGCGCTACCTGGAGGACCTGAGCGTCGAACAGACCGCGGCGCTGCTCGGCTGCCGGGCCGGCACGGTGGCCAGCCAGAGCGCCAAGGCGCTGGCCAAGCTTCGTCAGCTGGTACCGGGCCTGGACGAACGGACCAGCCGAGCGGAGGTGACCCGATGAGCACGTCGCTGGACGAGACCCTCCGGGCGGCCGTACGCGAACTCGCGGACGGCGCCGGCCCCGCCCCGGACCTGGCTGCCCGGGCGCTCGGCCGCGGTCGCCGGCTGCGCCGCCGGCGCCGCGTGGCCGCGGCCGGTGCCGCCCTGGTCGCGGTCGTTGCCGTCACCCTGCCCTTCGTGCTGTTCCGGCCCCGGCCGGCCCCGCCACCGGCGACGCCACCGGTGACGGTCACCCCGTCGCCGGCGATGCGGCCCACGCCCGGCGCGGACTGGGCCGGGAAACCCCTGGTGCTGCCCGGCGACTGGGTGGTGACCCGGGCGCAGGTGGCCGGCGGGTCGGGCAGCGGAATGCTGCTGGACCGGGGCCGCGGCCGGTACTTCGCCACCGACCGCTACGACGGCATCTTCCCGGCGCCCACCGGCTCGCTCGTCGCGGTCCGCGACGACGACCGGCCCAGAGAGATCGGTCTGTTCGACCTGGCCAGCGGAAAGACCCGCTGGTACGAGGTGGGCCGGGCGCTCTCCGTGCCGCGCTGGTCGCCGGACGGGCAGCGGCTGCTGTTCACCACCCACCAGCTGGACCACTTCGGCTTCATCGTGCTGCACCTGGACGGCACGAGGCGGGCCCACCCGGTGGGTCCCCTCGGCTGGCCGTGCGCGGACACCTGCGAGTTCACCTGGATGCGGGACGGCCGGGAGGTGGCGCTGACGCTGAGCAAGCGGCGCTCGGAGAGCTGGCCCCGGGATCTCGCCAAGGGCGTACAACTCCTGTCGGTCGACGACGGCCGGCCCACCCGCCTGGTGACCATGCCCGGCGGGCCGGCCGGTCCGGATGCCTGGTCGCCGGACGGAAAGTTCGTGGTCGTCCAGGGCCTGACCGAGCCGCTGCTCGTCGAGACGGCGACCGGCCGGGTGGTGAACCCGCTGCCCGCCGCCGACGTCGTCTGGGTCACCGGCGACCGGCTGCTCTACCGGCGGCCGTACGGGTCGCGGGACTTCGTGCTCGCCGATCCGTCCGGCCGGGAACTGGTCCGCCAGCCACTGCCGAAGCAGCTGGTCGATCTTGAGGTGAGTGTCGCTCCGCGCTGACCGTTCGGCGGTCGTTGATGTTGCACGGCATCGATACCGTGCAGGTCGTGGCCACGGGGACGCTCATCTTCCTGATCATCGGCGGGGTCGGGGTCGGGGTGCTGACGCTCGCCCTGCTCGGGTCGGGCGTGCTGCACCTGGGTCATCCGGACGTCGACGGGCCGGTTTCGCTGGAGGCGGTCGCCGGGTTCACCGGCGCGTTCGGCTTCGGCGCCGCGATCGTCAACGAGCTGCTCGGTGGGCGTACCCCCGGAATGATCGCGGCGGCGGTGGGCGGCGGCGCGCTCGCCGCCGTGCCCACCGGCTGGCTGGCGGCCCGGCTCAGCCGCGCGGCCCGCAACATGCGCACGGACGCCACGCCGACGCGGGACGACCTGGCCGGCGCGATCGGCCTCGTGGTGACCCCGGTCCCCGCCGGCGGCTACGGCGAGGTCCGGGTACGCCTCGCCGGCCAGCCGGTCAAACTCAACGCCCGCGCCGACCATCCGATCCCGGTCGGCGCCCGGATCTTCGTGGTCGAAGCGCTCAGCGAGACCAGCGTGCACGTCGAGACCTACTGACCCCCCAGCACAGACGGGAACTCCCATGCCCCTGCTCGTCGCCATCGGCGGCGCGGTCCTCCTCGCCGTCGTCCTCGTCCTCTTCGTGCTCTCCCGGATCAAGGTGGCCGGCCCCAACGAGGCGTTCATCGTCACCGGCCGCAAGGGCCGGACCACCCAGACCGCCGACGGCGGACGCTCCACCGACATGTCGGGGCAGAAGGTCGTGCTCGGCGCGTCGGTCTTCGTGCTGCCGGTGGTGCAGAAGCTCCAGTCGCTCGACCTGTCCAGCCGGCGGATCGACGTCGGCATCAAGGGCGCGGTCAGCAAGCAGGGCATCCGCGCCGACCTGCACGGCGTCGCGATCGTCAAGGTCGGAGGCACCGAGGACGCCATCCGCGCGGCCGCCCAGCGCTTCCTGCACCAGCAGGACGAGATCGAGGACTTCACCCGGGAGGTGCTGGCCGGCGCGCTGCGCTCGATCGTCGGCCGGCTCACCGTCGAGGAGGTCATCCGGGACCGGGCCGCCTTCGCCAGCGCGGTCGCCGAGGAGGCCGAGCACTCGATGACCAACCAGGGCCTGGTGCTCGACACGTTCCAGCTCCAGGACATCCTGGCCGAGGGGTCCTACCTGGCCGACCTGGGCCGGCCGGAGGCCGCCCGGGTGCTCAAGGACGCGGCCATCGCCGAGGCGCGGGCCCGGCAGCAGGCCGAGCAGGAGCGGCTGCTCGCCGAGGAGGCGATCGCCGAGGCCAACCGGAACCTGTCGCTCAAGCAGGCCGCCATCCAGGCCGAGATCGACGCGGCCAAGGCGAGGTCCGCGGCGGCCGGCCCGCTCGCCCAGGCCGAGCGGGACCAGGCGATCCTCTCCGAGCAGCAGAAGGTGGCCGAGCGCAACGCCGAGCTGAAGCAGCGCCAGCTCGACACCGAGGTGCGCAAGCCGGCGGACGCGGCCCGCTACAAGGTCGAGCAGGAGGCCGAGGCGTCCCGCAACGCGGCGGTGCTCAACGCGGACGCGCAGCGGCAGGCCACCATCGCCGCCGCCCAGGCCGCCGCCGAGCAGGCCCGGCTCACCGGTGAGGGCGAGCGGGCCCGCCGGGCCGCGCTGGCCGAGGCGAACGCGATCGAGGGCGCCAAGGAGGGTGAGGCGGAGCAGCGCCGGCGTTCCGCGATCGCCGAGGCAGTCGAGCGCGAGGGTCAGGCCGAGGCCGCGGCCATCCTGGCCAGGGGCCAGGCGGAGGCCGACGCGATGGCCCGCAAGGCCGAGGCGTTCGCCGCGTACGGCGAGGCCGCCGTGCTGGACCTGCTGGTGAAGGTGCTGCCGCAGGTGGTCGAGGCGGCCAGCGCCCCGATCGGCGCGATCGACAAGATGACGGTCATCTCCACCGATGGCGCCTCGTCGCTGACCAAGTCGGTCGCCGGCAACGTGGCGCAGGGCCTCCAGCTCGGCAGCGACCTCACCGGCATCGACCTGGCCGGGCTGCTCGCCAAGCTGGGCAGCGCGCACACGAACGGCAAGAACACCGTGGACGGCACCACCGTCACCCCGTGACACGACGGCGCCCGCCGGTTCCCCTGCTGGGGTTCCGGCGGGCGCCGTTATGTGAACGGTCAGATGACCGCGACGACGAACTTCTCGCCGATGCCGAGACCCAGGGTCTCGGTGTTGTCCCAGTCGATGGTGCGGCTGGAGATGAGCTCGCTGGCACCGGTGCTGCCGGCGGTGACCGCCTGCCCGTCGATGTCCGCCCGCAGGTAGACGGAGCCGTCCGGGTTGTAGTCGAGGAAGTCGAACGTCTCCCACGGGCCGATCGCGGCGGACCGGGCGATCAGCGGCTTCGCGCCCGCGCTCTCCGCGACGACGAACATGTTGTTGGCCAGCGACCGGATGCCGATGTAGCCGTCGCCGGCGCTGACGATCTCGAACTTCTCCCAGGCGCCGACGCTGGCGGACCGGGCGATCAGCGGCTTCGCGCCCGCGCTCTCCGCGGTCACGAACTTGCCATTCGCCAGCGACTTGATGCCGACGACCGGGGCGGGCGCGTCGAAGTCGAACTTCTCCGCCGTGCCGATGGTGGTCTTGCTGGCGATCAGCGGGGAGGTGGTGCTCGGCGCGGTGACGTACCTGCCGTTGATGGTCGCCTTCAGGCTGATCGTGCCGTCGGTGTTGTCGACGATCTGGAAGGTCTCCCAGGCGCCGATCGAGGCGGACCGGGCGATCAGCGGCTTCGCGCCCGCGCTCTCCGCGGTCACGAACTTGTTGTTCGCCCGCGCCCGCAGCCCGACCAGGCCGCTGCCGGCGTCGACCACGTCGTACTTCTCCCACGCCCCGATGCTGGTGCCCCGGGCGATAAGCGGCTTGGTGCCGGCGCTCTCCGCGGTCACGTAGCGGCCGTTGACCCGGGCCTTCAGACCGTAGGAGGCGCGGGCTGTCGGGACCGTGCCGACGTGCAGGAGCCGGTCGACGGACCCCATGGTGTCGTGCACCGCGCCGCCCACACCGGTGGTGACGACGGAGTCCCGCACCTGCTGCGGGGTCCAGGTCGGGTGCGCCTCCAGCAGCAGCGCGGCGGCGCCCGCCACGTGCGGCGAGGCCATCGAGGTGCCGTTCATGGCCACCGAGCCGTCGGTGGTACCCATCTTCGCCGAGACGATGCCGGTGCCCGGCGCGAAGGTGTCCAGGCAGCGGCCGTAGTTGGAGAACCACGCCCGGAAGTCCACCTGGTCGGTGGCGCCGACCGTGATGGCCGCCGGCACGTTCGCCGGGGAGACACCGCAGGCGTCCTCCCAGCTGTTGCCGGCCGCGACGGCGTACGTGATGCCGGAGGCGATGGAGCGGGTGACCGCGTCGTTGACGGCCTGGTCGGTGGCGGTGAAGCCGAGGCTCATGTTGGCCACGGCCGGCTTGGCGGCGTGCGCGGTGACCCAGTCGATGCCGGCGATCACCTGCTCGCTGTCGCCGCTGCCCGCGCAGTCGAGCACCCGCACGGCGACGAGGTTGACGTCCTTGGCCACGCCGTACTTCGTGCCGCCGATGGTGCCGGCCACGTGCGTGCCGTGACCGTGGCAGTCCTGGGCCACGTCGTCCTGGTCGACGGCGTCGTAGCCGTAACTGGCCCGCCCGCCGAAGTCCTGGTGGGCGATGTCGATGCCGGTGTCGATGACGTAGGCGGTCACGCCGGCCCCGGTGGCCGGGTAGGTGTAGACGCCGTTGGCCTTCGCAGTGGTCTGGTCGATGCGGTCCAGACCCCAGGACGGCGTGCCGCTCTGGCTGCCGGTGGCCGACCAGCGCTGCACCTGCTGGACGTACGCGACGTCCGGGTCCGCGGCGAGGCGCTCGGCCTGCCGGCGGTCCATGCTGGCGGAGTAGCCGTGCAGCGCCTTGCCGAACACCCGGCGGACGGTGCCGCCGTGCTCGCCGGCGAGGGCCGACGCGGCGGACCGCACCTTCGCGGCACTGGCCTTGCCGTCCTTCAGGACGACGATGTAGCGGCCGGGGACCGCCTCGGCCGCGTCGGCGCCCCGGACCGGGGCACGCTTCGGGCCGGCCGGATCGGCGAGCGCGGGGCCGCTCGTGGCGGCGCACATGATGGAGGTTGCCGAGGTGAGGGCGAGCCCCACGAGGGCAGAGCGGCGCAACGCACCGTGGTTTCTCACTGAGGATTCTCCCCGTGTCCAGGGACCGTCCGAACCGGACGGCGGATGCGATCAGAACCGCCTCACCCTCGAACGGGAGGTCGGTGATGACCGACATCATGCGGGACACATCGAGCCTCGCGCGTCAACCGTTCGGTCGACACGCCGGCGTATCGTCGTCAGCCGGCCGCCGGCGTCAGCCGAGGACGCCCTGGTCGCGGGCCCAGCGCAGCAGCTCGGCCTCGGCCTCGTCCCGCTCCAGCGGGCCGCGTTCCAGTCGCAGCTCCTTGAGGTACTGCCAGGCACGCCCGACGACCGGTCCCGGCGGCACCCCGAGCAACTCCATGATCGCGTTGCCGTCGAGATCGGGTCGGACCCGCGCCAGGTCCTCCTCGGCGGCGATCCGGGCGATCCGCTCCTCCAGCGCGTCGTAGTCGGCCGCGAGCTGGGCCGCCTTGCGCCGGTTGCGGGTGGTGCAGTCGGAGCGGGTCAGCTTGTGCAGGCGGGTCAGCAGGTCACCGGCGTCGGTGACGTACCGCCGGACCGCCGAGTCGGTCCACTCGCCCCGGCCGTACCCGTAGAAGCGCAGGTGCAGGCCGACCAGCTTGACCACCTGGGACGTCACGTCCTTGGGGTAGCGCATGGCCTTCATCCGGGCCTTCGTCAGCCGGGCGCCGACCACCTCGTGGTGGTGGAAGCTGACCCGGCCGTCGTGGCCGACCGCCTTGGTCCCCGGCTTGCCGACGTCGTGCATGAGCGCGGCCATCCGCAGCACGAAGTCGCAGCCGTCCTCCTCCATCGACATGGCGTTGGCGACCACGGTCAGCGTGTGCTCGTAGACGTCCTTGTGCTGGGCGTGCTCGTCGATCTCCAGCTTCAGCCCGGTCAGCTCGGGCAGGAAGCGCTCGGCCAGGCCGGTGTCGACCAGCAGCCGCAGTCCGGTGATCGGGTCGGCGCCGCAGAGCAGCTTGGTGAACTCGTCCCGGATCCGCTCGGCGGTGATCCGGTCCAGGTCGGCGGCCATCCGGGTCATCGCCGCGCGGACGTCCGGGTGGACCGTGAAGCGCAGCTGGGCGGCGAACCGGGCCGCGCGCAGCATCCGCAGCGGGTCGTCCCGGAACGACTCCTGCGGCGTGCCGGGCGTACGGATGATCTTCGCGGCCAGGTCGGCCAGCCCGCCGTACGGGTCGGTGAACCGGTGCTCGGGAACGCTGACCGCCATGGCGTTGACGGTGAAGTCCCGGCGCTTGAGGTCGTCGACCAGGTTGGTCCCGTACTCGACGACGGGATTCCGGCTGACCTGGTCGTACGCCTCCGCGCGGAAGGTGGTGATCTCCAGGCGGAGCCCGTCGCGCTGGCAGCCGATGGTGCCGAACTCCCGCCCGGTCTCCCAGATCGACTCGGCCCAGCCGCGGATCACCCGGATGGTCTCGTCCGGGTGGGCGTCGGTGCAGAAGTCCAGATCGTCACCGAGGCGACCGAGCAGGGCGTCGCGGACGGAACCGCCCACCAGGTGCAGCTCGTGACCGGCCTGGGCGAAACGTCGGCCCAGCTCGTCGGCGACCGGCGAGACGCGGAGCAGCTCGGCGACGGCGTTGCGCTGCGCGGCGGTCAGGTCGCGGCGGTCGGCGGCGTGGGAGGCGGGAACTTCGGACATGGGATCGCCAGCCTATCGGTCCCGGACCGCATCTCCTGCGCCGGGCGCGGGTAACGGACCGAGGTTGACTAAGGTCTCGGTTGGGCGGGACCGGCGAGGCCCGGCTCTGACGTACCCCTTGGAGGCTGGTAGATGAGCGGCGGGCTCTACCGCAGCGCGAACGCGCACGGCGACGGCCTGCCGCCGGCCGACGGCGCCACCTTCATCTCGGCGGAGCCGCTGAACCAGCCGGGGGTCGAGGCCACCGCGCCGCCCCAGGAGGTGGTGGCGGAGACCAGCGCCGCGGCGAACAGCGCGGTGATGGCGGTCGGCAGCCTGGTCAGCCGGGGCACCGGCTTCGTCCGCAACCTGATGGTCGGGGCGGCCCTGGGCAACCTCGTGGGCAACGTCTTCACCACCGCCCAGTTCCTGCCGAACCAGGTCTACGAGTTCCTGCTCGGCGGCGTGCTCACCAGCGTGCTGATCCCGGTGCTGGTCCGCCGCCGCAAGACCGACCCGGACCGGGGCGAGGCGTACGCCCAGCGGCTGCTGACCCTGGCGGTGCTCGCCCTGGCCGCCGCCGCGCTGATCGCCATGGCCGGCGCGCCGGTGCTCACGGCGCTCTACGCCAGCGGCAAGGATGCGAACTACACGGGCCTGGTCACCAACCTGTCCTACCTCATGCTGCCGATGCTGTTCTTCACCGGCCTGAGCGCGCTGATCGCCGCGGTGCTGAACACCCGGGGGCACTTCGCCGCCCCGATGTGGGCGCCGATCCTCAACAACCTCGTGGTGATCGGCGCTTTCGGCCTCTACATCCTGGTCTACGGCGCGGAGGCGATCCGGCCGGAGGACATGGGCTGGGGGCAGATCCTGCTCGTCGGCGGCGGTGCCCTGCTCGGCGTGGCGGTCCAGGCGGCCGGCCTGCTGCCGGCCCTGCGCAAGGTCGGCTTCCGGTGGAAGCTGCGCTTCGACTTCCGGGAGCTGGGGCTGCGCGAGCTGGCCCAGCTCGGCGCCTGGATGTTCTGCTACGTCGCGGTCAACCAGCTCGGCCTCTTCGTGGTGGTCAACCTGCTCACCCGGGCGGCCGGCGAGGACAGCGCCGGTCTGCTGATCTACAACAACGTCTTCCTGCTGCTGATGATGGCGCACGGCATCATCGCCGTCTCGATCATCACCGCGCTGATGCCCCGGATGAGCGGGGCCGCCGCCGACGGCCGGTTCCACGACGTCACCGCCGACCTGTCCCGGGGCACCCGGATGGTCACCGCGGTGCTCGCTCCCGTCGCGGTCTGCTACGCGGTGCTGGCCGGCCCGATCTCGGTGGTGGTCTTCCGGTACGGCGCCTTCACCGGCGACAACGCCGTGGCCACCTCGACCGTGCTGCTGGTGGCGGCGGTCGGCCTGGTGCCGTTCTCGATCAGCCAGCTCTTCACCTTCGCCTTCTACGCGCTGCCGGACACCCGCACCCCGGCCCTGGTCAACATCCCGGTGGTGGCCCTGCGGGTGCTCCTCCAGGTGGGCCTCTACCTGGCCTTCTCGGCCACCTTCGCGGCGGCGGGCATGATGCTCGGCAACGCGATCTCGTACGTGGCGGCGGCGGTCGTCTCGGCGCTGCTGCTGCGGCCGCGGGTGGGCCGGATCGGGCTGGGCGGGATCATGCGGACCATGGGCCGGGTGGTGCTCGCCGCGTTGGGCGCCGCGCTGGTCGGCCTGCTCGTGGTGAAGGTGCTCCCCGGCGACCCGGCGCACCTGAGCTGGCTCGCCGCCGCGGCCCAGCTGGTGATCGGCGGCGCGGTGATCGGCGTGACGTACCTCGGGCTGGCCATGGTGCTGCGCATCGGCGAGATCACCGAGGTGGTCGGTATGGTCCGCCGCCGGCTCGGGCGATGACCTCGACCAGCGCCGATGACGGACGGTGAACGACGATCACCAGCCTGGGGATACGGCTGTGGATAACTCAGGGTTCCCCCGCCCAATGGGCCTCTCGGCCTGTGGACAACCAGCCGTACGGCTGAGGGTGACCGGCCGGAGCAGGGGAAATCCAACCGCGTCACGGAGGCCGCCACACCGGTGCGCCCCTGCGCCGACTACTTGCCGTCAACATCTAGATTGGGCGTGCGTGTCCCAGCGACGTGACCCGGCCGGGTCGTTACCCGGCCGATCCCCACGGTCACTGGCGTCCCACCGACTCGGGCGGGAAGATGACATGTCGGAGAACCGGGCATCCCGGGTAAGGTCACTCTCGACGGGCACGGCGGGTGCCGACGCGGGCGTCGACACCGGTCTGCCGGTTCCAGCCAAGGCAGAGCGGGAAGCCACATGCCCAGCAGCACGGGTCCATCGATCGACACGATCACCGAGGGAGGACGGGTGACCCAGGTCGGCGAGGGTCAGGAGGCGGAGGAGACCTCTCCGCCGGTCGCGACCTTCGGTGCTCCCGCGGTCGGTGAGGTCCTGGCCGAGCGGTATGAGCTGGTCGAGCACATCAACAACGACAGCGCGGGCCGGCTGGTCTGGCGCGGGGTCGACGTCGTGCTGCGCCGACCGGTCGCGGTGGTCCTCCGCTACCCGGGTGGCGATTCCGCCACCGAGATGCTCCAGGCGGCCGTCGCGGCCAGCCGGGTGATCCACCCCAACCTGGTCGGCGTCTACGACGCGATCGACGAGGCCGACCGGGCCTACGTGGTCCGCGAATGGGTGGACGGGCAGTCGCTGCGCGAGATGGTGACCGCCGACGGTCCGATGGACCCGGCCCGGGCCACGGCCATCGGCAGCGCCGTCGCCAGCGCCCTCGCCGCCGTGCACGCCACCGGCATGGTCCACGGCAACGTCCACCCCGGCACCGTGATGATCAGCGACGACGGCCGCGTGGTGCTGGCCGACGCGCGCACCGACGGGGCCGACAGTCAGGAGAACGACCTGCGGGCGGTCGGCGGGGTGCTCTACTTCGCCCTCACCGGCCACTGGCCGCACGGCGAGGCCCCGTTGCACGGCGCCACCGCCGGCCACGGCCGCGCCGCCCTTCCCGACGCCGTCCGGGACGCCGGCGGCGCCATCGCCGCCCCCCGTCAGGTGCGCGCCGGGGTGCCGGCGTACCTCGACGACCTCACCATGGACCTGCTCGACCCGGAGATCGCCCCGCCCTCGTCCGATGTCCTGTCGGCCGAGCTGAACCGGCTCGACATCCCCGCCGACGAGCACTTCCTGGAGCAGGCCGGTCCGCTGCGCTTCACGGCCGACACCGAGGACGAGCCCTCGCCGCTGGCCGCGGCCGGCGGTCGGAAGGTCGCCCTGGGCATCGCCGCTCTGCTGGCGGTGGCCCTGGTCGGGCTGCTCATCGGCATCAACGCCCTCGGCGACGACAAGGACCAGGGCAAGGAGCCGGTGGGGCAGCCGTCCAGCAGCGCGCCCGCCGCCGGCGGCACCAGCGTGCCGGCGGCCCCGGTCCGCAAGCTCAACATCCAGGATGTCCGGATCATCGACCCGGACAGCCGGGACCGCGCCGAGGTGCGGGACGCCGAGAAGGTCATCGACGGTGACCCGAACGAGGGCTGGGAGACCCAGAGCTACCGGAACAACGGCAAGTTCGGCGGCCTGAAGGACGGCATGGGGATCTGGATCGACCTCGGTGCCCCGCACACGGTCAAGGCGATCCAGGCCACCCTGTCGTCCACCGGCGCCTCCGCCGAGCTGCGCGCGGGCAAGAAGGAGTTCCCGTCCAGTTCCTCGGGTGACACGCAGCTCGTCGCCGCCTACACCGAGCGCATCGGGCAGCCGTTCGAGGACCACGACGGCACCACGATGGTCTTCGACGGGTTCAACCCGGAGGAGAAGTACCAGTACCTCCTCTTCTGGATCACCGAGCTGCCGGAGAAGGAGGGCGGCGGCGGCTGGAAGCTCGGCGTCCAGGAAATCACGGTCCAGGGCTCGTGAGCCGTACGCCGCACCCGGTGCACCACCTCCGCCGGACGTGGTGATGGCGGGTCGCGGTGGGCGTGCGCCCGGGCCGGCGACCGGTGACGGCCCGCCGGCCGGGATGTCCGACCTCGACCTGCTACGGGCGCACGTCGCCGGCGACCGGGACGCCTTCACCGAGCTGTTCCACCGGCACCGGGACCGGCTCTGGGCGGTGGCCCTGCGGACGGTCGGCGACCGCGAGGAGGCGGCCGACGCCCTCCAGGACGCGCTGCTGTCAGCGCACCGCGCCGCGGCCCGGTTCCGGGGCGACTCGGCGGTCACCACCTGGCTGCACCGGATCGTGGTCAACGCCTGCCTGGACCGGATCCGGCGGCGCCAGACGCACGCCACGGTCCCGCTGCCCGACGGCGTCCACACCGACGGGGAGCCCGGCCGGCACACCGGCGGGGTGGAGCCGGCCGCGCCGGCCCGGGACCACGACACCGCCCTGGTGGTCCGGCAGGCCCTCGCCGCGCTGCCGGTCGAGCAGCGGGCCGCGCTGGTCCTGGTGGACGTGCAGGGCTATCCGGTGGCCGAGGTGGCCCGGATGCTCGGGGTCGCCGAGGGGACGGTGAAAAGCCGGTGCGCCCGGGGCCGGGCCCGGCTCGCCGTGCTTCTCGGGCATCTGCGGACCGGCTCCGACGGGGCCCCGGACGTGCCCAGGGTCACCGGTGGGAACCCCCGGCCGCCCGAGGGCGTCGGATCCACGTCGGGGTGGTCCCGGCGGGATGCCAGCCAGGAGGAGACGTGACTTCCCCGGAGTTCAGCGAGGTCGACCACGACCTGCTCGCCGACTACCTCGGCGGGGCGCTGGACGGCACCCCGGAGCAGGCGACCGTCGCCCGGCTGGTCGAGCAGGACCCGACCTGGGGCGACGCGTACGCGGCCCTGGCCCGGGCGGTCGAGCTGGTCCACGCGGACCTGGCCGGTTGGGCCGCCGAGCCCGGCCCGGAGCTGCCGCCGGCCGTGGCGGACCGGATCACCGCGGCGCTCGCCGGCGCCGGCCCGGCCCCGACGGGCGATCTGGCATCCGACCCACCCGAGCACGGCTCGACGCCGGCCGCCGTGCCGGCACAGCCCGGCCGCGGCGCCCATCCGGCCGGCGTGACGGGCCGGCCCGGCCGGAACACCGGGCCGGGGCGCCGCTCCCGGCGCTGGACGCGGCTCGCCGGTCCGGTCGCGCTGGCCGCGGCCTCGGTGACCGCGGTCGGGTTCGGGGTCAGCCACCTGGTCGACGCGGGTGCCGGCGGGATCACCGGGACGGCCGACAGCGCGGGCAGCCGGGCCGAGGGCGGTGCCGCTCCGCTGGCCGCCGGGCCGTTCCAGACCACCGGGCCGGCCCTGCACAGCGGCACCGACTACACCTCGGACGCGATCGCCCGGATCCCGGGCGGGTTCGCCGGGCCCTCGACGAAGGCGAGCGACCGGGCGAACCCGGCGGGCGGTCAGGACGAGCACCGGGTATTCGAGACCACCGGGCTGGACCGGCTCGAACGCCCCGAGGCGCTGGCCGGCTGCCTGTCCGAGATCGGCGCGGAGCACCGCGCCGGCCCGCTCGCCGTCCAGCTGGTCGACTACGCCCGGTTCCGGGGCAGCCCGGCGCTGGTGGTGACCTTCACGGACGGGGGCGGCGCCCGCTGGGCCTGGGTGAGCGGACCCGAGTGCGGGGTCCCCGGGTCCGGCGCGGACACCCGCTTCACCGCGCGGGTAGGGTGAGGTCGCGGTCACCCGGGCGGGTTCCGCCGCGTGACGTGACCCACCGGATGACCGGCTCGGGAATCCCCGCTTCGTACGATGACGTTCTGCAAGTCAGGTGCCGACGCCGCTGAGCCGTCGGCACTCGGGATCGGACATCGGTGCGCGCCGGTGACGAACACACACATCGGGAGACGGCAGTGGACGAGGTCCGCAACCTGATCATCATCGGCTCCGGGCCGGCCGGTTACACGGCGGCGGTCTACGCCGCGCGCGCCAACCTCAAGCCGCTGGTCATCGAGGGCGTGCAGTCCGGCGGTGCGCTGATGACCACCACCGAGGTGGAGAACTTCCCCGGTTTCGCGGACGGCATCCTCGGCCCCGAGCTGATGGACAACATGCGCAAGCAGGCCGAGCGGTTCGGCGCCGAGTTCCTCACCGACGACGTGACCCGGGTCGAGCTGAAGGACACCGGTGACACCGGCTCGCCGGAGTTGAGCACCGTCTGGGTGGGCGAGACCGCCTACCGGAGCAAGGCGGTCATCCTCTCCACCGGCTCGGCCTGGCGCCCGCTGGGCGTGCCGGGCGAGCAGGAGTACCTGGGCCACGGGGTGTCGTCCTGCGCGACCTGTGACGGCTTCTTCTTCCGGAACCAGCACATCGTGGTGGTCGGCGGCGGCGACTCGGCGATGGAGGAGGCCAGCTTCCTCACCCGGTTCGCCGAGTCGGTGACGATCATCCACCGCCGCGACTCGTTCCGCGCCAGCAAGATCATGGCTGCTCGCGCCCTCGGCAACGAGAAGATCAAGGTCGAGTGGAACAGCGTGATCGAGGAGATCCTCGGCGAGGACGGCAAGGTCAGCGGCGTACGGCTGCGCAACGTGCACAGCGGTGAGAGCAAGGTGCTCGACGTCACCGGCGTCTTCGTGGCGATCGGCCACGACCCGCGCAGCGAGCTCTTCCGCGGCCAGGTGGAGCTCGACGACGAGGGGTACGTGAAGGTGCAGGCGCCGAGCACCCGGACCAGCATCCCGGGTGTCTTCGCCGCCGGTGACGTGGTCGACCACATCTACCGGCAGGCCATCACGGCGGCCGGCACGGGCTGTGCCGCCGCGCTCGACGCCGAGCGCTTCATCGCCACCCTGCAAGGCTGAAACATTTTCACGTACAGGTCCCGGAGGAGGGGTTCATAGTGGGAGCAACCAAGGCGGTCACGGACGCGAGCTTCGCGAGCGACGTGCTGAAGTCCGACAAGCCGGTTCTGGTCGACTTCTGGGCGGAGTGGTGCGGTCCGTGCCGCAAGGTCTCGCCGCTGCTGGAGGAGATCGCGGGCGAGATGGGTGACCAGGTCACCATCGTCAAGCTCAACATCGACGAGAACCCCGAGACGGCGCGCACCTACCGGGTGATGTCCGTGCCGACCCTGACCATCTTCAAGAACGGCGAGCCGGTGCAGTCCATCGCCGGCGCCAAGCCGAAGGGTGAGCTGGTCAAGCTCATCGAGTCGGCGCTCTGAGCCGACACCCGACACCGCCGGAACCCCCGTCCGCCCGACCCGGGCGACGGGGGTTCCGCGTTTCTGACCTGCGGCGAACCCACAATCGCCGGTGACCGGCCACGGTACGCTCCGTAAGGTCTCCCCAGCGGGGAAGCACCTCCGTCGGAGTCTCCGGCCAGCCAGCGTCCGTGCAGAGGGGGGTCATCGTGCGTCCCATCCGACCCGGTGACCGGGGACCCGCGGTGGCCGAGATCCGCACCGTCCTCACCGGCCTGGAGCTGCTCCCGGCCGGCCGCGGCGGCGAGGAGTTCGACGCGGAGACCGAGCGCGCCGTCCGGGCGTTCCAGCAGTCCCGCGGCCTCAGCGTGGACGGGCGGGTGGGCACGGAGACCTGGCAGGCGCTGGACGCGGCCCGCTGGCGGTTCGGCGCGCGCACCCTCTACCACGCGGTCCCCGAGCCGCTGACCGGCGAGGACGTCCGGTCACTCCAGGAACGGCTCCTGGAGATGGGGTACGACGCGGGCCGCGCCGACGCCATCTACGGCATCCGCACCTCCCGCGCGGTAGCCCAGTTCCAGCGGGAGATGGGGTTGAAACCGGACGGGACGTGTGGTCCGCACACCATCAACGCGCTGCGCCGCCTGGGCCGGAAGGTGGTCGGCGGGCGGCCGCAGTGGCTCCGCGAGTCCGACGCCATCCGGCAGGCCGGCCCGACCCTGGTCGGGCGGACCGTGGTCATCGACCCGGGGCACGGCGGCACCGACCCGGGCGTGGTCGTGCCCGACGGCCCGCTGCGCTGGACCGAGGCGGACCTCGTGCACGACCTGGCCAGCCGGCTGGAGGGGCGGCTCGCCGCGGCCGGCGTACGCGTGCAGCTCACCCGGGGCCCGTCCCCGCGGACCTGCCTGCCGGACGCGGACCGCGCCCAGCTCGCCAACTCCCTCGGCGCCGACGTCTTCATCTCCCTGCACACCGACGGGCACGCCAACCCGGCGGCCGACGGGGTGGCCACCTACCACTACGGCACCGACAACGGCGTCACCTCCGCCACCGGGGAGCGGCTGGCCGGGCTGGTGCAGCGGGAGATCGTGGCCCGCACCGGGCTGCGGGACTGCCGCACCCACGCCAAGACCTGGGACCTGCTGCGGCTGACCCGGATGCCCGCGGTCCGGGTCGAGGTGGGCTACCTGACCTCACCGGCCGACCGCCACCGGCTCGTGGACCCCCGGTTCCGGGACCGGCTGGTCGAGGCGATCGTCGCCGCCGTGCAGCGGATGTACTACCCGATCGAGCGGGACGTGCCCACCGGCTCGATCGACGTGAGCGAGCTGCGGGCGGTGGTGGCCGCCGGCACGGTGGTCGACTGAGCCGGCCCCGCGCGTCAGCTCATCGAGCGGGTGGCGGGCGCCGGGCGGACCGGGCGGAGCAGCGTCTCCGGGCTCATCGAGCCGAGAAGCTTCTCCAGCGCGTACTCGACGTCGGACTTCCAGCTCAACGCCGTGCGCAGTTCCAGCCGGAGCCGGGGATAGCGCGGGTGCGGGCGGACCGTCTTGAAGCCCACCGAGAGGAAGAAGTCGGCCGGCGCCAGGCAGGCCCGCCCCGGGTCGTCCCCGTCGTCGCCGAACTTCGCGTCGCCGAACGCCTCGATGGCCTTGATCCCGCGCTTGGTGAGATCCCGGGCGACCCCCTGGACCAGCATCCGGCCCAGGCCGCCGCCGGCGAAGGCGGGCACCACGTGCGCCGTCATGAGCAGCGCGGCGTCCGCCGAGACGGGCGAGGTGGGGAAGGCCATCGAGCGCGGAACGTAGGCCGGCGGGGCGTACATGACGAAACCGGCGGGCATGCCGTCCACGTACGCGAGCTTGCCGCAGGAACCCCACTCCAGGAGCGTCTGGGAGACCCAGGCCTCCTTCTCCAGCCCCGGGTCGCCGGCGGCGCACGCGCGCTCGGCCGAGACCGGGTCCAGCTCCCAGTAGACGCACTGCCGGCAGGATCGGGGCAGGTCCTCCAGCGTGTCCAGGGTCAGACTGACCAGACGTCGCGACATGAGCACCCCACCCATAGGCCCGGAGCGGAGACCCCCGCGGTCTCCCGCCGCCTTCCTGCCCCCGACGAGCGATCGTACGCTTCCGCCCGGCGCTACGGGAGAGGACGCGCGAACCCCCACCCGCGCCGGGGAGAGGGCCGGTCCGGGATGTGGACGTACCCACACGGTGGGCCCGGTGCTGGCCGGCGGCGACTACGATCGACCAACCGGCTTTTCCCGCGCGCCGCCATGGTTGCCGGCATCGCGGGTACCACACCGGGCGGCAGCCCCGCCGACACCCGATCGAGGTGATGTCATGACCGGCACGACGCTCGACGACTACACCGACCGGTACGCCCGGCGGGTCCGGGGGATGACGGCCTCCGAGATCCGGGCACTCTTCGCGGTGGCCAGCCGGCCGGAGGTGGTCTCGCTCGCCGGTGGGGCGCCCTACATCGCGGCGCTGCCGCTCGACGCGGTCGGCGAGATGCTCGGCCGGCTCGGCGCCGAGCATGGCGCCACCACCCTCCAGTACGGCATCGGCCAGGGCACCCCGGAGCTGCGCGAGCGGATCTGCGAGGTGATGGCGCTGTCCGGGATCGACGCGTCGTGCGGCGCCTCGCCGGAGGACGTGGTGGTCACCGTCGGCGGGCAACAGGCGCTCGACCTGGTGGCCCGGCTCTTCCTGGACCCGGGTGACGTGGTGCTCGCCGAGGGGCCGACGTACGTCGGCGCACTCGGAGTGTTCCAGGCCGCCCAGGCCCAGGTGGCGCACGTGCCGATGGACTCCGAGGGGCTGATCCCGGAGGCGCTGGAGGTGGCCATCGCCGACCTGGCCCGCGCCGGCCGGCGGGTCAAGTTCCTCTACACCATCCCGACCTACCAGAACCCCACCGGCGTGACGCTGAGCGAGGAGCGGCGCGAGCGGGTGCTCGACATCTGCGAGCGCGCCGGGCTGCTGGTGGTCGAGGACGACCCGTACGGTCAGCTCGGTTTCGAGGGCGAGGCGCCCGCGCCGCTGCGGGCCCGGCGGCGCGACGGGGTCTTCTACCTGAGCACCTTCTCCAAGACCTTCGCGCCGGGCCTGCGGGTGGGCTGGATCCTCGCCCCGCACGCGGTCCGCGACAAGCTGGTCATCGCCAGCGAGGCCCAGATCCTCTGCCCCAGCGGCTTCGCCCAGGCCGCCGTCTCGACGTACCTGGGCACCATGCCCTGGCGGCAGCAGCTCAAGGTCTACCGCGAGGTCTACCGGGAGCGCCGGGACGCGCTGCTCGACGCGCTCGCGGACCTGATGCCGGAGGGCACCACCTGGACCACCCCGGCCGGCGGCCTCTTCGTCTGGGCGACCCTGCCGGACGGCCTCGACTCCAAGGCGATGATGCCGCGGGCGGTCGCCGCCCGGGTCGCCTACGTGCCGGGCACCGGCTTCTACGCCGACGGGACCGGTGCGGGCAACATGCGGCTCAACTTCTCCTTCCCGCCGCCGGAGCGGATCCGTGAGGGCGTCCGCCGGCTCGCCGGCGTGATGGAGCAGGAGATCGCCATGCGCAAGGTCTTCGGCGCGGTCGGCGGGGCGGGTCCGCGGCGCCGGCAGGGCGGCTCGGACGCGCCCGGTCCCGACTTGGCATGATTCCCGCATGTCCGTCAGCCCTGCCGCACACACTTCCGTGACCGGACCCGCCGCCACCGACGAACTGCACGTGCTGGTGCTCGCCGGCGGTCTCTCCTACGAGCGGGACGTCTCGCTCCGGTCCGGCCGGCGGGTGCTCGACGCGCTGCGCGCGGTCGGCGTGGAGGCCGAGCTGCGGGACGCTGACGTGGCGCTGCTGCCCGCCCTGGCCGCCGACCCGCCGGATGCCGTGGTGATCGCCCTGCACGGCGCCACCGGCGAGGACGGCTCGCTGCGCGGCGTGCTCGACCTCTGCGACGTGCCCTACGTCGGCTGCGACGCCCGCGCGTCCCGGCTCGCCTGGGACAAGCCCTCCGCCAAGGCGGTGCTGCGCGAGGCGGGCATCCCGACGCCCGACTGGGTGGCGCTGCCGCACGACCGCTTCTCGGAACTGGGCGCGGTGGCCGTCCTGGACCGGATCGCCGACCGGCTCGGCCTGCCGCTGATGGTCAAGCCCGCGCAGGGCGGTTCCGGGCTCGGCGCCGCCGTGGTCCGGGACGCCACGTCGCTGCCGGCCGCCATGGTCGGCTGTTTCGCGTACGACCAGACGGCGCTGGTGGAGCGCTACGTGCCCGGGATGGACGTGGCGGTCTCCGTGCTGGACCTGGGCGAGGGTCCGCAGGCCCTGCCCCCGGTCGAGATCGTGCCCCGCAACGGCGTCTACGACTACGCGGCCCGCTACACGGCCGGCCGCACCACCTGGCACGCGCCGGCCCGCCTCGACCCGGAGACGACCGAGCGCGTGACCCGGGTGGCGCTCGCCGCGCACGCCGCGCTGGGCCTCCGCGACCTGTCCCGCGTCGACCTGATCGTCGACGCGGACGGGCAGCCGCACGTGCTGGAGGTAAACGTCTCCCCCGGGATGACCGAGACCTCGCTGCTGCCGCTGGCCGTCCAGGCGGCGGGCCTGGACTTCGGGCGCGCGCTGGGCACCCTGGTGAGCCGCGCCGCCGCCCGCCGCCCCTGACGTCCGGCTGACCCGGTCGCGCGCTACGGCGTCTCGGCCCGCTGCGGCTGCTCGACCTGTTCCGGCGCGGCCGCCTGCTGCGGGACCTCGGGCCGTTCCGGCGTTCCCGCCCGATCCCGCTGCCCGACCTGCTCCGGCTCGGACGCCCGATCCGGGTGCTCGGCCTGTTCGGGCGTGGCCCGCTCCTCTGCCTCCTCGGCCTCGGGAATCTCGTCCGCGGCTTCGATCACCGAAGCGATCTCCTCCTCGGGCTCCTCGGTCGCCCCGCCGGTCGACGCGGCGTTGAAGCTCGACGGCGCCTGCCACTGGATGCGGGGCGGCTCGGCGAGCGGACGGCCACCGAACTCGGCCAGCCACGCGGCGACCATCGCCAGGTTCTCCCGCCACTGCGCCTCGGAGATCGGCGGCAGGATCGAGTCCCACAGGGACAGGAACGTGCCCCGCAGCTGCAGCCGCCCGTACGGCCGAGCCAGGAACCACATGTGCAGGTGCGCCGAGCCGTCACCCCAGCGGTTCACGTGCACCCGGGCCACGCCGTCCAGCGACCGGATGGCCCGCTCCAGGCGCACGGTCATGACGCCCAACTCGGCGGCGAGCAGGTTCGGCAGGTCGCCGAGGTCGAGGTGCGACCGGGACTCCAGGATCAGCACCATGGGCAGGCCTGTGGGCCGATCCATGGCCCGGACCCGCCATCGTTCACCCACCCAGATGTACGCCTCGTCCGGCGCGTTGCAGGCGGTGCACTCCCGATTCCCCTCGCCGCGGCGGGGAGGCTCGACCAGCACCGGCTCGTCGAGCTGCTTGACGTGGAGATCGCCCTCGAAGGGAAAGGAGGGCCACTGGGTGAAGTCCGGGACTGAGGGAGAGGTGTCCTGCACGACGCTGACCCTAGCCGAGTTGGCGATGCCTGTCCCTACCCGAGTGCGGGCCGCTGAGCGTTCCTCATCGATCCACAACGGGTTGTCCACCACGTTGTCCACAGGTCGCTGAGATCACCAGCACAGCGCGTCATCCACTGCTCAGCAAGGGTTTCCGCGCGATGTTCCACGTGGAACGGGGAGAGCCTGTGGACAACTGCTGTGGATAACGTTGGGAGCGTCTACCGGCCTTCGGGGTGGCTCGGTCCTTCCTTCCCAACGAGCGACGCGGGCGATCCGCACCGACCGGAGGTGGTGGTTTCCGAGGGGGTCTCCGAGGCGCTGGGTGAGGCCCGGCAGGTGGCGGTTGGCGGCCGTGTTTCACGTGAAACGGCGGCGCGCGTGAGCGCTATCGGGTGCGCGGCGCGCCCGATCAGCGGCCCGCCCGCCAGCCGTGGGGGGCAGGATCGAGGCTGCCGACGGTGATCACGGAGAACGAGGAGGGCCTCCTCCGGTGAGCGAGGTCCGGTGAGCGACGTTCCCGCGACCAGCGTCCGGTGAGCGACGTCCGGTGAGAGGCCTCCGGTGAGCAGCCTCCGGTGATTTTGCCGCGCGGCTCCAGGCGTGGCTGGGCGGCGGTTCACGAGACTTCGGCCGACGCACGAGTGAAGCCGTCGGCAGGTCTTGATCAGTAGTGGCGGCGACTGTCTGCCCGGCCATCCGGTCGAGCTGCGTTCCACGTGAAACAGGAAACGGATGCGGCGTCGCGAAGCGCTGGCCGGGGACGGGCTGGGCCCTCTCCAGGCCGGCCGGCGCGGTCCTCATGGTCGGCGGTGAGGATTCGACGCGCAAGAGGCGGCGGCCACGTTGGGAGACGACCGGCCCGGCGCCGCTCGGCGCCCCAGGAACCGGCGACGGCTCAGCGGTAGGCGCTCTGGATCGGCAAGGACGATAGGCAGCGTCAGGATGCTCAGAGCCCAGTCGGCCGAGAGGCGACAGCCCGGCCGTGAGGCGACGGCCCTTAGATGAGTTCGGTCTCTGGTTCGCCGACCTCTCCACAGCGGCGCGTCCAACTGAGTCGGATGACGGCCGGAACGAGAAGCACCGTTCAGCGCCTTCGTCCGGTCGACGCCTTGCCGCCTGGCTCCGGCCAATTTGGCGAGTAGTTCGACCTTCAAGCGGCGGGCGCAGTGACTGGGTGGACGGCTGGACCGCCCGCCGCCTCCAAGCGGTTGGGGCGATCCTGGTGGACTACCGCACCGCTCAACGGGCCCACCAGCACGCCGCCGTGGGCAGAAGGCTTCCATGGCAGGGACGTGCCCTGCTCGCTGGCTGCGCCTGGCGGTTGCCGGTGGCACGTCATGCCTGGCGGCCCGACTCCCACCACACCCTGGGCGGCTGCGGCACTTCCGTCGACCACCAACCGACCGACCGGGTGTGGAGGCGAATTGACACCCCGCGCGCGTCCGCCCATCGATGGCGCGGCCGGGGTGCTCCGAGGCCGATGTCCGGAGTCCGCCGTTCACTCGCTCAGCTAGGCGTCTTCCTCCGCCCGTCCGTACCCGCGCTTGCCCGATCCGTTGGGGCATGTTTGCCGGTGCCCAACTGCCGGCGCCACTCGCCAACGGCTAGCTGTGGCTTGGCGCGGTCGCGGCCGCGCTCCCCGTTTCACGTGAAACGGGGCGTCAGTAATCAGCGAGGTCAGTCGTGGCACCCCGCCCGGGCGACCACCCAGCCGGTTGCGGCGCATGGCGTCGCCACCCAGCCCCGTTGCGGCACCGCGTTGCCACCTAGCCCGGTAGCGGCCCCGTCGCCATCCAGCCCGGGGTAGCAGGCCGCTCCGCCACCCAGCTGACTGCGGCACGCCGTTGCGCCGCAACCCGCCGGCGGATGCGCCACGCGGCGGCGGACGTGTTTCACGTGAAACGGCGACGCAGGGCTGCCTCCCTCCCAGAACTCGCGGCCATCGGTGCCGCGCGAATCGCAACGCCCGGTCGCTGCGGTTGTTGGCGTCGACGGCCAGTTGGCGGGACCGGCAGGCCGACCTGCGCTACCCGCGCCGCGGGCGGGGAGGTGACTCGTCGGTCGCAACGGCCTGGGCGACGGGCACTCACCTCGTCACGCCAACCAGGACGCCGCGCACCGGGCGGCGGTCGCCGACGGCCAGCACCCGTTCGCCGTGATCGTCGCGACGACACCAGGTCTGACGATCAGGCGACAACAAGGAGGCCGATGAGTACGGCCCAGGCGATCCCGTCCATGGCCGTCGAACAGCTCCCGCCAACGCCGGCGCCTTCAGAAGGCCGCCAGCGCCGAACACAGCCGCGGTGTCCCGACACCCCGTCCGGGAGATGTCAGCCCGCCCAGCGGCCCATGAGGACGCCGCGCAGACGCCTCCTACGACACGACAGCTACGAGGGCACTCGGCAAGCGAGAGCAGCCCGCCGGATCCGAGCCCGGAAGCGAAACCGCCGGATCCGAGCCCGGAAGCGGACGCCAGGAGACGGCCAGCACCCCGGTCCGCAGCGAGCAGGTCGGAGCGAGCACGCTCCGGCATCACCGACACCCTCCAACAGGTCCCGGGCACCCCGGTCCGCCGGGCCGGAAACGGCTCGGCCGCGTCGCCCCCGGAGGGACCACGCGGCCGAGACCGACAGCGGGCTGTTCACTCCCCGGGCGGCTGCTCCTCCTGCCCGACGCCGATGATTCCCACGATCCGTTCCAGGTCGTCGACGGTCGCGAACTCGATCGTGATCTTGCCCTTGCTCCGGCCGATGTCGACCTTCACCCGGGTGTCGAAGCGATCGGACAGCCGGTCGGCGAGGTCCGTGAGCGCGGGCGCGTGCGGCTTCGGCCGGCGCTTCGCGGCCGGGGCCTTCGCCGGGCCGTCGGCGAGCGCCAGCGCCACCAGTTCCTCGGTGGCGCGTACGGAGATGCCTTCGGCGACGATGCGCTTGGCGAGCTGCTCCTGCGCCTCGGAGTCGTCGAGGCTGAGCAGGGCGCGGGCGTGGCCGGCGGAGAGCACGCCGGCGGCGACCCGGCGCTGCACCTGGGCGGGGAGGTTCATCAGCCGGATGGTGTTGGAGATCTGCGGCCGGCTCCGGCCGATCCGGCGGGCCAGTTCCTCGTGGGTCGCGCCGAACTCCTCCAGCAGTTGCTGGTACGCGGCGGCCTCTTCCAGCGGGTTGAGGTTCGCGCGGTGGATGTTCTCCAGCAGCGCATCCCGGAGCATCGCGTCGTCCTTGGTGTCCCGGACGATGGCGGGGATGCTCTCCCGGCCGACCGCCTGGGCCGCGCGCCAGCGCCGCTCACCCATGACGAGCTCGTACTTCTCGCTGTCGAGCTGGCGGACGACGATCGGCTGGAGGAAGCCGACCTCCTGGATCGAGGTCTTCAGCTCCTCCAGCGCCTCCTCGTCGAAGACGTGCCGGGGCTGCTTGGGGTTCGGCACGATGCTGTCGACCGGGATCTCGGCGAAGCGGGCTCCGGGGACCGGGCTCAGTTGCGGCTCCGGCTCGGCGGTCGGGGCCGCCGGGGCCGCCGGGGCGGCAACGTCACCGACGCCGTTGGCTCCCGTCACGGCCGCCGTGGCGCCACCGATCGGGGTGGCCGGGACGGCCGCCGCCGTACCGTTCTCGGTTTCGGCGGTCGCCGGGGCACTGCCCGGCACGGGCCCGGTGGGGATGAGGGCGCCGAGCCCTCGGCCCAGACCGCCGCGAGGACGGTTCTTCATGCGACGCCTCCCAGCGACTTCTCCGTACTACGCATTCCGGCTCACCGGCTCCTTGACGCCCCGCTCCGCGATCTCCTGGGCGGCCTCGAAGTAGCTCGTGGCCCCCCGCGAACCGGGATCGTAGGTCATCACCGACTGCCCGTAGCTGGGCGCCTCGGAGACCCGTACGTTCCGGGGGATCACGGCCTGGAGCACCTTGTCCCCGAAGTGGTTCCGGACGTCCTGCTCCACCGCGTCGGCCAGCCGGGTACGCCGGTCGTACATGGTGAGCAGGATCGTGGACACCTCGAGCTTCGGGTTCAGGTGCTGCCGGACGAGGTTGATGTTCTGGATGAGCTGGTTGAGGCCCTCCAGCGCGTAGTACTCGCACTGGATCGGGATCAGCACCTCCTGCGCGGCGACCAACGCGTTGACGGTCAGCAGACCGAGCGAGGGCGGGCAGTCGATGAACACGTAGTCGAAGTGCCCGGGGTACGCGGCGATGGCCCGAGCCAGCCGGGACTCCCGGGCGACGACGGAGACCAGCTCGATCTCGGCACCCGCCAGGTCGATGGTGGCCGGTACGCACCACAGGTTCGGGATGCCCTCGACGGCCTGGGCCACCTCCTCCAGCGGCACGCTGTCGATGAGGCAGTCGTAGACGTCCGGCACGCCGGTGTGGTGCGGCACGTTGAGCCCGGTGGAGGCGTTGCCCTGCGGGTCGAGGTCGACGACCAGCACCCGGTTGCCGTGCAGGGCGAGCGCCACTGCCAGGTTCACCGTGGTGGTGGTCTTGCCCACGCCGCCCTTCTGGTTGGCGACGCACATCACCCGGGTCCGTTCGGGGCGCGGCATGGTGACCTCACCACTGGGGTTCAGGATCTGCACGGCGCGCATAGCCTCCATAGCCAACGGTGGGTCATCCTCTTCGCGCGTCGGGGTTTCACGTGAAACGTACGTGCTCGCCGGGGCCTCGGCACCGTAGCCGGTATCCGGTGGCGTGTCGGGAGGAGCCGGGGTCGCGGACACGTCCGGCGCGGACTCCGGGGTGGGCTGTTGCGGCACGACCACGGCCGGCGGCTGCGGCTCGAACCGTGCGGGGACGGCGGCGTTCCCGCGTACCGGGGCCGGACGGGCGGCGGGCGCGTTCACCGGGCCGTCGCTCGGATCGTGCGGGTCCCGCGCTGGCGGGACGTTCGCCGGCACGGACGAGGTCGGCCGCACGGCGCCGGCCGGAGGCACGTCCCGCCGCACCACCGGGTCACAGTCCGGGGGCCGCGTGGACGGGTCGTGTGGCTCGCCGTTAGACGGCCAGCCCTGGAAGTTGGTTTCACGTGAAACGGGGCCGTCGGCCGAGGGTCGTCCGCCTGGCCCGGTCACCCGTGGATCGTCGTACCTGCCGTCGTCATGCACCTGTCATCCCTGCCCGCTCCGGATGGTCGGTCCGCACCCGTCATTCAGGCCCCCGCGCTCGCCGCACGGCGTCACCGGCCTGGTGGGAACGGTCGGGTTCGGGTGCCGCCCGGCACCGCCGCTCCACACTATCGGCGCGCGGCCAGCCTACGGCCGACGGGCGTAGCGGGTCCACGTCGGGTTCTGATCGACCAGCTCACGCCCACCCGGTCCAACGACCGGGCGGGCGTCCGGAAAGCCTTGCCGCGTCAGCGATCCCGGCCCTGGGTGCCGCGGCGACGACCACCCCGCGAGCGCTTGGGCGCCTTCTTCCTGGCCGGGCCGACCACCCGCTCGCGGACCACCTCGATCACCGTCGCGGGCGGGTCGATCACGTCGACACCGCACCGGTGCAGCTCCGGCTGGCCGCCGCCGAGCCGGGCCACCGCCGCGGCGTGCTCGGCGATCTCCTCGGCGGCGGAGGCGCCCTTGAGCGCGACCAGCCGGCCGCCGGGCACCGCCAGCGGCAGGCACCAGCCGGCGAGCCGGTCCAGCGGAGCCACCGCCCGCGCGGTGACGATGTCGGCGGACAGCGGCTGCCGGTCGCGGGAGCCGACCGCGGCCTCCTCGGCTCGGCCACGAAACACCCGGACCGACTTGGTCAGCCCCAGGTGCTGCACCGCCTCGATGAGGAAGGCGGTGCGCCGGGCGAGCGGCTCGACGAGCGTCACGGTCAGATCCGGCCGCGCGATGGCCAGCACCAGACCGGGCAGGCCGGCCCCGGAGCCGACGTCGATCAGGCTGGCGCCCTCCGGGATGCGCTCGGCCAGCGCCGCGCAGTTGAGCAGGTGACGCTCCCAGAGCCGCGGCGTCTCGCGGGGGCCGATGAGGCCGCGCACGACGCCGTCCGTGGCCAGCAGTTCGGCGTACGCGGCCGCCAGGTCGAGCCGGTCGCCGAAGAGGGTACGGGCGGCCTCGGCCAACTCGGGCGGCAACGTCGCCTCCCCCGGGGCCGGCTGGGCGCCGGAGGGCGGACCGTCACCGTCCATGAGGGACGGTCCGGAGTCGTCTCGCTCGTCGGAGGGCCGGTCGTCCAGGTCGGGGCCGGCGGTGGCCGGCTCGGCGAACAGCGGGTCGATCGCGCCTCCCGAGGCCGGTGCGGCCGGTGCCTCCACCGGCGCCGACGACTCGGGCCGTCCTCCCGGCTCGCTGGAGAAGGCCGGTGTCACGCCGGTGGCGGGGTCGGCCCCGGCGGCCGGCTGCACGGTGGCCGGAACCGGATCGCCCGCGTAGGCCGGCTCGCTCGAGAAGGCCGGGTCGACCGGGCCTGCGGGCGGGACCGGGGTCGCCGGGTGGGCCGGGGCATCGCCCTCGGAGAAGACCGGGTCGACGGCCGGATCGGTGCGGACAGGCGACGGCCCGGGCGGGGTACCGCCCGGGCCGGTCACGGCACCCGCCGTTGTCTCGTCGGAAGCCACCTACGTCAGTCCGTAACCGGCCGGACGATGATCCGGCGGTTCGGCTCGACGCCCTCGGACTCGCTCTCCACACCGCTCATCGCGTTGACCACGTCGTGCACGCACTTGCGCTCGAACGCGGACATCGGCTCGAGGCGCACCGCCTCGCCGTGCTCCTTGACCTTCTCCACCGCGTTCTTGGCGACCGCGGCCAGTTCCTTGCGCCGGGCTGCGCGGTAGCCGCCGACGTCGAGCAGCAGGCGGCTGGGCGAACCGGTCTGCCGGAACACCGCCAGCCGGGCCAGTTCCTGGAGCGCCTCCAGGGTGGCGCCGCGCTGGCCGACCAGGTTCTGCAGGCGACCCCCGACCACCTCGACGACCGGGCGGCCGCCGGAGACCAGCTCGTCGATGTCGCCGTCGTAGTCGAGGATGTCGAGCAGGCCCTCGACGTAGTCGGCGGCGATCTCGCTCTGCCGGAACAGGTCGCTGTCGGCGGGTGCCTTCTTCTCCCGGGCCTCGGCCTGGGTGTCCTCGGCCTCGTCCGTGGTGGCGGCCGGCGCGGTCTCCTCGTCCAGGGACTGGTCCGCGCTGGGGATGCTGGTGTCGGTCACGGTCTCATCTCCGTACTCGCTCGGCCGGACCGTCGGGTCCGCTGGTCTCCCGGGGGCCGGCGGGAGGTTCGCCGGTGCCCTCGGGCACGTCTGTACGGGCCAGTTTCGCCCGTGACCGCGCTCCGCGCGGCGGTTCCGGCCCGGCGCCGACTCCGGAGGGTGGCAGCTCGGGGACCAGAACGGGCCGCCACCGGTGTCCGGCGGCGGCCCGGTAAGGCTCAGCCCTGTCGCTTGGCGGGTCGGCCGCTGCTCTTCTTCGGGTTGACCGGCTTGGCGCCGGGCTTCGGGCCGGCCACCTTGGGGGCGGCGGCCGGGGCCTTGACGGCCGGCTGGGCGGTCTTGCGGCCGAGCAGGCCGCCGACCCGGGCCGGCTGGGCGGTGGCCTTGCCCGCGGTGGCCTTGCCGGCGGTGCTGCTCTTCGGCGGCACCAGCGGCGGGAACTTCCGCAGCACCCACTGCTGCTGGCCGAGGGTGAAGAGGTTGTTGGTGACCCAGTAGATGATCACACCGATCGGGAAGATCGAGCCCGAGATGAGCAGCGAGACGGGGATGCCGTAGAGCATCAGCCGCTGGACCATCCGCTGCTGCGGGTCCTCGGCCCAGCCGGTCTTGAGGATCATCTGCCGGCTGGTCAGGTAGGTCGTGGCGATCATGATGAGCACCAGGATGCCGGCAACGACCTTGACCGTGGTGCTGTTCGCGCCCAGGTTCGCCAGCTCGTCGGGCGTGGAGCCGAACCGGCCGGAGATCGGGGCGGTGAAGAGCTTCGCGCTGGAGGCACTGTTGAACTGCTCGACGGTCCAGCCGTACAGGGTCTTGCCCTGGTTGTCCGGGTTGAGCCGCTTGAGCGTGTGGAACAGGCCGAGGAAGACCGGAATCTGGAGGAACATCGGAAGGCAGCCCATCAGCGGGTTGGCCTTTTCCTTCCGGTAGAGCTCCATCATCTCCTTCTGGAGCGTCTCCCGGTCACCCTTGTGCTTCTCCTGCAGCTCCTTGACCTTGGGCTGGAGCGCCTGCATGGCCCGCTGCGACTTGATCTGCTTGACGAAGACCGGGAAGAGGATCACCCGGACGGTGACCACCAGGAAGATGATGGAGAGGATCCACGCCCAGTTCGTGCCGATGACGGCTCCGACCGAGACCCCGATGGCGTCCCAGGCCGAGTGCCAGGTCAGCAGGATCCACGAGATCGCGTAGTAGATCCAGTCGAGACTAAACACTCAGGCTCCAGTCACGTCGGAACGGCGGCGGTCGCCCGGCTCCGGGACCGGGTCGTGTCCACCAGGGTGGAAGGGGTGGCAGCGCGACAGCCGACGGACCGTCAGCCAGGCTCCGCGCGCCGCGCCGTGCCGGGACACCGCCTCGACGGCGTAGGCACTGCACGACGGGTAGAACCGGCAGCGGGCCGGCAGTGCCGGACTTATCCACCGACGGTACGCGATGATGGGCGCCATCAGCATGCGGGCACCGGCAGAGGGCCGCGGCGCGGCAGTGTGCTCGGTCACCGGGACCGCCGTCCCCGGGGAGAGCGCGCGGCCCCGAGGGCGGCGTCCAGGTCGGCGCCGAGCCGGGCGTACGACGCATGGGCGGCCGGCGGCAGCGCGCGTACCACCAGGGTGCTGCCGGCGGGCAGGTCGGCCAGCCGCTCGCGGACCAGGTGGCGGAGCCGGCGGCGGACCGTGTTGCGGACCACGGCGTTGCCGACGGCCTTGGACACGACGAAGCCGGCGCGGCGCGGCGCGGAAGTCTCCGCACCGCCGCTCCGCGCCGGCTCCGGCGAGGTTGTCGCGGTGGATCCGGTCTGCTCGGGGAGGGTCAGGTGCACCACGACGGCACCACGGCCGACGCGTCGGCCACCCCGGACCGCTGCGGCGAAGTCGCTACTACGCCGCAGTCGCTGCGCGGCGGCCAGCACGACTGCCCACGTCCCCGGACCGGACCGGTCGGCCTCAGGCCGACAGGCGCGTGCGGCCCTTGCTGCGACGGGTCGAGATGATGGCGCGGCCGGCACGGGTGCGCATGCGCAGCCGGAAGCCGTGGGTCTTCGCGCGCCGGCGGTTGTTCGGCTGGTAGGTGCGCTTGCTCACGTCAGGATCTCCGTTGTCGTAGACCTCGCGCGGGGGATCGCCCGGGGTCGTGTGGTGGTCCAGGCCACCTCGCCGGTGGCCTCCGATCGGTGCTGCCCGGCGACCTGGGGCCCCGGCGATGCGGGGAGGTGACCGCGGACAGCAAGCACCCATCACCCTAGCAGAGGGCGAGAGAGCAGCCGTTCCAGCCTACGCAGGGGGGCAATGACCGTCAAACCTCACACCAGGGCCGCTACCTGCGCCGGGAGCGCGACCGAAGGGGCGGTTTTCACTGATGTTGACAAGGCTGCCCCGGTGTCGACGGTTGATGGCGCGGGGTCCGCGCTGTTAGCGTGCCCGATTGCGGTCAGCGTCGGGGGTCTCGGTTGTCGCTGGCTGGCAAGACCGGACAAGGTAGTGAATCGTTCGGCACGGTGAACCCGCTTCGTTGCCTCCAGAACCAGGGGGCAGGTCCGACCCGCGTCCGGTGGGCGGCCACAATCGGTCGGTACACACAGGCTGTGGATAACTTGTGGATAACGACCGGTCAGCCGTCCGGGCGGGCGTGAGCAGAGGCGAGGGGGTGGCACGACGGTGACCGGAGCGACCGACCTTGCCGCGGTGTGGACGGCGACGACCGACGAGCTCGCCGACGAGATCATCTCCGCGCAGCAGCGGGCATACCTCCGGCTCACCCGGCTGCGGGCGATCGTCGAGGACACCGCACTGCTCTCCGTGCCCGACGCGTTCACCCGGGACGTGATCGAGTCCCGCCTCCGCCCGGCCATCACCGAGGCGTTGAGCCGCCGGCTCGGCCGGCCCATCCAGGTGGCCGTCACGGTGCGCGTCGCCGAGGATCCGGGCAGCCGCCCGCCCGGCACCGTCTACCGCAGCAACCCCGAGCCCGCCCCCGGGCCCGACGGCCCACCGGATCTGCTCACCGGCTTCGACCAACCCGGCCCGGCCGACGCCGCGCCCGGCTTCCCCGACCTGGGTTTCCCCCCGGCCCGGCCGGAGGCCCCGGCGTACGCCGACCCGCGTCCGGAGCCGCCCGCCGAGGAGCCGGCCCCCCGGCAGCGCACCGCCGACGGCGCCCGGCCGCAGCTCATCCCGGCCAGCCGCGACGGGCAGGACACGCTGTTCAGCACCGCCTTCGCCGAGCCGTTGCGCGCCACCCCGGAGCGTCGTGGCTACGACGAGCGGTCCCGGGTGGAGCCGACCGGCCGCGACACCGGCGGCTACGAGCCCCGTTACCGGGAGGCGCCCGGCCCGGCCGACGCTCCGCCGCTGCGGGGCCTGCCCCGGGACGGCGCCACGGACAGCGGCCCCGGCCGCGGCGGCCCCGACCACCGCCCGGGCGGCCAGGCCGACCGGCGGATGCCCGGCGGCGCGGAGAGCGGCGGCAACCGGCTCAACCCGAAGTACATGTTCGAGACGTTCGTCATCGGCTCGTCCAACCGCTTCGCCCACGCGGCGAGCGTCGCGGTGGCCGAGTCGCCGGCGAAGGCGTACAACCCGCTCTTCATCTACGGCAGCTCCGGGCTGGGCAAGACCCACCTGCTGCACGCCATCGGGCACTACGCCACGACGCTGGGCAACGCCCGCTCGGTCCGGTACGTCTCGACCGAGGAGTTCACCAACGACTTCATCAACTCGCTGCGGGACGACAAGACCAGCGCGTTCCAGCGCCGCTACCGGGACGTGGACATCCTCCTGATCGACGACATCCAGTTCCTGGAGAACCGGGAGCGGACCCAGGAGGAGTTCTTCCACACCTTCAACACCCTGCACAACGCCAACAAGCAGATCGTGATCACCTCCGACCGCTCGCCCAAGCAGCTGGCGACGCTGGAGGACCGGCTGCGGACCCGGTTCGAGTGGGGGCTGCTCGCCGACATCCAGCCGCCGGACCTGGAGACCCGGATCGCGATCCTGCAGAAGAAGGCGGCGCAGGAGCGGCTGTACGCCCCGCCGGACGTGCTGGAGTTCATCGCCTCCCGGGTGTCGAACTCGATCCGGGAACTGGAGGGCGCGCTGATCCGGGTCACCGCGTTCGCCAGCCTCACCCGCTCGTCGGTCGAGCTGTCGCTGGCCGAGGAGGTGCTGCGGGACTTCATCCCGGACGGCGCCGGCCCGGAGATCACCGCCGACCAGATCATGGTCTCCACCGCGGACTACTTCGGTGTGAGCCTGGAGGACCTGCGGGGCCACTCCCGGTCCCGCGTGCTGGTCAACGCCCGCCAGGTGGCCATGTACCTGTGCCGCGAGCTGACCGACCTGTCGCTGCCCCGGATCGGGCAGGCGTTCGGCGGCCGGGACCACACCACCGTCATGCACGCCGACCGGAAGATCCGCCAGCAGATGGCGGAGCGGCGCTCGCTCTACAACCAGATCGCGGAGTTGACCAACCGGATCAAGCAGACCACCTGATCCGTACGCCGACGCGACGCCCGGCCGGGCCCACCGGCCGGGCTTTTTCGTGCCTGTGGAGATCCGGCGCTTGACCCTCGACCCGGTGCAGGGTCCACGATCGGTGTCGTGTTCATCCACACCTCGGCCCGGTTGTCCACACCCCCTGTTCCACAGACGGTGGAAAACCACGCTCGGTCTCCGCCCGGTTACCCACAGACTGTGGACAACCCCTGGGGACGAGCCTGTGGACGCCTGGGGACGAGGGTCGGGTTGTCCACCGACGACGGTCGGCCTGTGGGCGACCTGTTGAAGGTTCTGGGGACGACGGCGGTCGACGCCGTCGCCGCTGTCCACAGCACTGGGGAGAAAACCGGTGGATTAGCGGTGGACAACCGGTGGACAGCCGTGGAAAACCCGGCGGCTGGCGACGGCTGTGGACCGGGACACGGGTTGTACCCCTGGTTCTCCACAGCCAAACCACCGGTGGATAACCTGTCTGACCTGGGCGGACGCCGGTTCTCCACAGTTTGCACAGGTGCGATGAAGACGATGAGTTATCTCTTCTAAACAACAAAAACCAATCATCACCGTTGGACTTCCTGTGGATCGGGCCGGAGCACTGCCGCCGGCAGTCACCCGGGCACCTGGATCCACGGGGTCGGGCGCACAGCCGATGCCCACGCGCCCTAAGGTGCGAGGGGTACCCGCACGGTCGGGCGGGACGGGTTGCAGCGGTCGGCATGAGAGAGTTGTCGCTGACGTCGACGCGGAGGCATTGATGAAGTTCCGAGTGGAGCGCGACGCGCTCGCCGAGGCGGTCGCGTGGACCGCCAAGAGCCTGCCCAACCGACCTTCCGTGCCGGTGCTGGCCGGGGTGATGCTCCGGGTGACCGACGGAAACCTCCAGGTCTCCGGCTTCGACTACGAGGTTTCCAGCCAGGTCACCGTCGAGGTGCAGGGTGACGCCGACGGGGCCGCCCTGGTCTCCGGCCGGCTGCTCGCCGAAATCACCAAGGCGCTCCCGGCCAAGCCGGTGGACATCGCCGCCGTCGGCGCGCACCTGGAGCTGGTGTGCGGCAGCGCCCGGTTCACCCTGCCGACCATGCCGGTCGAGGACTACCCGACCCTGCCGGAGATGCCGGAGAGCGCCGGCACCGTCGACGCGGCCGCCTTCGCCGCCGCCGTGGCCCAGGTGGCCGTGGCCGCCGGCCGGGACGAGACGCTGCCGATGATGACCGGCGTCCGGATCGAGCTGTCCGGCAGCACGCTGGCGATGCTCGCCACCGACCGCTACCGGCTGGCCCTGCGTGAGATGGACTGGAACCCGGACGACCCGGAGATCAGCATCAACGCGCTGGTGCCCGCCCGGACGCTGCACGACACCGCCAAGGCCCTCGGCCCGCTGGGCGGCCACGTCACCATGGCGCTCTCCCAGGGCGGTGCCGGCGAGGGCATGATCGGCTTCTCCGGCGGCACCCGGCGGACCACCAGCCGGCTGCTCGACGGGGCGAACTACCCGCCGGTGCGCTCGCTCTTCCCGGCCAGCCACAACGCCGAGGCCCGCGTCCCGGTCGCCACGCTCATCGAGGTGGTCAAGCGCGTGGCGCTCGTCGCCGAGCGCACCACCCCGGTGCTGCTCAGCTTCAGCTCCGACGGCCTGGTGGTCGAGGCCGGCGGCACCGAGGAGGCCCGGGCCAGCGAGGCCATGGAGGCGACCTTCACGGGCGACCCGCTGACCATCGGCTTCAACCCGCAGTACCTGATCGACGGCCTCACCAACCTGGGCGCCCAGCACGCCCAGCTGGCGTTCGTCGACGCCTTCAAGCCCGCGGTGATTTCCCCCGCGGGCGAGGATGGCGAGGTCATCCCGGGGTACCGGTACCTCATCATGCCGATCCGCGTGTCCCGCTGATCGACGGCAGCACGACCCAGACGTACGGAGGTAGGAGCAGATGCAGCTCGGCCTGGTAGGACTCGGCCGGATGGGCGGCAACATGCGCGAGCGGTTGCGCGCCGCCGGTCACGAGGTGGTCGGCTACGACCGCAACGCGGAGCTGAGCGACGTCGCGAGCCTCGCGGAGCTGGCCGAGAAGCTGGAATCGCCGCGCGCCGTCTGGGTGATGGTCCCGGCCGGCGTCACCGACGCCACCATCGACGAGCTCGCCGGTGTCCTCGGCGAGGGCGACATCATCATCGACGGCGGCAACTCCCGGTTCAGCGACGACGCCCCGCGCGCCGAGCGCCTCAACGAGCAGGGCATCGGCTACATCGACGTCGGCGTCTCCGGCGGCGTCTGGGGCAAGCAGAACGGCTACGCCCTGATGGTCGGCGGCGCCCAGGAGCACGTCGAGCGGCTCATGCCGATCTTCGAGGCGCTCAAGCCCGCGGGCGAGTTCGGCTTCGTGCACGCCGGCCCGGTCGGCGCCGGCCACTACGCCAAGATGGTGCACAACGGCATCGAGTACGGCCTCATGCACGCCTACGCCGAGGGCTACGAGCTGCTGGCCGCCTCCGAGCTGGTGACCAACGTGCCGGGCGTCTTCAAGTCCTGGCGCGAGGGCACCGTCGTCCGGTCCTGGCTGCTCGACCTGCTCGACCGGGCGCTGGACGAGGACCCGGAGCTGGCCGAGCTGAGCGGCTACACCGAGGACACCGGCGAGGGCCGGTGGACGGTCGACGAGGCGGTGCGGCTCGCCGTGCCGCTGAACGTCATCACCGCCTCGCTGTTCGCCCGGTTCGCCTCCCGGCAGGACGACTCGCCCGCCATGAAGGCCGTCGCCGCGCTGCGCCAGCAGTTCGGCGGGCACGCCGTCCACAAGCGCTGACCGGTATCCACAGCCTGTGTACGTCCGCCGGCTCGAACTGGTCGACTTCCGCTCGTACGAGCGGGTCGGCGTCGACCTGGAGCCGGGCCCGAACGTGCTGGTCGGCGCGAACGGTGTCGGCAAGACCAACCTGGTCGAGGCGTTGGGCTACGTGGCGACCCTGGACTCGCACCGGGTCGCCACGGACGCCCCGCTGGTCCGGATGGGCGCCACCTCGGCGGTGATCCGCTGTGCGGTGGTGCACGAGGGCCGGGAGCTCCTGATCGAGCTGGAGATCGTTCCGGGCAAGGCCAACCGGGCCCGGCTGGGTCGCTCCCCGGCCCGCCGTGCCCGGGACGTGCTGGGCGCGCTGCGGCTCGTGCTGTTCGCGCCGGAGGATCTGGAGCTCGTCCGCGGCGACCCGGCCGAGCGCCGCCGCTACCTGGACGACCTTCTGGTCACCCGCCAGCCCCGTTACGCCGGGGTGCGGGCCGACTACGACCGGGTGGTCAAGCAGCGCAACGCGCTGTTGCGGACGGCGTACCTGGCCCGGAAGACCGGCGGGTCGCGGGGCGGGGACCTGTCCACCCTCGCCGTGTGGGACACGCACCTGGCGCACCACGGCGCGGAGCTGCTCGCCGGCCGGCTCGAGCTGGTGGCCGCGCTGACCCCGCACGTGGCGAAGGCGTACGACGCGGTGGCGGCGGGCCGCGGGGCGGCGGGGATCGCGTACCGGCCGTCGCTGGAGCTGCCCGAGTCGACCACGGACCGGGCGGCGCTGGTGGAGTCGCTCACCGCCGCGCTGAGCGCGAGCCGGTCGGCGGAGATCGAGCGGGGCACCACCCTGGTGGGCCCGCACCGGGACGACCTGGCGCTCACCCTCGGCCCGCTGCCCGCCAAGGGCTACGCCAGCCATGGTGAATCCTGGTCGTACGCGCTGGCGCTGCGGCTGGCCGGCTACGACCTGCTGCGCGCCGACGGGATCGAGCCGGTGCTGGTGCTGGACGACGTCTTCGCCGAGCTGGACGCCGGCCGGCGGGAGCGGCTGGCCGAGCTGGTCGGCGGCGCGAGCCAGCTCCTGGTGACCTGTGCGGTCGACGACGACGTGCCGGCGACCCTGCGGGGCACCCGGTACGCGGTGGGCGAGGGGACGGTACGTCGTGTCGGATGAGGTGGAGCTCCCGCCCGCACGGTTGGGGCCGGGACGCGGTGGGCGTACTCCCGAGGGGCCGGAGGCGAAGCCGGGCGGTGAGGCCGGCGCGGACCGGCCGGACGGGGCGGCCGGGCCGGAGCTGGCCCGGGCCGTGCTGGACGCGGCGAAGGCCCGCCGGCAGGCGGCGGCCGGCACGCGGCGGCGCAGCGCGGTCCGCGGCGACGGCGAGAAGCGGCTGCGCGGCTACTCCGGGCCGGGGCCGGACCCGCGGGACCCGCAGCCGCTCGGCGCGGTGCTGGACAAGCTGGTCAAGGCGCGCGGCTGGCAGCAGCCGGCGGCCGAGGCGACGGTCTTCGGCGCCTGGGAGCGGGTGGTCGGCGAGGAGGTGGCGCAGCACAGCCGCCCCGTGAAGCTGGAGAACGGCGAGCTGACCGTGGAGGCCCGCTCGACGGCCTGGGCCACCCAGCTGCGGCTGCTCGCCGGCTCGCTGCTCAAGCAGATCGCCAGCGAGGTGGGCCACAACGTCGTGCGCAAGCTGCACATCCACGGACCGGCGGCGCCGTCCTGGTCGCGCGGCCCGCGCCGGGTGCGTGGTCGAGGGCCGCGCGACACCTACGGCTGACCGTCACCGCTCGCCGCGGCGTGCCTCCCGTTGGGCGCGCTTGAGCTCCCGCTGTTCGCGGCTCCACTGCTTGCGCCGCTCGAGGTCCTGCTTCCAGGCCTCGCGCGCCAGCCGGGAGCCGCCCTGCACGGCGCCCTGCACCTGGGACGGGCCGGCGAGGTTCTGGAAGACCCAGCCCATCAGGCGACCGCCCCTGCCGGAAGTGTCGCCCACCTGCTGCTCGTCGCCGCTCATCGCCGCACTCTCCCTCGCCGACCGTACGATTGGTGCCCCAATAATTGGTACACCAATCGTTGCTACGATCGCAACGACCGACGAGGAGGACGAGGGTGGCCGACCGGCTGGAGGGTGATCCCCTGGCGCTGGAGGAGCAGGTGTGCTTCGCGCTCTCCGTCGCCGCGCGCGGCGTCGTCGCGGTCTACCGGCCGCTGCTGGAACCGATGGGGCTGACCCACCCGCAGTACCTGGTCATGCTGGCGCTCTGGCAGCACGCGCCGCTGTCGGTCCGGGAGCTGAGCCGGCTGCTCCAGCTCGACCCGGGCACCCTGTCACCGCTGCTCAAGCGGCTGGAAGCCGCCGGCTACGTGCGGCGCGAGCGCGACGCCTCGGACGAGCGCAGCCTGGCCGTCTCGCTCACCGCCAGCGGGCGCGCGCTCCGGGCGGAGGCCGAGCGGATCCCGCCGGCGATCGTGCAGCGGCTCGGCCTGCCGCTGGCGGACCTGCGGCACCTGCACACGGTGCTCACCGAGGTGATCGCGGCGGCCAACCGGGCCACGACGGCCGGACCCGGCGAGGCCGGGCAGCCGGGTCAGCCGTCGGCGTAGACCGCGAAGCCGCGCTCGGCGCAGCGCCGGTAGAAGGCGGCCAGCACGCTCAGCTCGGCGCAGGTGAAGTTCCACTGCGGCGGCTCGCCGCTCTCGTCGCGCAGCTTGTCCAGCCGGCTGTCCAGCCAGCGGAGCTGCTGCTCGGCCAGGCGCCCGTCACCGAGCAGCGAGCGCAGCACCTCGCTCACCGACTCGAAGGTGACCGCCTCCCCGAAGGGGCGGTGCCGGGTGACGAACTTCTCCACGCCCTCGGCGATCCAGGAGCAGCCGTCCGGGTCGATCACCGGGTCTTCGTCCTCGGCCGAGTTCTCCGTGGCGTAGAGCACATTTTCCAGGCCCAGGATGAGGTCGACCAGCTCGGTGTACGCGGTCGCCCGTACCGTGCCGGTCTTCGCGATCAGTTCGGCGAGCGCGGCGGTCGGTGCCGAGATGCGTGGCATGTCCACGATCTCGCCGAAGTCGACGAACTCGGCCGGCGCGACCGGATCGTAGAAGCGGCCGGTCCGCGGCCAGTGCACCGCGACGTTGTCCAGCCCCATCTGGCGTCACCTCTCAGCAAGCACGTTGTCCGACCGATCGGGTCGATCGTCCCGGTTCCGGCCGCGAAAGATCAAGACCGCAGGTGGCGGCGCCGCAAAAGGTACGGCACGTCCGGTCTCGCCGCGACCCCCGGTCGGTCACCCGCCGGCACCGATCCGGCGCCGGCCGCGTCCTCGATCAGGGGTGCCGGCGACGTCAGCCCGGTGCGTCTGACGCCGTGCCGCGACCGGAAGCCGCCGAAGGCGTGTAGGGGGAGTCGCGGATAGCACAGTTCGGGCTCCTACGGCATTCTCAGCCGCCCCGGAGGGGTGCCGAGTGGCGGTTTGGTCGGCTGCGCACAGTAAGATTGAGGGCGAGACGAAAGACCCGACACGGAGCGACGGACACGGGCCCACCCGGGCCCTTGATCATTGTCCCGCATCGGGTCGAGCCGATCGCGATCCGCGGGCAACCGCGTCGACCGGCGTACGCGATCCGTGACCTGGAGATCCGGGGACCGGTTTGTGCGCGCCGACGTCGCGTCCTGTCCGCCGAACCCGCGCCCCGCGCCCTGGCGCGGCCGGCGCGAGAAAGTGGCCGAGGGTGGCAGCGGAGGACAACAAGAAGTACGGCGCCGAGTCGATCACCGTTCTCGAGGGCCTGGAGGCGGTCCGGAAGCGGCCCGGTATGTACATCGGGTCCACCGGTGAACGCGGTCTGCACCACCTCGTATGGGAGGTCGTCGACAACGCCGTGGACGAGGCGCTGGCCGGCTACTGCGACACCATCGACGTGGTGCTGCTGGCCGACGGCGGCGTCCGGGTCACCGACAACGGGCGTGGCTTCCCGGTCGACCTCCACCCCAAGCTGAAGAAGCCGGGTGTCGAGGTCGCGCTGACCGTGCTGCACGCGGGCGGCAAGTTCGACGGCAAGGCGTACGCGGTCTCCGGCGGCCTGCACGGCGTCGGCGTCTCGGTGGTGAACGCCCTCTCCACCCGGATGGCCGTGGAGATCCACAAGGACGGCTTCGTCTGGCGGCAGCAGTACCACAACTCCAAGCCCACCCCGCTGGAGAAGGGCGAGACGACCGACCGGACCGGTTCGGCGGTCTCCTTCTGGCCCGACGCCGACGTGTTCGAGACGGTCGACTTCGACTTCCAGACCATCTACCGGCGCCTGCAGGAGATGGCCTTCCTCAACCGGGGCCTCACCATCCACCTGCTCGACGAGCGGGTGTCCGACGGTGAGGAGGGCAAGCAGCGCGAGGTGACCTTCCTCTACAAGGGCGGCATCGCCGACTTCGTCCGGCACCTCAACGCCTCCAAGAACCCGATCCACAAGACGGTGGTCGAGTTCGGGGCCGAGGAGGAGGGCATGTCGGTCGAGATCGCCATGCAGTGGAACGAGTCCTACGGCGAGTCGGTCTACACCTTCGCCAACACGATCAACACGCACGAGGGCGGCACCCACGAGGAGGGCTTCCGCGCCGCGCTGACCAGCGTGGTCAACCGCTACGGCACGGACAAGAAGCTGCTCAAGGGCGACGAGAAGCTCTCCGGCGAGGACATCCGCGAGGGTCTGGCCGCGATCATCTCGGTCAAGCTGGCCAACCCGCAGTTCGAGGGCCAGACCAAGACCAAGCTCGGCAACACCCCGGTCAAGAGCTTCGTGCAGCGGGTCTGCAACGAGTGGCTGGTCGACTGGTTCGACCGGAACCCGGCCGAGGCCAAGACCATCATCCAGAAGGCGTCCCAGGCGGCGCGGGCCCGTATCGCCGCCCAGCAGGCGCGCAAGCTGGCCCGGCGCAAGTCGCTGCTGGAGTCCGGCTCGATGCCCGGCAAGCTGGCCGACTGCCAGTCGACTGACCCGCGCGAGTCCGAGGTGTTCATCGTCGAGGGTGACTCCGCCGGCGGCTCGGCCAAGCAGGGGCGCGACCCGCGCACCCAGGCGATCCTGCCGATCCGCGGCAAGATCCTCAACGTGGAGAAGGCCCGGATCGACCGGGTGCTGAAGAACAACGAGGTCCAGGCGCTCATCACCGCGCTGGGCACCGGCATCCACGACGACTTCGACATCGAGAAGCTGCGCTACCACAAGATCGTGCTGATGGCCGACGCCGACGTCGACGGCCAGCACATCCAGACGCTGCTGCTCACCCTGCTGTTCCGCTTCATGCGTCCGCTGGTCGAGCTGGGGCACGTCTACCTGGCCGCCCCGCCGCTCTACAAGATCAAGTGGAACAAGAAGGGCGACGACGCGCAGTACGCGTACTCGGACCGGGAGCGTGACGGGCTCATCGCGCTGCGCCAGCAGAAGAAGCCCAACGCCCGGCCGGACGACATCCAGCGGTTCAAGGGTCTCGGCGAGATGAACTATCCCGAGCTGTGGGAGACCACGATGAACCCGGCCACCCGCACGCTGCGCCAGGTGACGCTCGACGACGCCGCAACCGCCGACGAGCTGTTCAGCGTCCTGATGGGTGAGGACGTCGAGGCGCGCCGGTCGTTCATCCAGCGCAACGCCAAGGACGTGCGGTTCCTGGACATCTGACGGACCTCGCCGGGCCGGCCGGAGATCCACCGGCCGGCCCGGCGGTCCACAGAGTTATCCACAGTCTGACCGGTATCCACAGCCGTTATCCACAGCACGAAAACGACTCTGAGTCTGATAAGGGTTAACAGTGACCGATACTCCCGAGTCCACGCCGAACGAGCCGGAGACCCCGGAGACACTGGCCGCGGTCGTCGCGCACGACCGCATCGAGCCGGTCGGGCTCGAGGTCGAGATGCAGCGCTCGTACCTCGACTACGCGATGAGCGTGATCGTCGGTCGGGCCCTGCCGGACGTCCGGGACGGGCTCAAGCCGGTCCACCGCAAGATCCTCTACGCGATGTTCGACTCCGGCTACCGCCCGGACCGCGGCTACGTGAAGTGCTCCCGGGTCGTCGGTGACGTGATGGGCCAGTTCCACCCGCACGGCGACTCGGCCATCTACGACGCGCTGGTCCGGATGGCGCAGCCCTGGTCGCTGCGCTACCCGCTGGTCGACGGCAACGGCAACTTCGGCTCGCCGGGCAACGACCCGGCCGCGGCCATGCGGTACACCGAGTGCAAGCTCGACCCGCTGGCCATGGAGATGCTCCGGGACATCGACGAGGACACCGTCGACCTCCAGGACAACTACGACGGCCGGGCCAAGGAACCCACCATCCTGCCGTCCCGCATCCCCAACCTGCTGATCAACGGTTCCGAGGGCATCGCGGTCGGCATGGCCACCAAGATCCCGCCGCACAACCTGCGCGAGATCGGCGCGGCCGTGCAGTGGTGCCTGGAGAACCCGGAGGCCGACGAGGCCACCACCCTCGAGGCGCTGCTGGAGATCGTCAAGGGCCCGGACTTCCCGACCCACGGCCTGATCGTCGGCCAGGCCGGCATCCAGGACGCCTACCGGACCGGGCGCGGCTCGATCCGCATGCGCGCCGTGGTCGAGGTCGAGGAGGACAAGCGCGGCCGGCCGGCGCTGGTGGTCAGCGAGCTGCCCTACCAGGTCAACCCGGACAACCTGGCCGAGCGGATCGCCGAGCTGATCAAGGAGGGCAAGCTCGCCGGGATCGCCGACATCCGCGACGAGTCCTCCGGTCGTACCGGCATGCGGATCGTGCTCGTGCTCAAGCGCGACGCGGTCGCCAAGGTGGTGCTGAACAACCTCTACAAGCACACCCAGCTCCAGGAGACCTTCGGCGCCAACATGCTGGCGCTGGTCGACGGCGTGCCGCGCACGCTCAACCTGGCCCAGTTCATCCGCTACTACGTCGAGCACCAGATCGAGGTCATCCGCCGGCGGACCGCGTTCCGCCTGCGGAAGGCCGAGGAGCGGGCGCACATCCTGCGCGGTCTGGCCAAGGCGCTGGACGCGCTCGACGAGGTGATCGCCCTGATCCGGCGCTCGCCCACCGTCGAGGACGCCCGTCAGGGCCTCATCCGGCTGCTGGAGATCGACGAGGTCCAGGCGACCGCGATCCTGGACATGCAGCTGCGCCGGCTGGCCGCCCTGGAGCGGCAGCGGATCCTGGACGACCTGACCAAGCTCGAGGTGGAGATCGCCGACCTCAAGGACATCCTGGCCAAGCCCGAGCGGCAGCGCCGGATCGTCTCCGAGGAACTGGGCGAGATCGTCGCCAAGTGGGGCGACGACCGGCGCACCAAGATCGTGCCGTTCGACGGCGAGGTCTCCATGGAGGACCTCATCGCCCGCGAGGACGTGGTCGTCACGATCACCCGCACCGGGTACGCCAAGCGCACCAAGGTCGACCTCTACCGCTCGCAGCGACGGGGCGGCAAGGGCGTCAGCGGGGCCACGCTGCGGCAGGACGACATCGTCAGCCATTTCTTCGTATGCTCCACCCACGACTGGATCCTGTTCTTCACGAACAAGGGCCGGGTCTACCGGGCCAAGGCGTACGAGCTTCCCGAAGCCAGTAGGGTGGCCAAGGGCCAGCACGTGGCCAACCTGCTCGCCTTCCAAGCGGACGAGCAGATCGCGCAGATCATCGAAATCCCGAACTACCAGGTGGCGCCCTACCTGGTACTGGCCACGAAGAACGGCCTGGTGAAGAAGACGCGGCTCGAGGAGTTCGACTCCAACCGTTCCGGCGGAGTCATCGCGATCAACCTGCGCGATGAGGACGAGCTGGTCGGTGCTGCCCTCGTTGCCCCGACCGACGACCTGCTGCTGGTCTCCAAGAACGCCCAGGCCATTCGCTTCAACGCGAGCGATGAGGCGCTGCGCCCGATGGGCCGGGCCACGTCCGGGGTGATCGGCATGCGGTTCAGCGACGAGGATGTCCTGCTGGCGATGGAGGTCGTCCGCGAGGGCATGGATATGGACGTGCTGGTCGCGACGAACGGGGGGTACGCGAAACGAACCCCGATCGAGGAATACCCGGTCCAGGGCCGGGGAGGTAAGGGCGTGCTGACTGCGAAGATCACCGAGCGACGCGGTGGCCTGGTCGGCGCGGTGGTGATCAACCCGGACGACGAGTTGTTCGCCATCACCAGCAACGGTGGCGTCATCCGGACTCCGGTGAAGCCTGTACGCCGTACGCGTGACCGGAACACAATGGGGGTCAAGCTGATGGACCTCCCGGACGGCGTGACTATCGTGGCGATTGCTCGCAATGCCGACGAGCCTGACGAACAGGACTAGTTGATGACGGAGACACAGGCGAAGTCGGGGAACACGGGGACCTCGGCCAACCCGGTCGACGAGGAGGCCGCACAGGGCGGTACACCAGCGACCGGCCGCGCGGCCGTGGGTCGGGCCACCGTCCCCGCCGACGCGCCTGCCCCGAAATTCACCCGGGCTCCTGGCATGGCCCCGCCGCCGGAAACCTCCGGCGAGGGATCGCCGCCGGCCGACCAGGCCGAGACGAAGGTCGACGCTCCGACGTCGGCCGACGGCCTGGCCGCGCCGGCCGCCGCGAAGCCCGGCACGACCCCGCAGCCGCCCAAGCCCGCGGCGGCCGCCCGGCCGTCCACCGGCACGACCGGCACGACCGGCACCCAGCCGCGCGTCGGCGCCGGCCTGGGCACCGCGCCGAAGCCGTCACCGGACGGCGGCCGTCCCGCCGCCACGGGCCGCCCCGCAAACGGGGGCGGCCTGCCGCCGGGCATCAGTGGTGCGGCCGCCGTCGGGGCCGCCCGCGTGGGTGAGGCGGTACGCGCCGCGCGTACCTCGGTCAGCTCGGCCGCGTCGCGCGGACCGCGCCGGGCCCGGCTGAACCTCAAGCGGATCGACCCGTGGTCCGTGATGAAGTTCGCGTTCGCGGTCTCCGTGGTGCTCTTCATCGTGGTGGTCGTGGCCACCTCGGTGCTTTACCTGGCGCTGGACGCGATGGGTGTGTTCAAGAGCGTCAACGACAGCCTCACCGACCTGGTGAACGCCGGCGGCGGTCAGGGCGGCGGCGGCTTCCGGATCACCGCCAAGGGCGTGATCCTCAGCTCCGCGCTGATCGGTCTGGTCAACGTCGTGCTCTTCACCGCGCTGGCGACGCTGGGCGCGTTCGTCTACAACGTCTGCGCCGACCTGGTCGGCGGGATCGAGCTGACGCTCGCCGAGCGGGACTGACCTGACGTACGACGCCGGGGCACCGCGTAAAGCGGTCGCCCCGGCGTCGCGTATCCGGGTAGTTTCGAAGTGGCGCGGGTGAGTACGCCGCCACGGCCCCCCGATTTGGGCGGCACGGCGGCGATGGGTTAACCTTGCTCGTCGCTACGCGGGGCTATAGCTCAGTCGGTTAGAGCGCAGAGCTGATAACTCTGAGGTCGCTGGTTCGATTCCAGCTAGCCCCACCGCACACCGTCCGACGGTCGTCGAGCGCGAGGGGTCAAGCCCATGTTCAAGAAGCTCCTGATCCTGGCCGGCGTCGTCGGCGTCGCCGCCGTCGTGGCCAAGAAGATCAAGGCCTCGAACGACGAGCGCGCTCTCTGGCACGAGGCGACCACCGCGCCCGACCTGCGCTGACCACGCCTGACCTCAGCACCGGGCGAATCCGCCCGCCTCGGGGCCCTAGCTCAACTGGCAGAGCACTGCCTTTGCAAGGCAGGGGTTAGGGGTTCAAGTCCCCTGGGCTCCACCAAACTCGCCTCTGACCTGCGGCGGAACACCTCGCAAGATCGTTCGGACCACACCGGGACCACGTTACCGATGGTCCCGACGGCTGACGGCGGCCCGCAGCACGTCACCCACGACACCGCGCCGACGCTCTCGGCGTGGCCAGAAGTGGACGTAAGTCTCCAGGGTGATTTGTAGCGTGCTGTGCCGCAGTGCCCGTTGGACTTCCTTCGGGTCCACGTGGTTGGTGATCAGCGTCGTGGCGAAGAAGTGCCGCAGAGCGTGAAAGCCACCGTGCTCCTTGGGCCAGCCCGCCTTCTCCCGCCACTTGACCCACTCCGCCGACCAGGTGCGGTCGGTGAACGGGTTCTTGTGGGTAGTGGTGAACAGCAGCGGGACGCGACGGCGCACCGGATTGCCCGAGGTCACATCGATCATTTCGACCTCGGTCGGTGGGTACTCCTGCACATGGCGGCGCAGCGCGGAGGCGACCATCGGGTCCAGGTCGATCGTGCCGGCCGAGCCATCCTTGGGCGTACTGAGGTAGAAGCCGCCCTGGTACTCCTGCGGCGCGTACCGCAACTGCTGGACGATGTGTAGCTCCTCACGCTCCGTGTCCAGGCAGCGGCCCGTGCTCAAAACCGAGCGCCTCACTGATCCGCAGACCCGCGCCCGCGCCGAGCCACAGCAGCCCGTGATAGCGGTCGGGCACCGCATCGAACAGACGGAGCACGTCGCTCTCATCGGGCACCCACTTCGGCGCGCGGCTGAGTCCCCGGAACACCTGCGACAGCTTGATCCCATCACACGGGTTGTCCGGGATCAGGTGCCGCCGCACGTTCGACTCGATGCGCCGCCGAGTCTCCAACGCCCATCCGATGTTCCGGGCCAGGCGCCAACGGTCCACGTACACGGCGAAGGTAACGTTCCGCTCGCCTTGGTCCAGCTTCCGCCGTGGCGCTGGCTTCCGGATGCCCAGTACGACAAGCGTCTGGCGCGCTTCGTTCTGCTGGAACGGGCGATTGGCGTGATCTTCGCTGCGGTCGGCGTAATGATTCTGATCGGTCTCGTCTACGGGGTCCTGTTCGGCGAGCCGATGCCGTCGAGCAAATGAGGAAGGCGACGGTCAACAGCGGTCACCTCCTGGACGTGCCGGACGGTACGGCGGCGCAGGTCAAGCCGGTCATTGCCGAGCGACTTTCGGCCGTGTCCACAATTCCTACACCGTGCGCCCATACAGCCAGCCGTACAGCCAAGACCACCCGCTGAAGACGACGCCACCCGACAACGGCAGACGAGCGGACCAGGGAAGCAGCTACCTGACCAGCCATCCGCGATCTTCTTCTAACCCCCAGGCCACTCCTGCCGCCGCCGCCGCTTGACAACCGCCATTGAGACTCGTCCGGTAGGGCGCTCCACCTTGTCCTTCGAGGATCGTGAACGCGGCCCAGAACAGCGCCGGGACTGGCACCGAAGGGACTGCTCGACGCCTACCCGCAGACGGCTACGACGGTTTCGTCGGCACGCCAGCCGCCCAGGCGCGGAACGTAGCGTCCAGGGAGTCGACCAGCCGGTCGAACGTCTCGTCGAGGGACTGCGGCAGCCCGAACCCGCCGGCCGCCTCCAGGGTCACGAACCCGTGCAGGACCACGCGCATCGCGCGTACCGCGTGGATCGCGTCGTCCCCGGTGATGTCGTAGCCCCTCAGCAAGGCGAGCAGCACCTCGACCGCCGCCCGCCCGACGACCAGGTGCTCGGCGTCCGCCGGGTCCGGTGCCCGGACGGCGGCGGCGGCGCGGCCGGGATGCGCGAGCGCGTACTCGCGGTACGCCCGTGCCGCCGCGTGCAGGGCGTCGCGACCGGACCGGCCCACCGTGGCGGTGGAGATCGCTACGGTCAGCTCCCGCACGCCGAGCACGGCCACGTCGCGTTGCAGCCCGGCCAGGCTGTCGATGTGCTTGTAGAGCGCGGGCAGGGAGACGTTCAGTCGCTTCGCGACGGTGGCCAGAGCGAGCCGGTCGAAGCCCACCTCGTCGGCCACCGTCGCGGCCTGTGCGACCACGCGGTCGCGGGTCAGACCCGAACGGGGCATTACCGCAGCCTACCGACCGGTCCGACGCACGAGCAGGCCCGCCATCGTCACCCAGACCAGCAGCAACGGCAACGACACGTACGCCGCCAGCGCCGTGGTGCTCATCAGGAACAGATAGCCCACGCCGGAGGCGACCAGCGTGACGGCGAGCGCCAGTCCGAGGTACCCGAACCAGTGGGGCAGAATGGCGGCGCGCCGGGCCAGGCCGGCACCTGCCAGCGCCATCGCGGCTAGCACAAACATCTTCAGCCCGTCGAGCCGGTTGACCGTCTCGAAGAGCGCCCCGGCGACGTCGGCATGGCCTGCGGGCGCCGCCCAGCCGGCGAGCGTGACGCCCAGCGCGCACTGCACCAGTGAGATGCCGGCCGCGACCAGGCCCGTGCCGGTGAGCAGCCGGGAACCTCGGTGTTCGCCCACGGCCCGGCCCAGCAGCACGACCACCACGGCCAGGAGGACCGCGGCGACGCCCTCGGTCAGCACGTACTGCGTGATCGAGGCGACCTCGTGGCCGGCGGAATCCGCCACCAGCGCCGCGCCCGTGGAGGTCACGTCGGTGGAGGCGGACGCGACGGTCAGGCCGGCGATCCAGGCGAGCGAGTAGCCGACGCCGGCGAGCACGGGGGCCACGCGCCGCCGGGGCGGCGTCGAGGTGGATTGCCGTGACGCGGCGGCGTCGAGGTTGGTAAGGGACGACAGCATGGCCATGACCAGCTCCTGGCGGCTTGTTAGTGGAGTTAACCTAGAAGTTAGGCCCATTAACCTCGCGTGTCAAGTCGCCCCATGAGGGGCCTTTGGGAGCCACGCGTGGAGCCACCGGGGCGGACTTGACCGAGCCGTCGAGGACCAGGCGGACGGCGCCGGCTCGGGCCGCCTCGATCGGCAAGATCATCGGGACCACATCGGGACCACCTGAGGCCGCAATGCGGCCGTCACGCCTGACGCCCGGCGGCTGGCGCGGACAGCGGGAAGTCCGGGGGCCGCCGCAGAACGACAGATCGTTGACGAGTGAGGGGTGGGCCGGCAGCCGGCCGGGCCGCGCGGCCACGTGCCCGCGCGGCGTAAGGGAGCGCACACCGGCCCGCGTCGGCGAGCTGGCGGCGGTCGCGGGGTTGCGGCTAGTGCGCCTCCGGCGGGGGCGCTCCGGCTCCAGGATGGCCCGGGGCTCCGTCGGCGGGTCGCGGTCCGTGCTGGTTGCGGTAGCGCCATCCCGCCGCCGAAGACCCGGGGCGAGCCGAGCAGACCGCCGCCGGGACCGCCAGCGTCCGTGCGTCAAGGCACACGCATGCGACACGGGGCGGGTCGAGCATCCACCCGGCCCCCCAGCTATTGATGGGGTCGCCAGATCTTGTCGGCGGCTGCAGGGTGGCGGCTACGTCGATCGTTTGGGCGAGGGCGGTCAGAGTGGGTCGAGGCGGCGCTTGAGCAGGCAGAACTCGTTGCCTTCCGGATCGGCGAGGACGTGCCAGGACGCATCCGCAGGCTGACCGATGTCGACGAGTTTGGCCCCGGCGGCCAGGAGGCGCTCGAGCTCGGCGTCCTGATCGCGGTCGGTGGGGTTGACGTCGATGTGCAGCCGGGCATGCCCGTTCTTCGGCTCGTCGTCGCGGATGAGGAAGATCGTCGGCTGCGGGCCGCCGAACCCTTCGCGCGGGCCTATCTCGATGTAGACCCCCTCTTCGCGATCGAGCTCTATGAAGTCCAAGACCTCGCACCAGAACCGCGCCAGCACCTCGGGGTCGTGGCACTTGAGCACGAGCTCACCGATACGGCATGCCATTGACGAAACCTACTCTCAGCATGGGAACTGCCGGGGCGGCCGTACGCGGAACTCATGGGCTCCCTGCAGTGCGAACAAGCTCGCGATCCTACCGGGCGAGGCGAGCGGGGCTGGACGAAGGTGCCCGTCGGGCTGAGCCCTGACGGCCGTCAGTCAGCAGGAAGTCAGCGAGACGCCAACAGCCGTCAACCGTTGGTACGGGACAGCAAAGTCCCGGACGACAACACCAGTCGTCGGCATTGATCAGCAAGCATCAACTGTGTGGAGCCGCCTTTGGTCCAGGTCGATCGTGCCGGCCGAGCCGCCCTTGGGCGTACTCAGGTAGAAGCCGCCGTCCTAGCCCTCCGATGCTACCGGGCGGCTGCTTTTCAGTCGGACGTCCCGATCGCCGACAGAAGCAGATCCGTGACCATCGCGGGTTGCGTGACCATCGCCAGGTGATCGCCGTCCATGCGCCGGACCAGGTAGCCGCCTTCTTCCGCCCGCTCTGCCGTGGACCCGTATGCAGCGCTCAGTTGGAGGTAGATCCGCCTGGCGGAGTTCCACGTTGCGCCTGGCGCGGGCAGCACCTCGGAGACGAGCTTCCAAGGCAGCTCGGGTAAGTCGTGCAGGACATGGCGCCGCTGGCCGGGGTCGGGCAGGAGATCGTCAAGGGAGGCGGTGGGGAACCAGGTATCCCACGTCGGCAGCCGGCCCGAGACCGCCATCTCCCGCAGCCACGTGGCCCGCTCCCGCGGTAGTGACCCAACCCAGCTGGTGCCGGGGTGCGGCAGGCGGGCGTCGAGGAAGACGACGTCTAGCCGGTGGCTGCCGACTGCGTCGGCGATGCCGGGCAGGTAAGCACCTGCGCGGCTATGGCCGACGACGGTAAGCGCGCCAGGGGAGACGCTGGTTGCCGCTTCCGCGCAGACCGCCGCGTGAAAGGACGGTGCCTCGACCAAGGGGCGAAGGTCCAGTACCGCCGTGCGCCACCCCGCTGCTTCGAGGTGTGGCCGCAGGGCGTCCCACGTCGCCGAGGTGAGGAGCGGACTGTGGACGAGGAGCATCGTCGGTTCGGCGTGCACAGTCCCATCCTGTTGGCTGTACAGCCAACCGTACAGCCAAGCCAGCAGACCTAGCCGGTCCTACGTCGACGCGAGCCGACGGAACGAGCAGGTCAGCCGCAGTAGCCGACGTAGCCGGACATACGTCTTGATCTTTTGCGAGGCAGGGGTGGGCTGAGATAGGACCGGCAAGATCATCGGGACCACATCGGGACCAGCTGAGGCCGCAAACAGATCTCGGGCGATGGAAGTCGATCGGAGGTAACAGCAGGTCAGAGACCGCTCACACCTCCGACGTTCCATGATCGCGTTTTTGGGGTTCAAGTCCCCTGGGCTCCACCAGCACAGGAACGTGGCGAAGGTGTGCCGCAGGTCGTGCAGGTGGAGCCAGTCCAGAGCGGCCGCCGTGCGCAGCTGCTCGAAGCGCCGGTTGACGTTCCGCGGTTCCATCGCCGTGCCGATGGTGCTGGCGAAGACCAGGTTCAGATCCGACCGCACCTCACCGGCGGCGAGCCGTTCCTTGGCCTGGCGCACCCGCTGCGACTCGAACGCCCGGACAGCCGGCACCCACAGTGGCAGCGGGCGGGGGTCGTGGCCGTCGCCTGATGCACCCCTTCAGCCGTCGACGGCCTGTACCGCGGCGGCGATCGGCTCGAGCCCCGCGACCAGCTCGTCGAGCTCGTCCACGCTGAGTACGTCGTACGCCGGCGCCGCCAGCTCGTCGGTGAGGGCCTCGATCCGCTCCCTGGTCTCCCGGCCGGCGTCGGTGAATCCGCCAGCCGAGCTCACGAGGCCGCGGCCGCGCAGCCTGTCGACGACAGCGGCCAGCTGCGCCTTGGGCAGGTGGTGGATCCGGCCGAACTCCTCCGCCCGCATTCCGAGGGAGAGAGCGAGGAGGACATGGGCCTCGGTGCCGCCGATGCCGTGGGCGAGGAGGGCGGCGTTGTGGCCGTCCCCGCGGTGCTCTCGCAGCAGCGTCGCCGCGTGCCAAAGCCTGGCCACCGGCTCCGCGGGCACGTCGAGCGCCCGGAGTCCTGCGTACAGCGCCCGGCCCTCGGTCGGCGCGCTGACCGCTGCTCGCGTGGCGAGGTCGGCGACCCGCACCAGATCGGGGGAGTCGGCGAGCTGCCCGATCATCTGCCGCAGCGCGGCGGCGCTGCCCCGCTCGCGCACCGCGATCGCCTCCTGCGGGGTGGTCTTCCCCCAGACCCACGGGATGTGGCGCGCCACCTCGCCGTCGGCGAAGTTGTAGAAGACCGCGTGCACCACCGCGGCCGGTGCCAGCCCCAGCGGCGCGGCCCGGCCCGCGAAGTATCCGTCCCAGTAGTTGCGCATGCCGATGGCCAGGAACGCCTCGTTCGGCACCTCGGAGAAGGTGACGGTCGCGATCGGCTCGACGAGCTCGAACATGCGGTGGACCTTGGTCTGCGGGTGCGTCATCGGTCGCAGCTCCTGTGGTCGTGACGGCGCCTTTGTGGACCGCCTCTCACCGTAGCTACGAACAACGCGGCCCGGATACGACAACTCCGGGGGTGCAACAGGCGCGGCCCATCCTGCCGATGATGTCCCTGTGCTGTTCAGCGCAGCCCGCAGCGCTTGAGGATGTCGATGATGATCGCCGACTTGCCTTGGACGTACAACGCCATGTCCATCGGGTGTTCCTGGGCGACTCGATACTTCTCGGCCGCGTAGCGATCGCGATCTTCCGGGTGGTTGCGGAGCCAGTCTCTGAGGAGCAGGTGCCGGAGATACTCATCGCAGTCAGGGCCGAAGACGTGCAGGTTCACGCCGTGGTCGTGGGTCCAGAGGCAGCGGTGCTGGTACCAGTCGGGGTCACGGGTGCGGAGGAAGTAGCCGGCGGCCTCGAGCGGCGGCACGTACGCGTCTTCATCCGCCGGGTCGGCAACGATGAGGTCGATGTCGAGTCGGTTCTTGGCCGCGAGACCGGGCACAGCGGTCGACCCGACGTGTTCGACCGCAAGCGCCCTGTCGCCGAGCGCGGTCCGGATGGCCGCCGCCTCCTTGGCGAACATTGCCGGCCACTCCGGGTTGTAGGCGTCGATCGTGATGGGTGAGGTGACGTTCGCCGGCCGGTTGCCGACTGCTCGCTTCGCGGCCTTGTCGCCGGTGAGATCCAGCGATGCCTCAGGCAGAGGTGGAATGCGCATCGGAGGCACCTTAGTGAGGTCGCCCGTGATTCACCGCCCTGTTCGCCTGGCCGGGAGTCCCCTGCGTTCTCATCCTGCGGGTGCCGGCTCGCTGGGGCGCGGGGTGAAGAATCGCGTGATTTCTTCCGCCGCGGTGGGAGACAGCATCATGGCCTGGACCCGCGCGGACATCTCGGCGATCGCGTGGGTCCTGGTGAACATCGCCTCCTCGTACGCCCGGATCGCCGAGTCGGGGTCGGCGGGGTTGGCGGCGAGTTCGCCGGCGAGTTCGGCGGCGTCGAGCATGGCCTGATTGGCGCCCTCGCCGACCGGCGGCATGAGATGCGCGGCGTCACCGATGAGGGTGATGCCCGGCTGGTGGGCCCAGCGCGTGCCGATGGGCATCGCTTCGATCCGGCGAGGCGTCGGCGTGCCGTCGCCGGCTTCGATGAGTGCGGTGAGGCCCGGGTCCCAGCCTTCGAACAGGTCCAGCAGAGCCCGCTTGCTGCGGTAGGTCTCGAGGTCGCGATCTTCTGCGCGCAGGGAGATCCCGACTCGTATGGTGCCGTCGCCGAGGCGTTGCGCGGCAAGGATCTGGCTCACGCCGACGCACCACAGGTTCCCGGGGCCGACCAGCTCGGCGAGATCCGGGTGGCGCCGGTCGGCGTCGCTGATGGTCAGCTCCACCACGGTGGACACGTAGGACAGCTTTGCGTCGGTCAGCAGCGACCGGACGACCGAGCGCGCGCCGTCCGCGCCGATGAGGATGTCGCAGTCGGCGCGGTGGCCGCCATCGAACGTCAGCTCGAAGCCCCCGTCGGGTCGTGGGGTCGCCGCGACGAGCCGGTGCTGCCACGCGACCGCATCGCCCGGCAGCGAATCGAGCAGGAGATCCCGCAGTGCCCTCCGGTCGATCTCGGGACGTCCGGAGAACGAACCGGGCTGTGGCCTGTGGTGCACGAGGGTGCGTCCGGCCGGGTCGAGGATGCGGTGTTCCTCGCCCTCCGGCCGCGCCTCGGTGCGGAACCGGCCGGCGAGACCCGCCTCGGCCAGGGCCAGTTGCCCGGACTCCGGGTGCAGGTCGAGCGATCCGCCCTGCGTGCGCGCGGAACGGGTCGCCTCGCGCTCGTACACCACCGCGTCGATGCCGTGCCGGTGGAGGATCCGGGCCAGGGTCAGGCCGCCGAGGCCGCCACCGGCGATCGCGATTCGCATCTTCATCTCCGTTACCGTACGCTGTATCTCGTGGATACGCCGTACGGTAGCTCACCCGTGCCCGTGTGGGAACGACCCGAGCCCCAGCCCCGGGCGGCGCCCGTGCCGCTGAGCCGCGAGAAGATCGCCGCCACGGCGATCCGGCTCGCCGACGCACACGGCCTCGACGGGCTGTCCGTACGCAAGATCGCCAAGGAGCTCGGCGTCGGTCCGATGCGGCTCTACGACTACGTGGTCAACAGATCCGAGCTGCTCGACCTGATGGTCGACGCCGTCTACGCCGAGATCGCCGAGGCCGGCCAGCCATCCGGGTGGCGCGCCACGGTCCTGGCCATCGTTCACCGGACCCGTGACGCCGCCCTCGCGCACGAGTGGTTCGCCGACCTGCTCGGCGCAAGGCCACATCTGGGACCCCACGCGCTCGCCGTGGGCGAATCGACCGCGGCGGCGCTCAGTCAGGCCCCGGGCGTACGTGACATCGACGACCTCCAGCGAGCCCTGGGCGCCCTCAACGCCTTCATCACCGGAGCGCTCCGCAGAGAGGTCACCGAGCGACGCACCGCCCGTTCCACCGGCACCGACCTGTCCGCCTGGCAGGCAAGTCTCGGGCCCTACCTGACCCGCATGCTCGAGACGGGCCGCTACCCCACGGTCGCCCGGCTCGTGATCGACGGCGCCCACCCCAGCGCCGAGGAAACCTTCCACCACAACCTGACCACCATCTTGGACGGCATCACCCGCCATCCCCACACGTGATCAGCTGAGCACGGGACGCCTCGACCAGGCATCCGGATCTGCCGAAGGTCAACACAGCCCGCTACAGAGGGCGCACGGATCACGGTTATCTGACAGCGTGGCAGGGTGAGTGTGCAGGGGTCCGCTTCGGACGAGGAGTACCGACGAGGCCGGTACGTCGACGAGCCTCCCGTCGGGTTCGTCGACCCGCTGTCGACTGAGCCACGCAGCTCACGGACCACCGAGCTGGCCGGGGTGATCGCATCGTGTCCGTGGCTGCTCGATGTGCTGAGGACCGTCCGGGAGTCCGGCCTATCGGACGCGTGGGTAGGTGCCGGTGTTCTCCGGGATCTCGTCTGGGGCGAGCGGTACGGAGGCGGCTTCGATCCGCGGGACGTTCGGGACGTCGATGTCGCCTTCTTCGACGCGAACGACCTCACCCCCGGCAATGACGCCGCCGCTACCGAGCTTCTACGACGTCACGATCCCGCGGTCCCGTGGGAGGCGACCAACCAGGCCGCCGTACACACCTGGTACGAGAGCGTGTTCGGTACGGGGCGGGTCGCTGCACTCCACTCCATAGCCGATGCCGTGGCGACCTGGCCCGAGACCGCTACCTGTGTGGCGGTGCGGCTCGACGCTGCCGAGACACTGCACGTCTGTGCCCCGTTCGGGCTGGACGACCTGCTCGATGGCGTCTGGCGGCGCAACCCACGACGGATCACGGTCGAGCTTTCCCGAGCGCGTCTGTCGCGCCATGACCCCGGCAGGCGATGGCCGCGCGTCACGGTCGCTCCGCCGTAGTCGTACAGCAACCCGTGCCAGCGGAGCCAGCCGGCGGATGCGGGTGAGGAGCGGGACCAGGGGCCTAGCCGGGCCAGCTGATCGCGTCGAGGAACTCCTCCACGGCGACCACGACCCGACCGAGCACCGCGATCGACTCGGTCAGTGGGCCCGGTACGTACATGCCGTGATCCGCGCCTCCGACCTCGAGCACGTGGGGCGTCAACCGGCGGGCGATGTCACCGTCCCACACTGCGTCGCCGGTGCCACCCACGAGCAGGAACGGCGCGGTCGCGCGACTCAACGCGTCAGCCACCCACGGCAGCGTGAGCAGGGGCGTGAGCCACACGGCCGGTAAGGATCTCTCGGCGGCGATCGCTGCCGCGTTCGTGCCCAGCGACTTGCCGATCAGCAGTGGGCGACCGCCAATGGTGTCGATCAACGGGGCGATCTCGCCGCCGACCCAGCTTTCGATTTCCGGCTGGTCGAGTTTCGGAATCTCCTGCGACCACGAGTGTCGATGTACCGTTGCGCCCCGCTGTTCCGCCACGTCCCCGGCGTACATCAGCAGGGGAGCGCCCGGACCGAACCAGGCGCCGGGAATCACGACAGCGTCAGCCATGCGAACGACCTTATCGAGATCAGTTCCGCCTGACGCAGAACTCGTTGCCGTCGGGATCGGCCAGCTCGACGGCGCCGTCCGCACCGACGTCGAGCTGGGTGGCCCCGAGGGAGACCAGCCGCTCGACCTCCGCCTGCTGGTCGCCGTCGGCCGGGGTGAGGTCGAAGCGCTGCCGGTTCCTTGCCTTCTTCGGGGCCACGGGCGGGCCTCCCCACGCGGCCTTCGTGCCGCCGTGCGGTGACTGGATCGCGGTCTCCTCGTCCTGGTCCCACACCAACGGCCAGCCCAGCGCCGCGCTCCAGAAGAGGCCGACCTCCCGGGTGCCGTCGCAGGCGAGTTCCCCGAGCAGGCCGCACCCGGCGAGGAAGCCGTTGCCCGCTTCGATCACGCAGAACTCGTTGCCCTCGGGGTCGGCGAGGACGATGTGCCCCTCCTCGGGGCGTTGCCCGACGTCGAGGTGGCCGCCGCCGAGCTCCAGCGCCGTCGCCACCGTGTGCTCCTGATCGTCGGGCCGGGCGCTGGTCAGGTGGAGGTGGATGCGGTTCGGCCCCATCTTCTTCGTGTTGCTCGCGACGAACCGGAGGCCGACCTGCGTGTCATCGCCGGGCAGGAGCACAGCACCGGCGTCCTCGACGACCTCCCGGCCGAGCAGCCCGGCCCAGAACCGCGCCAGGCGAGCCGGATCGTGCGCATCGAAGGTCACCGTCAGCGTTCGCGCAAGCATCCCTGCACCGTAGAGACGCGCCAGCTGGACAACAAGGCGGTTTCGGAGCCGCTCGCCGAGGTTCGTGGTTTCCGGCAAGCCGACGGAACCGGGCATGCCTCTAGGCTGAGCCGATGATCGAGGACCGGAAGCCGCCGTCCCGTCTCAGCGGCTTCCGGGTCTGCCTCGTCGGCGGCGCCTTCTTCGTGGCGTTGCTGGCGGTCCTCCAGCCGATCACCCGCTTCGAGGACTGCCCCAACTACGGCGGCAACGGCAACGCGAGCGCGTTCGCGAACCCGGCCTGGGACTTCTACCTGACGCTGCTGCTGCCGGGCTGGGTGTTCCTGGTCGTCCTGGAGCAGACGTTGTCCGTCACCCGGCGCGGACGGGGTGGCGTCGACGTCGCGCTCCGGGCGGCCGGCGCGATCCTGGTGACGACGATCGCCTCGTGCTGCCTCTTCGTCAACGTGGCGGCTTTGTGCCACTGACAGGTCAGCCGACCCGGTCGAGGAACTCCCGCGAGCGCCGCACCGCGAGCGCCGTCGCGTCGGCGTCGTAGGAGGGCAGCGAGCTGTCGGTGAACAGGTGCGCGTCGCCCGGGTAGACGAACAGCTCCCCCCGCTCGGGCCCGACGATCCCGACCAGCTCGCGGGCGGAGTCGATGTCGCCCTCCAGCGCGAAGAACGGGTCCTTGTCCATGCCGTGGATCTGCACCGGGACACCGTCGGGCCACGGCCCGACGGCCCATTCGCCGGTGACCGGCAGGCAGGACTCGTAGAGCAGGGCGCCGCGGGCGCCGGGCTGAGTCTGGGCGAGCCGTTGCGCCGTGGCGGCGCCCCAGGAGAAACCGGCGTAGACGAGCTCCTTCGGCAGGTCGGCCACGATCCGGTCGGCGCGCTCGTCGAGCACCGCGCCGCCGATGCGCTTGGTCAGCGCGGCGCCGTCCTCGATGGTCGCCGGGCGCTCGCCGTCGAACAGGTCGGGTGTGTGCACGGTGTGCCCGCCGGCGCGCAGCTGGTCGGCGAAGGCGTGGACGCCGTCGGTGAGCCCCTGCAGGTGATGGAAGAGGACGATGTCGGCCATCTCTAGACTCCTGTCAACGAACCAGAGCGATCGAATGATCCAGAATTCTAGAACGGTCGAGAAATGTCGGTCAATCAGCAGATCCCGGATTACGACCTCGACGAGATGCTCGTGGTCAGCGCGCCCGAGCAGTTACGCGCGCTGGCCGACCCGCTGCGCTCCACCCTGCTGGAGCTGCTCCTGGAGCGGGCCGCGACGGTCAATGAGATGGCCCGCGCGGTCGACCGTCCGAAGAGCAGCGTGGCCTACCACGTGAACCTGCTGGTGGACGCCGGCCTGCTCCGGGTGGTGCGGACGCGACGGGTCCGGGCCATCGAGGAGCGGTTCTACGGCCGGGTCGCCCGCACGTTCTACGTCGGCGTGCTCAACCGGCCCGAGGACAAGCAGGTCGTCGCCCGTATCAACGGCCTGGCCGAGGCCGCCGCCGAGGCGGCCGCGGCCCACGCCACCGACGACCTGCGGTGCACGCTCGTCCACGCGCGCATCCCGATCGAGGAGGTGCGGACGTTCTGGGCGGAGGTCCAGGCGCTCACCCGCCGCTTCGCCCAGATCCCCCGTGCCGGCGACCAGGTGTACGGGTTCGTCGCCGGCCTCTACCCGACCGACGTGCCCACCCTCCCGGACACCGACCGGGACGCGGCCGAGCGGCCCGACACCGCTCAGTAGCGGGCGGCCGCGTCGGCCAGCACCTCGCGCAGGGCGTGGGAGGTCTGTCGGACGATCCCCGGGTTGGTGTCCCAGTAGTAGGGCAGGGCGATCACCGCCTGGAGCAGCGCCCAGCCCCGGCCGCGCAGCCAGGAGGAGTCGTCCACCGCCAGCTCGGCGCGGAACCGGGCGCGGCTACCGCCGGTGAACAGGTTCCACGCCGGTTGCAGGTCGCAGGCCGGGTCGCCGACGTTGAGCCCGCCGAAGTCGATGACCGCGGAGAGCCGGCCGTCGACCACCAGCAGGTTGCCCGGCAGCAGGTCGCCGTGCAGCCAGAGCCCCGGTCCGCGCCAGGCCGGCGCGTCCAGCGACTCCTGCCAGGCGCGCAGCACCGCGGCGCCGTCGACCCGGCCGCCGAGCCGGCGCACCGCGTCGCGCACCGCCTCGTCCAGTTCCGCGAGGTCCGCACCCCGGGCGCGAGGTGGCCGGGGGTACGCCCCGGCGGTGTCGATCCGTCGCATCGCGGCGATGAAGGCGGCCAGGTCGACGGCCGCCGCGTCCCGGTCGTACCGGCCGGTGCTGGCGCTCTCACCCGGCAGCCACTCGTAGACCGACCAGTCGAAGGGATAGCCCTCGGCGGGAGCGCCCATGGCCACCGGCACGGGCAGGGCCAGCGGCAGGAGCGGGGCGAGCCGGGGCAGCCACTCGGCCTCCCGGGCCGCCTGCTGCGTGGCCCAGCCGATCCGGGGCAGCCGCACCGCCAGGTCGTCGCCGAGCCGGTAGACGTCGTGGTCCGTCCCGTGCGAGGGGACGAGGCGCAGCGGCCGGTCGGCCCACTGCGGGAACTGACCGGCGAGCAGCCGGCGGACCAGGTCGACGTCGGTGTGCACCTCGTCGGCGTGCATTTTCATCCGGGTCACGGCGATCATCCTGGGTCGGCCCCGGCGCAGGCCGCAAATGAGTTACTCGGCCCGGCGGCGCCAGGTCAGGGTCATGGCGAGGACCACGAGGCCGGCCGGCAGGGCCGCCACCAGCAGACCCCGCCAGAGCGCCAGCCGCAGGCGCAGGGCGAGCCGGCGGTCCGGTTCCCGGGTGACCGCGTACTGCTGGCCGGGGGCGCCGGGGTCGAGCCGGCAGGTGAGGCGGTAGCCGCCGGCCACCGGGGCGGCGAAGGTCGACGTCCAGGTCCAGACCGTGTCGTCGGTGGCCACCTCGGTCCACTCGACCACGTGCCCGGGATCGGTCGCCGGCACCGGCCGCCCGTCGGGGCCGGTCACCCGGCAGCGGTCGCGGTCCGGGGCGCTGGTCGGCCGGGTGGCCCAGACGGCGTACCGGCCGGGGTCGAGGTCGACGGTCAGGTCGTCGTAGCGGGGGCCGGCGAGGCGGAGCGGGAGGGGCGTGGGCTCGGTGTCCGGCGAGATGGCCCGCTGGACGGCCGGCAGCGCGGTCAGCACGCCGAGACCGCCGACCAGCACGAGGACGGCGGCCACCGCCAGCGCCACTCGCCTGCCCATGGGGGCAGGGTAGTGCCGGGCCGGCCGCTCCGGCAGGCTAGCGTCGGGTGCGTGAGCACCGGATCCCCGCGCGTCCTGCCGGCCGAGAGCGGCATCGCCGAGGCCGCCGCCGTCCTGCGCTCCGGCGGCCTGGTCGCCTTCCCCACCGAGACCGTCTACGGGCTGGGCGCGAACGCGCTGGACGCCCGGGCGGCGGCCCGCATCTTCGAGGCGAAGGCCCGGCCCAGCTTCGACCCGCTGATCAGCCACCTGGCCGACGCCGCCGACCTGCCCGGTCTGGTCGGCGCGGTGCCACCGGCGGTGGCCGCGCTGGCGGAGCGCTTCTGGCCCGGCCCGCTCACCCTGATCGTGGACCGCCCGGCGGCGATCCCGCCGATCGTCACGTCCGGCCTGGACACCATGGCCGTGCGGGTGCCCGACGAGCCCTCCGCGCGGGCGCTGATCGCCGCCGCCGGGGTGCCGGTGGCCGCGCCCAGCGCCAACCGGTTCGGCCAGCTCAGCCCCACCCGCGCCGAGCACGTGGTGGCCGGGCTGGGCGCCGCCGTGGACGTGGTGCTCGACGGCGGGCCGACCCGGTGCGGGATCGAGTCGACCATCGTGGACGCCCGGGGCGGGCGGCCGGTGGTGCTCCGGTTGGGCGCGCTGCCGGTGGAGGCGCTGGTCGAGGCGGCCGGGCCGGTCGAGGTGCGGGCGGGCAGCTCGGGCCAGCCGGTGGCGCCCGGGACGCTGGCCGCGCACTACGCTCCGCGTACCCCGTTGCGGTTGGGCGCGGCGGCCGAGGGGGACGGCGGCCGGCGCGGGTTCCTGGCCTTCCGGGAGCCACCGGCGCGGGGTGACTGGGCGGCGGTGGAGGTGCTGTCGCCCGAGGGTGACCTGACCGTGGCGGCCGCGCGGCTCTTCGACGCCCTGCACCGGCTCGACGCCACCGGCGTCACCGAGATCGTCGCCGAGCCGGTCCCCGAGGTCGGGGTGGGCCGGGCGATCAACGACCGGTTGCGGCGGGCCGCCGCGACCTGGCACTGACCCGTCAGACGGCCAGCACGCCGACGACCTGGTCGCCGCTCGTCTCCCCGGTCAGTGAGAAGCCGAGGCGGTGGTAGAAGCGTTCCGGGCCGTGCGGACCCGGCGCCCAGGTGACGAACATCCGGTCCGTGCCCCGGCGGCGCAACTCGTCGGCGACCGCCGCCACGGCGAACCGCCCGTAGCCCCGGCCCTGCTCGTCCGCGGCGATGTTCAGCCGCCACAGGCCGGAGCGGACGTCGATCGGGTCGTCGGCACGCCATGGGATGTCGAGGAAGGCCATCAGGAAGCCCACCGGCCGGTCGTCGTCCACGATCAGCCGTGGCCAGGCGACCGCCGGCTGGGCGTACGCCTCGGCCAGCGACCGCGCCACGGGGGCGACCACGCTCTCCTGGTCGGGACGGACGGCGATCGCGCAGGCGGCCAGGACGTTGTCCGGGGTGATCTGCTCCAGGCGGGGTGACGGCACGCCGGCACCCTAGCCGCCACGAAGGCCGCCAGGGAACCCGTTTCCACCGCCGCATGGCTGCCGTCCCTGAGGGTAGGAGTACGGGCAACAACCCCCCGAAAGTGAGGTGTCATGCCAATGCCGACCGCACGCGAGATCATGACCAGCGACGTGAGCTGTGTCCGGGAGCAGGACGACCTCCGGACCGCCGCCCGGCGGATGGCCGAGCTCGGGGTGGGCTCGCTGCCGATCTGCGGCGACGACAACCGCCTCAAGGGCATGGTGACCGACCGGGACATCGTGGTGAAGGTGCTGGCCCAGGGCAAGGATCCGGCCGACGTGACCGCCGGTGAGCTCGCCCAGGGCGAGGCCGTGACCATCGGCGCGGACGACGACGCGGCCGAGATCCTGCGGACCATGGGCAAGCACAAGGTACGCCGGCTGCCGGTGATCGACGGGCACGAGCTCGTCGGGATCGTGGCCGTCGCCGACGTGGCCCGCTCGCTGCCGGAACGCCCGGTGGGTGACCTCATCGAGGCGATCTCCGAGCGCGCCTGACCAGGTCCCTTCCGCCGCCCCTCCGGCCGTTCGCAGGATGGGGCGGCGAACCACGTCAGGGGGTCAGCGGCACGGTCTCCCCACGGTGGATGGTGCGGACCTGCCGGACGAAGCCGCGCCGGCGGGCCTCCTCGACGAAGTGCCGCAGCGGGGAGCGGAAGACCGGGTAGTCGTCGTAGTGGATCGGCACGGTGAGCCGGGGGCGGATCAGCTCCACCACGTCGGCGCCCTGCCGCGCGTCCATGGTGAGCAGGATGCCGGCGATCCGGGTGCCGCCGAGGTGGATCAGCATGGCGTCGATGTCGGGGAACCGTTCGGGGATCTGCGCGAGCTGCGGGCGGCGCAGCGTGTCGCCGGTGACGTAGAGCCGGAATCGGCGCTGGCCGGCCTGCTCCAGGTCGACCAGGGTGCCCATCACGTCGGGCAGCAGCCGGTTCAGCGCGCCCGGCCCGTGCTGGCCGGGCAGCGCGGTCAGCCGCACCGTCTCGTCGCCGCGGTGCAGCTCGTACGACCGCCAGGTGGGCAGCCCTTCCGCCGCCTGGAACCCCCAGCGGCGCAGCTTCCGTTCCGCCTGGTGTGTGGTGACGATCGGCAGGGAGCGGTCCAGCCCGCGCCGGGCCACCCGGTCGAAGTGGTCGCCGTGCAGGTGGGACAGGACCACGGCGTCCAGCGCGGGCAGCTCGGGAATGGTCAGCGCCGGGTCGGTGCTCCGCTTGGACCACAGCCCCCTGCCCAGGTAGGCCCGCTGGCCCCGGTGCAGGAAGTTCGGGTCGGTGAGCAGGGTGAACCCGCCGAGCCGCAGCAGCGTCGTCGCCGTACCGACGAAGGTCACCTCAGGCGTCATGCTCCTCGCCGTACCCCTGATCGGCCTCCCGATGCGGGCGGGTTCCACGTTGGGGCAGGCGGTCGACCAGCCGGGTCAGCGCGCCGTTGGCGAAGGTGGCCCCGAGCGCGGAGCCGGCGGCGATGCTCCACCCCACCGGGCCGAGCGGGGTGCAGCCGAAGAACTGGCTGACCCCGGGGGTCTGCACCACGACGATCAGGGCGCCGATCGAGGCGGCCGTGGAGGCCAGCACGGCGGGGCTGGTGCCGCCGGCCAGGACGGTCTGGCCGAGTTGGGTGCCGACCAGCGAAGCGAGCGCGACCGTGCCGGCCCGGCGCTCCCGGCCGGTCCACCGGGCGATCGTCCAGCCGGCGGTCGCGCCCAGCGTGGTGGCGGCGGCCCGGAGCGCGATCTCCCGGGTCAGCGTCTCGCCGAGCGACGTGTCGGGTCCCTCCCGCAGCAGGTGGTCGGCCCCGTCGGAGGCGGGTGGACGGACCGCGATGGCCAGCGCCGGCGCCAGGTCGGTGAGCAGGTTGACCAGGAGCAGTTGCCGGCCGGTGAGCGCCGACCGCCCGGTGCTGGCGGCGGTCAGCACGCTGAACGCGATCTCGCCGAGGTTGCCGCCGACCAGGATGCTCAGCGCGTGGCGGACCGACGACCACATGGCCCGCCCCTCCACGAGGGTGGCGATGATCGTCTCCAGCCGGTCGTCGGTGACCACCAGGTCGGCGGCGGCGCGGGCCGCCGGGGTGCCGCGCTGGCCGAGCGCGATGCCCACGTCGGCCAGGCGGATGGCCGGGGCGTCGTTGGCGCCGTCGCCCGTCATCGCCACCGTCCGGCCCCGGTGCTGCAACGCCTGGATGATCCGCACCTTGTGCGCCGGGGTGCAGCGGGCCACCACGTCGGTGGCCATGAGCCGCTCCGCGAGGGCCTCGTCGTCGAGCCGGTCCAGCTCGGTGGCCGTGACCACCCGCTGATCGCCGTGATCGGGGCTGATGGTCGCGGCGATCGCCTCGGCGGTGGCCGGGTGGTCCCCGGTGATCATCACGGTGTGCACGCCGGCCTGCCGGATCCGCCGCACCGCGGGCGCGGCGCTGTCCCGCACCCCGTCGGCCAAGGCCAGGAAGCCGACGAAGACCAGCCCGTCGACCTGCTCGTCGGTCACCGACTCGGCAGCCACCCGGCACTCCGCCACGGCCAGGATGCGGTGCCCGGCCCCGGCCCGCTCGGCGAGCATCGCGTGCAGCGCGTCCCGGCCGGCCGGGTCCAGCGGCGTGTCGCCCCCGCTGGTCCGCCGGGCCGCGCAGCGCGGCAGCACCGACTCGGGCGCCCCCTTCACGCTGAGCAGCAGCCCGTCGCCGGTGCGGCCGACCGTGGCGTGGTAGCCCCGGGACGGCTCGAACGGCAGCCCGCCCACCGCCGTCCAGTCCGGAGCGCCCGTCTGCTCCACGACGTCGGCGGTGCCCGCGCCGTGGCGTACCGCGCGGTCGGTCTGCTGGGGCAGCTGGTCCGGGTCGGCCGCCGCCGGGGTGGCCCGCAGCGCGGCGGCGAGGGTCAGCCGCAGCGGCTCGTCCAGCCGGTCCGGGGGGGCGTACCGGTCGTCGTCGCCGCCCACCCCGGCCAGCAGCAGCTTCCCCTCCGTGAGGGTGCCGGTCTTGTCGAAGCAGAGCACGTCGACGCGACCCAGCGCCTCGATGGTCCGCGGGTTGCGCACCAGCGCGCCGTGCTCGGCCAGCCGCCGCGCCGCCGCCAGCTGCGCGGCGCTGACCAGGAACGGCAACCCCTCGGGCACCGAGGCCACGGCCAGGTTCGCGGCGGTCGCCGCCGTCTCCACCAGGGGTACGCCCCGGAGCAGCCCCGCCCCGGCCACCGCGACGGCCGAGCCGGCGGCCAGCGGCACAGCGGCGCTGGTCAGCTTCCCGAGCCGGCTCTCCACCCCGCTGGCCGGGGGCGCCTGCCGGGCCAGGGCGAGACTGCGCCCCGCCTCCGTCTCCTCGCCGGTGGCCACCACCACGGCGGTGCCGTGACCGGCGGCGATCGTGGTGCCCTCGTAGAGCATCGAGTGCCGCTCGGCGATCGCGGCGGCCACCACCGGCTCGGGGCTCTTGCCCACCGGCAGCGACTCGCCGGTCAGGGACGACTCGTCGGCCTCCAGCCCGTCGCTGGTCAGCACCCGACAGTCGGCCGGGACGGCGTCGCCGGACCCCAGCGCGACGACGTCCCCGGCGACCAGTTCCTCGGCGGCCACCACCCGCTCCTTGCCGTCGCGCAGCACCCGGGCGGTAACCGCCGAGCGGGACAGCAGCGCGGCCAGGGACCGTTCGGTGTTGCGCTGGTGCACCGCGCCGATCAGCGCCGAGCCGCCCACCACGCCACCGACCAGGGCGGCGTCGACCAGCGAACCGAACGTCGCGGAGAGCACCGCCCCGGCGGCGAGCACCGGGGTGAGCGGGTTCGACAGCTCCTCCACGAAGACGCGGAGCAGCCCGGCCGGCCCCTGCCCGGGCCCCCCGTCCCCGGTCACGGCGCGCCGGCGGCGGGCCGCCTCCTCGCCGGTCAGCCCCTCGGCGTGGGTGCCGAGCTGGTCGAGGACGGTCGCCACGGGCATCAGGTGCCAGGCGGTGAGCGCGGGTGCCGGCGTACCGGTCCGGTCCGGCAGCCGCCGGGCCCGCCAGACGCCGTGGGCGAAGGCGAGGGCGGCGGCGCCGTTCACCGCGGCGAGGGCCCGGCCGGGCAGCAGCTCCCGGTCGGCGGTGAACGCGCCGAGCGCTCCCAGCCCGGTGCCGGCCATCGCGATCCGGATGTTCTGCCCGGTCATCCGCCGGGCCACCCCGGCCGCGTCGATGAGCAGGGCGGGGATCCGCAGGTCGTCGCCGACGAGCAGGTGGGCCCCCCACGGCGGCAGGTCCTCCGGCGCGGAGACGCCCAGCCCGCAGTCGGCGGCGCCGAGCGCGGCCCGGTCGCCCGAGACCACCAGCACCACCGCGCCCTCCCGCTGCAGGTCGCGGACCGAGTCGGCGAGCCGGGGGCCGCCGGGCACGAGGGCGTCGGCGAAGTCGTAGCGGCCGTCGTCGTCCCCGGCGACCACGAGCCGCAGGCCGGCGTGGCGGGTCGCGGTCGCCAGGGCGTCCACCCCGGGTACGGGCTCCGGCTCGACCCGCAGCACGGCGGCGAGCCGGCCGCCCTCGGCCAGCCCGAGCAGCCGGCCGCCGTCCCCGCGCAGCCGTTCGCTGTCCGGGGTGTCCCCGGGGTCGTCGGCGTCCAGTCGGTCCAGCGGGCCCAGCCGCCAGCCGTCGGCGTTCCGGACGGCGTCGGGGTCGGCCGGGTCGAACAGGGCGAACGCCCGGCCGGCCACCTGATTGGTGTCCGCGCCGGGCAGCGGCGCCAGATCGGCCAGCACGCCCCGGTCGGAGCCGAGGGCCGCGGCGTCCAGCAGCACCGTGTCGATCCGGTCCAGCTCGCGCAGCACGCCGCGGTCCATGGCGATCACGCCGCGCCGGGCGAGCATCCAGCCGAGCTGGGCCGCGTAACCCTCGCGGCCGCTGCCCGGGGCCTTGGGCAGTGACGACAGGGCCAGCGCGGCGGCCCGCTTCCCGCCGGCCACCGGCAGCGCCGCGGCCCCGGCGGCCGCGCCCGCGACGAGCATCCGGCTCACGTAGCGCTCCGCCGGACCGTCCGGGACCGGGCAGGGCCGCTCGCCGTCCGGCACCCGGGCGACCGCGCGGTCCGGCTCGCCGGTCAGCCTCGGTTCGGCCTTTCCCCAGGCGGTGCGCTGGGCCCGTGCCTCGCCCCACTGCACCACCCGCTGCGCGCCGTCGAGCAGGATGCCGGTCCAGCCGCCCGCGAGCCCCTGGGCCACCGCCTCGGCGAGCGGGAAGAGCAGGTCGGCGCGGGGGTCGGCGCGCAGGCCCCGGTTGGCGAGCGCGTGCAGCTTCGGATGCAGGTCGACCGCGGCGAGGAAGCCGGCGACCTCGCCGGGGAGCGGGGTGAACGGCAGGATCCGGGTGGCCGCCGAGATGGTCAGGCCGAGCGCGTCCGAGGCCAGCGCGCCCATCGTCCGGGGGGTGCGCGGCCCCTCCTCGGGCGGATGCGGCGGCGGCACGTCCGGGTCTGGCTCGTGCGGGCAGACCCGCTCGGTCCGCGCCACGGTGGCGATCAGGTCGCGCAGCTTCGGCTTCGGCTCCTCGACCGCCACGATCACCCGGCCGGACGGCGCGTTGACCCGGGCCCAGGTCACGCCGGGCATCGCCTCCAGCGCCGCCTCGACCTGCCGGGCCAGCTGGTCCCCGCCGTCCTGGCAGACGCCGTGCACCTCGATGTGATGCCGGCCGTCGCGCGACCAGACCCGGCGCCGGGTCAGGCCGGCGAGGTGGGCCAGCCGGGTCGCCGCCGCGCCCACGGTCCCCGCCGCGTCGGCGACGCTGTCCGGCACGGCGTTCCGGGCCGTCTCCGGCAGGGCGGACCCGACGGTACGGGCGGTGTCCGGCACGGCGGTGGCGACGGTACGCGCGACCCGGGCCACCGCGTCGGGGACGGCGGCCGGCGACAGCAGGAGGCCGGCGACGCGGCCCAGCGAGGTCATCGAGGCGTACGGCCGGGCTCCCGGCCCCACTTTCCGGTGCTCCCGTCGTCGTACGCCATCTCGCCTCCCGCACCTCGTCCCGGCGAGCCCGACTTCCCGTCGGAGCGTCCGTTATGCCCCTCCGGTGGAGGAAGTTTCCGCCCTGCCCGGGGCATGGACGGGGAGGCCGGTGGAATGCCGCTCGGAAGATCGCTGTCGTTGTCGGAACCGGGGAGGCGCGGATGAGCACGCTGACACGCAACCTCAGCGGGTCGCGGGAGATGATCAAGACGTACTGCCGGCGGGTGGAGATTCCGCTCCTGGGCGAGGTGGCGGTGCCCCCGCCCGACAAGCTGGCCTACTACGCGGGGCTGGGCGTGCTCGCCGCGCTCCAGGTCATCGAGTGGCCGCTGGCCCTGGTCGTCACGGCCGGGCACCTTCTCGCCGACCAGCACTACTCGGGACTGGTGAAGGGGGTGGGTGAGGCGCTGGAGTCGGCCTGACGAGACGGGGCTCACCGTTGACCTCAATCCCGGTTGAGGTCCGAGGCTTGAGCCCATGACCGTCACCGCCGCACCGCCGGCCCCGCCCGCACACCTCTGGTCGCCGCGGCTGCGGGCGATGACCGTGGGCAGCGTCGCCCTGGTGTCGCTGCTCGCCTTCGAGGCGCTCGCGGTGGGCACCGCCATGCCGACCGTCGCGCGCACCCTGGACGGTCTCGGCCTCTACGCGCTCGCCTTCGGCGGCCCGTTCGCCTCCGGCGTGGTCGCCATGGTCGCCTCCGGCATCTGGTGCGACGCCCGGGGGCCGCGCCCGGCCATGTGGCACGGGGTCGCCTGGTTCGTGGCGGGTCTCGTGGTGGCGGGCGCCGCGCCCACCATGGAGGTACTCGTCGGCGGGCGGGTCGTGCAGGGCTTCGGCTCCGGCCTGCTCTCCGTGGCGCTCTACGTGATCGTCGGTCAGGCGTACCCGGAGGAGCTGCGGCGGCGGGTGTTCGCCGCGTTCGCCGCGGCCTGGGTGGTGCCGTCGCTGGTCGGTCCGGCGGTGGCCGGGCTGATCGTCGAGCACCTGGGCTGGCGCTGGGTGTTCCTCGCGGTGCCGGCGGTCGCGGTGCCGGCGGTGCTGCTGGTCCAGCCGGGGCTGCGGGCGCTGGGCGCCGCGGTGCCGACCCGGCCGCCGGCCGGTGCGCTGGCCCGGATCGGCTGGGCCTGCGGGGCGGGGGCGAGCGCCGCACTGCTGCACTACGGGGGGCAGCAGCGCGGCGCGCTCGCCGCCGGGCTGATCGGCGCGGCGCTGGCCGGGCTGCTCGTCTGCGCACCGCGGCTGCTGCCGGCGGGGTTCCTGCGCGCCGCCCGGGGGCTCCCGACCGTGATCGGCCTGCGCGGCCTGGCCTCGGCGGCGTTCGCCGGGGCGGAGGTGGTGATCCCACTGATGCTGTCCCGGGAGCGGGGCTTCTCGCCGACCGCGGCCGGGCTGGTGCTGACCGTCGGCGCGCTCTCCTGGTCGGTGGGCTCGTGGATCCAGGGCCGGATCGCCGCGCCACGCTCCGCCGCCACCCTGCCCCGGATCGGGCTGGCCTGCATCGCCGCCGGCACGGCCGGCGTCACGCTGGCCCTCCTGCCGGCCGTGCCGGTGGCGCCCGCGGTGTTCGCCTGGGCCGTCGCCGGCCTCGGCATGGGGCTGCTCTACCCGTCGCTGTCGGTGCTCACCCTGGAGCTGTCGGCCCCGGCCGAGCAGGGCCGGAACAGCTCGGCACTGCAGCTGGGCGACTCGCTCTCCGCCGCCACCGTGCTGGCGCTGACCGGTGCCGTGCTGGCCGCCGGCTCGGCGCCGGGCCGGGCGAGCTACGCGACGACGCTGGCCGTGGCGGCCGGCTGCGGGCTGCTCGGCGTGCTGCTCGCCGGCCGGGTGGTGCTCGCCCGACGATGATCCGGGCAAAGCGGCCCGGGCCCGCTGGCCGCCCGGGAGGATGGGCGGGCCGTGAACTTCCTGACCATCCTGCCGCTGGCCGTGGTGATGGTGGCCGGGACCCAGGTGGTCGCGGCGGTCCTCCTCGCCTCGGCCGAGCGGCCCCGAGCCGCCTCGTTCGGGTACCTCGCCGGTGCGGGCGCGGTGGTCGTCGCCGGGGTGACGCTGAGCTGGCTGCTCACCAGGGTGCTCCGCGGTACGGAGGCGCGAGCGGCAACCGACGTCGCCCGGTTCGCTCTTCGCCACCGCCCCGAGCGACGACCTCACCATGGCGGCCGTCGGCGCCAGCGTCGCCCGGCACGACCTGGCGTGGTGGCACCTGCTGCCGTTCGTCCTGCTGACTCTCGGGCTGCTCGCCGTGCCGCTGCTCATCCTGCTGCTGGCCCGCGGGCGGGCCGCGACGGCTGCCCCGGCTCCGGACCTGGGCCGACCGGCACGGCTGGGTGGTCAGCGAGGTGGTGATCGCGTTCTTCGCGCTGGTGACCGTGCTCGACCCGCTGGAGTCGAGCCGCCGGGGGTGAGCCGCCGCGGAGCCGGTCACCTTCGGCCGGCCGCCGCCGTCCAGGAGGGAGCGAGCGCGTGGAGGGGAGTACGAGATGCGGGTGCTGGTGACCGGGGCGAGTGGACGGCTCGGGCGGGTGACGCTGCCCCGGCTGCGCGACGAGGGCCACACGGTCCGCGCCGTGAGCCGGCGGCGCCGGACCGACGCCGGAGTCGAGTGGGTGACGGCCGACCTGGCCACCGGTGAGGGGCTGGCCGCGGCGGTCGACGGGATGGAGGGCGTTCTGCACCTGGCCTCCTCGCCGAACCGGCGCACCCACGAGATCGACGTGCTGGGCACCCGCCGGCTGGCGCTGGCCGCCGGGCACGCGGCGGTGGGCCACCTGGTCTACATCTCGATCGTCGGCGTCGACCGGGTGCCGCTCGGCTACTACCGGCACAAGCTCGCGGCCGAGCAGGTGGTGGCGGCCGGGCCGGTGCCGTGGAGCGTGCTGCGGGCGACCCAGTTCCCGGAGTTCCTGGAGGACCTGTTGCGGGCCGCGAGCCGGCTCGGCCCGGTGTTCGGGGACCCGAAGGTGCTCGCCCAGCCGGTGGACCCCGGCGAGGTGGCGGGCCGGCTCGCCGGGATGCTGGCCGCCGGCCCGTCGGGGCGGATCGAGGAGTTCGGCGGCCCGGAGGTGCTCCGCTACGACGAGGCGGTCCGCGCCTGGCGGGAGGCGCGGCGGTCGCGCCGTCCGCTGCTGCCGGTGCGGATCCCGGGTCGGCTCGGCCGGGAGTTGCGCGTCGGCGGGCTCACCACCACCGCCACCCCGACCGGCACCCGCACATGGGCCGACCACCTCGCCGACACGTACGGGGGAACCGGCCGGAGATGAAACCTCTTGCGGTTCCGGGCCGCCCTACCGTGGCCGCATGCTGGTCTTCCTCACCACCGTGATCCTCTACGTCTTCGGCTTCGTCTTCCTCTACGGCGTGATCCGGCTCGGGGTCCGGCACGGCATCGAGGACGTCGAGACCCACCGCGCCCAGGCCCTGCGGGCCGAGGAGCTGGCGGCCCACCAGGACCGCACGTTCGCCCGGGAGAACGCCTTCCTCACCGGCAGCTGAACCGTCGACCTCGTCCGCGATTCGGGCCGGTCGGGACGTCGGTGAGCGGAGCCGCCCGGCGGGTGCGAGGATCGCAGCCGTGATGGGGACGCTGAAGACCGAGCCCGCCCGTACCCGACTGGACCTGCTGGCCGCGCCGGTGGCCGCCGCGATCGAGCGCTGGCCGGACGAGGCTCCGGTGGATGTGGACGACGTGCTGGTCGCCCCGATCGACGCTGAGCTGGCCGACACTGCGGCGTTCTGCGCGGCGTACGAGGTGGGGCTGGAGGAGTCGGCCAACTGCGTGGTGGTCGCCGGCAAGCGGGGCGGCGAGATCCGCTACGCGGCCTGCATGGTGCTCGCCACCACCCGGGCCGACGTGAACGGCGTGGTCCGCCGGATGCTCGACGTGCGCAAGGCGAGCTTCGCGCCGATGGCCGAGGCGGTCGAGCTGACCGGGATGGAGTACGGCGGGATCACCCCGATCGGGCTCCCGGAGGACTGGCCGATCCTGGTCGACTCGCGCGTGATCGCCACGCCGCACGTGATCATCGGCTCCGGCGTCCGGCACAGCAAGATCGCGTTGCCCGGGCCGGCGCTCGGCGCGCTGCCCGGCGCAACGGTGGTGGAGGACCTGGCCCGACCGGCCTAAGTGTGCTGTCCAGGCAGGTTGGTCGAGGTTGTGTGACGACCTGATCTAGATCCTGGACGGGTGAAGGCCTCCGGTTGTGGAGTGGAGCTGTCTAGGAACCGCTCCGGCAACAGGAGGCCTTCGTGCTCCACCGTAATGCTGCTTTGACTCCACGCGCGCGTCTGCGGCTGGCGCGTTTGATCATCGAGGAACGCTGGCCGGTCGCGCGGGCCGCCGAACGCTATGACGTGTCCTGGCGCACGGCGAAACGATGGGCCCAGCGTTACGCCGAGCAGGGCGAGGCGGGGATGCAGGACCGCTCGTCACGCCCGCATCACAGCCCGGCCCGGACACCACGGCCGGTGGTCCGCAAGATTGTGCATCTGCGGTGGAAACAGCGGCTGGGTCCAGTGCAGATCGGCGGGCGGCTCGGTATCCCGGCCTCGACCGTGCATGCGGTGCTGACCCGCTGCCGGCTCAGCCGGCTCAGCCATCTCGACCGGATCACCGGCGAACCCGTCCGGCGTTACGAACACGACCGGCCCGGGGCGATGCTGCACGTCGACGTCACCAAGTACGGCAGCATTCCTGACGGCGGCGGCTGGCGCTACGTCGGCCGGGTCCAAGGCCGCCGCAACCGTGAGGCCACGGCCGGACGCACCGGAGCCCGCAGCAAAACCTACGAACCACAGATCGGTACTGCGTTCGTGCATACCGTCATCGACGACCACTCCCGCGTCGCCTACGCCGAGATCCGCGATGACGAGAAAGCCGCGACCGCGATCGACGTGCTGCGCAACGCCGTCGCCTGGTTCGCCGCCCGGGGCATCACCGTCGAACGCGTGCTGTCGGACAACGGCTCGGCCTACAAATCCTTCGCCTGGCGTGATGCCTGCACCGAGCTCGGCATCCGGCCGAAGAAGACCCGCCCCTACCGGCCCCAGACCAACGGAAAAGTCGAGCGCTTCCACCGCACCCTGACCGACGGCTGGGCCATCGCCCGCTTCTACAACAGCGAACAAGCCCGCAGGAAAGCCCTACCGGCCTTCCTGCATCATTACAATTACCACCGGCCTCACTCAGCCATCGGCGGCCTACCACCCATCACCAGGTTGACCAACGTCCCTGGACAGCACACCTAAGCCGTCAGTCGCATCTCAAGCCCCGGGTCTGCCCGCCAACCCAAGGCCGCCCGGGGCTTGTTCGTATGCGCGCCGCCGGCCCGGCCCTCGGTCTGCGCCCAGTTCCACCCCGGCTGAGTCGAGCGGCGGCCGGTCGTGCAACCTTTTCGCGTCACGGCCGGTACTACCTCGTGACCGACTGCGCGGGAGGGCGGGCACGTGATCACACCGGAGGGCTTCGACGACTTCGTCGTGACCCGCTCACCACGGCTGTTGCGTACCGCGTTCCTGCTCACCCGAGATTGGTCGTTGGCCGAGGACCTGCTGCAGACGGCCCTGGCCCGGGCCTGGGAGGCATGGCGGCGCATCGACGGTGACCCCGAGCCGTACGTGCGCCGGATCATCGTCAACGCGTACGCCTCGTCGTGGCGGCGCAGATGGTGGGGCGAGCTGCCGACCGCCGATCTTCCCGAGGCGACCGCCGAGGCCGATCCGCACGCCGGCATCGACGACCGGGACCGCCTCTGGCGGGCGCTGGGCCAGCTTCCCCGCCGGCAGCGCGCCGTGCTCGTGTTGCGCTATTTCGAGGACCTCTCGGAGGTCGAGATCTCCGAGGTCCTGGGCTGTTCGGTCGGGACGGTCAAGAGCCAGGCCAGCCGGGCGGTGGCGAAGCTCCGCCTCGACGAGACGCTGACGCCGGAAGGGGTGCTGGGATGAACCTGACCGACCTCAAGCAGGTGCTCGACGAGCGTTCCAGCGACCCGGCCGACCAGCTCGTGCACCGTATGCGGCTGCGGGGCGTACAGGCCAAGGTGGTGGCGCGGCGGCGCCGGATCGCGGCCTGGACCACCTGCGCGGTGGTCGCCCTGGCCGGCATCGCCGTGGCCGCCGTCGTGCCCGGGTTCCGTACCGACGTCACCCCCACCCCGGCGGACAGTCCGTCGCCGGTCCGCACCGTCGAAGGGTTTCCGGAGTACGCCAAGGGGGCTCGTGTCGTGGCGGCGAAGTCCGCCGCGTTGCCGGAGCGCCGCATCGAGTTGACCATCGTGCCCACCACGCTCGACCTGGTCATCTTCACCCGCTGCGACGGCACCGGAGACAGCGAGCCCGATGAGCGGGTGAGCGTCAACGGCCACTTCCTCTACGGCCTCGGGTGCGGCGGTTCCAGTCGGCAGCTGAGCTGGGACGGGCTCGACGTGGCGGTCGGCGAGTCCGCCACGTTCGTCATGACGATCACCGGGGCGAAGCGGTTCGACGGGACGGACACGGTCCCGGTGCCGATCCCGGACAGCGGCACTTTCGGGCTCGCAATCGGTGTGCGGATCCCGCTCGATCAGTACCCGCTGCCGCCCCGGCCATCAGGACCACTCGCGCCGTTGCGCCGGACCCTCATGGCCGGCTGCACCGAGGCGCTCTGCCCGGACGCCGTCATCATCAAATCGGATCCGGTCGACCCGGCGCGTCCGGTCAAGCGGACCCTGACCTGGAAGGCGACCGACTCCGTCGACCTGCTCGCCCAGACGCCGGGGCTCCTCCACGTTCGCGTCAACGGCGTGGAGATCATGACCGGTGAGTGGTGGGATTACGAGGCGAACACCGTCGGCAGGTTCGGCGACCGGAACGGCGGGTGGACGCGCGAGTTCGGTCTCCACCTGCGCCCCGGAGACCCGGTGACCATCGACGTCGAGCCCGAATACGTCACCGGGGCCTGGCAGGTCGTCTTCTCGCCGGCCTGAGCGTTGAGGCGGGTTGCCCTCAGCCGATCCGATCTTGTTCCACGTGAAACATCACGCGGACGCCTCCCGCTGTGCCACCTCGTGGAGGGCGGCCAGCAGGGTCTCCGGCTCCTGGGCGCCGGTCACGGCGTACTTCCCGGCGAGCACGAAGGTCGGCACGCTGGAGACGCCGAGCTGGTGCGCTTCGCTCAGGTCGGCGGCCACCTCCCGCCGACCGAGGTTCGACGACAGATAGTCCCGGGCCTCGGTCTCGTCCAGGCCCACCTCGGCGGCCAGCTTGACCAGCGCGTCGGTCGACCCGACGTCGATGCCGTCCTGGAAGTGCGCCCGGTAGAGCCGCTCGACCAGCTCGGCGGCCCGCCCCCGCTCGGTGGCGAACCGGACCAGCCGGTGCGCCTCGAAGGTGTTCGCGGCCACCGCGCGGTCGAAGTGCATCTCGATCCCCGCGCCCTTGGCGACCTGGGTGACGTGGGCGGCCATGCCCTCGGCCTGGTCCCGGCCGCCGAACTTCGCGCCCAGCGCCTCGATGAGCGGCTTCGGCTCGGTCACCGGCGTCGGGTCCAGCTGGAACGGCCGGAACCGGACGGTCACCTCGCCGTCGTACCGCTCCAGGGCCTGCTCCAGGCGGCGCTTGCCGATCCAGCACCAGGGGCAGACGACGTCGGCGTAGATCTCGATCTCCATGACCAGCGACAACCCGTCGATCAGGAGATCTGTTCCCGGACCTGCCGCTTCAGCCGGGCCAGGATGGCGCTGCCGCCACGGATCCGCAGCGGGCTGATCGCCTGGGCCAGGCCCATCCGCTGGTAGAGGTCGTCCGGCACGGCCAGCACGTCCTCGGCGCTCGCGCCGGCCAGCCCCTCGGCGAGGATGCCGGCGAACGCCCGGGTGGTCGGCGCCTCCGGCGGACAGTCGAAGATGGTGCTCACCGTCCGGTCCGGGTTGACCTCGGCACGCAGGAAGAACGCGGTCTGGCACTCCGGGACCTGCTCCAGGTCGCCCCGGTCCACGCCCTCGGGCAGCGGCGGGATCACGTCGGAGAACTCCAGCAGCATCTCCAGCACCACGTCGCGCGGGGCGGCGGCGAACTCGTCGACGATCTCGGCCAGCTTGGTCGGCATCTCGGACATGACCGCCAGGCTACCGCCGGTGACCCGGCGCCCCCGGTCTCGGTCGGGAAGGGCACCGGGTCGGGCGGATCACAGGTTGGGGGCGGCCTCGCTGATGTCGCTCAGCGCGGAGTTCGGGTCGAGCTGCATGGCCAGGTCGCCGAGGGAGACGATGCCGACCAGCTTGCGGTCGCTGTCACACACGAGCACGCGCCGGATGTTGCGCTCGCGCATCAGCGCGGCCGCCTCGCCCGCGGTGCAGTGCTGCTCGATCATCACCACCTCGCGGGTGACGATCGAACCGATCGTGGTGCTCCCCGGGTCGGCCCGCTCGGCGACCGCCCGCACCACGATGTCGCGGTCGGTCAGCATGCCGGCCAGGGTGGCTCCGTCGGTGACCACGACATCGCCGATGTCCGACTCCTTCATCACCCTGGCCGCCTCGTCCAGGGGGGTCTCCGCGGGCAGGTAGACCACCTGCTTGGTCATCACGTCACTGACCCGGTACATGAGAGCCTCCGAAACACCTTGGTCGATCCGTCTGCGGTACCCCGTGGCGCGTCCGCTACACCCCGTTGCGGCCCGCCCCACGCGACTCGTCGAGCAGGCGCTCGACCAGGCCGTCCACCGGCAACTCGATCCGCTCGCCGGAGGCCCGGTCACGCAGCTCGACGTACCCCTCGGCCAGCCGGCGGCCGACCACGACGGCGCGCGGGATGCCGATCAGCTCGGCGTCGGTGAACTTCACCCCGGCCGAGACGTGGGTGCGGTCGTCGACCAGCACCCGCAGGCCGGCGGCGGAGAGCCGCCCGCCGAGCTCCAGCGCCGCGTCGAGCTGCGGCCCCTTCCCGGCCGCCACCAGGTGTACGTCGCACGGCGCGACCTCGGCCGGCCAGACCAGCCCTCGATCGTCGTGGTGCTGCTCGGCGACCGACGCGACCGCTCGCGACACACCGATGCCGTAGCAGCCCATGGTGGGCCGGACCGGCTTCCCCTCCGGGCCGAGCACGTCGACCGCGAACGCGTCGGTGTAGCGGCGGCCGAGCTGGAAGATGTGCCCCACCTCGATGCCCCGGCGCATGGTCAGCTCGCCCGTGCCGCAGGCCGGGCAGGGGTAACCGGCGCGCACCTCGGCGGCCTCGATCGTGCCGTCCGGGGTGAAGTCCCGCCCGCAGGCCACGTTCGTGGCGTGCCGGCCCGGCTCGTTGGCGCCGGTCAGCCAACTGGTGCCGGCCACCACGCGCGGGTCGACCAGGTAGCGAACCCCGTGCTTGGCGAGGATCTGCGGACCGAGGTAGCCGCGGACCAGCTCGGGGTGGGCCAGCCAGTCGTCGAAGACCGCCACAGTGGCCGGAGCCAGGGCGGCCTCGACCCGCTTCAGGTCCACCTCGCGGTCGCCGGGCAGGCCGATGACCAGCAGCTCCGCCTGCTCGGCGCCCGGCCGGCGCACGGCCAGCACCACATTTTTCAACGTGTCGCCGGCGGTCCAGTCGGTCCGGCCGGCCAGCGCGCGGGCGTTGGCCAGCTCGACCAGGGACGCGATGGTCGGCGTCTCCGGGGTGTCGTGCACCTCCGCCTCCGGGTGCGCCTCCGGGTCCCCGGCCGCCGGCGCACGGCTCACCACGGCCTCGGTGTTGGCCGCGTAGTCGCAGGCGGTGCAGCCCACGTAGGTGTCCTCGCCGACCGGCGTCGCGGCCAGGAACTCCTCCGACGCCGAGCCGCCCATCGCCCCGGACATCGCGTGCACCACGGTGAAGTCCAGCCCGAGCCGGGTGAAGATCCGCTGATAGGCGTCGCGGTGCCGGTCGTAGGCCGCCTGGAGCCCGGCCTCGTCCAGGTCGAACGAGTAGGCGTCCTTCATGAGGAACTCGCGCCCGCGCAGCAGGCCGGCCCGCGGCCGGGCCTCGTCCCGGAACTTGGTCTGGATCTGGAACAGCGTCACCGGGAGGTCCCGGTACGAACTGAACAGGTCCTTCACCAGCAGCGCGGCCATCTCCTCGTGAGTCGGGGCGAGCAGGTGCTCGGCACCCTTCCGGTCCTCGAGGGTGAAGATGTCGTCGCCGTACTCCGTCCACCGCCCGCTGGTCCGGTAGGGCTCGGCCGGGAGCAGCGCCGGGAAGTGCACCTCCTGGTCGCCGATCGCCGCCATCTCCGCGCGGACGATGTCGGTGACCCGGTCCAGCACCAGCTTGCCCAGCGGCAGCCAGGTGTAGCCGCCCGGTGCGGCGCGGCGGACGTAGCCGGCCCGGAGCAGGAGCCGGT